>JANMJM010000202.1:0-32101 GCA_031371345.1 Vicinamibacteria bacterium
CCATCGACGCGCAGGCTCCGCAGGTTGCATACCCTCGGCGGCCACCCACGTAATGACGGGCATCACTTTTTCGGGACGGATTGGTGCATCGGCCAGCGAGACCGTGACGAGCACGCCGAGCTCGCTTGCCGCCTCTCCACGGAACACGCCCTTGGTTGGCGGCACGTCGCCGTAGTCGCGCCCGACCGACACGCGAACATGGCGATCGCCCGCGAGCACATCGTTGGTCGGGTCGAAGCCCACCCAGCCAAGCGGCGGCAGGAGCGCTTCGGCCCACGCGTGCGTGGCGCCCTCGGTCGAGCGATCGTGTCCTTCTTCGCTCGGCGACAAGTACCCGCTGACATATCGGCAGGGAATGCCAATCCGCCGTGCGAGCGCGATCATGATGTGCGCGAGGTCCTGACACACACCCGCCCTCGCCTTCAGCGCATCGTCGATTGGCGAATCGACATGTGTGCTGCGCGGCGCGTACGTGAATTGATGGAACAACGCGTAGTTCAATCGCCGCATCATCGTCATCGGATCGGCATGACGCTCCCAGTCGAGCTCTTTCGCCAGCTCGGTCAGCAGCGCCGAATCGCGGGCGAATCGGCTGGGGTGCAGGCTGTCCCACTCTTCTCCCGCCGACGCGAGCGCATCAAGCTGATCCCACGTGTCGTTCGGAAGGGACTCTGCAATGGGCGGCGCCGGCTCGATCTCGAGAACCGCATCGGCGGTGATGGAGAACCGAACGTGGCGGCTCGGGACGTCGAAGTGATGGACGACGTTGCCCAGAGGATCTTGATAGGCAAACACGCGAGCCCGCGGCTGCGTCGTCAGCTCGAAGCGGAGACAGCGCTGCCGGCCATCGCTGCGCGGCTGCATCCGTGCCTCCATGGTGCTTTCGCGGATCGGCACGCTGTAGGTGAACCGATTCGTATGGCGGATGATGAGCTGCGTGTCTCGGTTCATGAGGCGATCGCCGATTCGGTTTCGTAGTTGATATACGTCTGATACAGCGCAGTGTGTACGTGTTCGCACTGCTGACGAATACCCTGGACGTAGGTCTGGAGGCTCTCGGCGATGATCTCGTCGATCTGGCTGTAGTCGAGTGTCGCGCGCAAGCGTCCGGCGAGCCGCTCGACACGCCCGGTCGAGCTTCGGCCGAGCGACCGGGCGACCGATCGAAGCGACGCTTCGACGGTCTCGACCGTAAAACGCACCGATCGGGGAAAGTCGGGGCTCAGCAGTAAGAACTCGGCGACTCGCTCTGGCCGCACGTCGGCCGTGTAGCGCTGGCAGTACGCCTCGAATGCGGAGCAGGATCTCAACAACGCGGCCCACGAGATGTAGGCGCCAATGTCAGGGTCACGCCCGACCGCGTCGGCGTCGGCGAAATGCACCTCGAGCATCGTCGCGGTGGCCGCCGCCCGCTCTAATGATCGGCCAATCTGAATGTAGTGCCACCCTTCGCTATGAATCATCGTGGAGTCGGTGACGCCCTGAAACAGATGCGCGGCTTCCTTCACGCTTGTGAAGAACGATGACGAGCCTGGTGCGGTCGTTTGTCTGACAGCGAGGTAGAGACGGTTGAGCTGCTCCCACATCTCGGAGCTGATCTGCTCGCGCACTTGTCGGGCGTTCTCACGAGCGGCGGCGACGCACGCAACGATTGTCTGATTCATGCGATCCTCGGAGATCACCTCGCCGCTGGCCAGCGGTGGCACACCGTACCCGAACGGCGGCGCGCCAACCGCGCCTCTTAGTCGCCTCACGGTATCGGACGATCGATCGAGGGTGAGCCCGAGACAGACGTCACCGAGCCGGGCGGTGTGCTCCGCTCGCTCGAGATATCGACTCGTCCAGTAGGCGCAATCGGCGACGCGGGAAAGCATGGTTGGTTAGTTGGTTAGTTGGTTAGTTGTTAGTTGCCCTTGCCCCTTGCCCCTCGCCCCTTGCCCCTCGCCCCTCGCCCCTCGCCCCTTGCAGCGTCAGTCTGCCAATACCCATGTGTCCTTACTTCCGCCGCCCTGCGATGAGTTCACGACGAGCGAGCCTTGCCGCAGCGCTACTCTCGTCAACCCGCCGGGCACGACCGTGAATTTTTCGCCGCACAGCACATACGGCCGCAAGTCGACGTGCCGCGATTCGATCCGATCGTTGATGAAATTGGGCGCCCGCGACAGCGCGAGCGTGGGCTGCGCGATGTAGTTCCGCGGCTCCGATTGGATGCGCCGTCGGAACTCGTCACGCTGGCTGGCCGTGCTGTGAGGCCCGATGAGCATGCCATAGCCACCCGACTCGCCAACCGCCTTCACGACGAGCTTGTCGAGATTCTCGAGCACGTACGTGCGATGAGCCGGGTTGGACAGCAGGTACGTCTCGACGTTCGGCAGAATGGGCTCCTCGTCGAGATAGAAACGAATAATCGCCGGCACGTACGCGTAGACCGCCTTGTCGTCGGCCACGCCAGTGCCGATGGCGTTCACAATTGATACGTTGCCGGTCCTGTACGCGTTGAACAGGCCGGGCACGCCAAGCCGAGAGTCTGGCCTGAACGCCAGCGGATCGATAAAATCGTCGTCCACGCGCCGATAAATCACGTCGACGCGACGCAGCCCGGCCGTGGTACGCATGTACACAACGTTGTCGTGCACGATCAGGTCGCGGCCTTCGACGAGCTCGATGCCCATCTGGCGAGCAAGAAACGTGTGCTCGAAGTACGCCGAGTTGAAGACGCCTGGCGTCAACAGCACAATCGTCGGATCGCTCCGGTCGCCGGGGGCGAGCGACCGCAATGTCGCCAACAGCGACTGACCGTAATGATCGATCGGACGCACCGCGTAGTTAGTGAACAGCTCGGGAAACACCCGCTTGATGATCTGCCGGTTCGTCAGCATGTACGACACGCCGCTCGGCACGCGCAGGTTGTCTTCGAGTACCGCAAACTGCCCATCCGGCAGACGGACTAAATCACTGCCGGCCACCGACACATAAATGTCCTTGCGCGGGCGCACGCCAAGCATCTCGCGCCGATAGTGCTGCGCACTGTAAACGAGGTGGCGCGGGACGACGCCTTCCTTTAGAATTCGTGCGTCCTGGTAAATATCTTTCAGAAACAGATTCAGCGCGGTGAGCCGCTGAATGAGTCCCCGCTCGATCGTCTCCCATTCGCGCGCGGTGATGACCCTCGGGAGCAAGTCGTAGGGAAAAATCCGCTCTGTTCCCTGCTCGTCTCCGTAGACGGTGAAGGTGACACCCTGGTGGAGGAACGCGCTGTCGGCGTTCTGCTGCCGTTGACGCAGATCGGCCGGCGAGAGCTCGAGCAACCGACGGTGCAGTGCCTCGTACGGCGCACGCGCGACACCCGAGGCATCGAACATCTCGTCGTAACAGTGGTCCAGCGCGTACTGGGAGAAGAGGCCGGTGCGAATGTCGGTCGCTCTCTGGGTAGCCATGCGCTAATCCGGAGTATATGCGGGCGAACTTCGTTCTTATCGAAATCGACAATGATGTCGCAAACGGCGCCGCAAACAGACGTTCTTGTTGGCCGCGCTTTCGATAGCCCTTTCTATCCCCACGATTTGCTAAGGATTTCCATGCAGTCGAAGCACGCTTCTTGCTACTGGAACGAGCTGTGACCAACCTCCGACGCGCATCTTTTACGCACGACGACTCGGTGCTCTGGACGCTGGAGGAGATCGGCCGCCTGGTGTCGAACAGCGGCGATCCCGCCGAGACGCTGACCAACATCGCCCAGCTCATCAAGCAGCGGTTCGACACCGACGTCTGCTCTGTTTATCTGCTGGAAGCCGATCGATCGACCCTGGTGCTGGCGGCCACGGTGGGGCTGCGTCAGGAGAGCGTCGGCCGGATTCGCATGCGGCTGAACGAGGGACTCGCCGGTCTGGTCGGGGAGCAGCTCATGCCCCAAGTGATCGAAGACGCGACCAAGCATCCGCGCTTCAAGTATTTCATCGAAGCCGGCGAAGATCCTTATCACGCGTTTCTCGGCGTGCCGCTGATCGATCGTGGCCTTCTGCAGGGCGTGCTCGTCGTGCAGACCGTCGAGCCGCGCGCATTCAATCACGACGCTGTGCGGCTGCTGACCGCGGCCGGAGCGCAACTCGCGTCGATTGTCAGTGAAGCGCGCACGAGGGGACAATTCGTGGCGCCGGCGCACCAACGGCTTCACGCGCTGGCGCAGAATCTGTGGTGGAGCTGGGATCACGATACGTCCAGTCTCTTCCGCGAGCTCGATCCCGTGTTGTGGCGCGAGCTCGATCACAATCCTATTGCGCTCCTGCAGCAGATTCCGATCGATCGGCTCGAAGAACGCGTGTCGGCGCTCGTGCTGCACAGCCGCATCAACTACGCGTACCGCCGGATGCAGGAACATCTCACCTCGACGCACACCTGGGGCGCGCGCAACGCCGGCGTGCTGTGGGCCAGGCCTGTTGCGTACTTTTCGGCTGAGTTCGGCCTTCACGAATCGGTGCCGATCTATTCCGGCGGCCTTGGGATTCTCGCCGGCGATCACATCAAGGCGGCGTCCGACCTCGGGATTCCGCTCGTTGGCATCGGCCTGTATTACGACCAGGGCTACTTCAAGCAGCGATTCGACAAGGACGGCTATCAGCAAGAGGACTATCTCGACGTCGACAGCCGGGTGTTGCCGCTCCAGCCGGCCAAAAGCCCGGATGGGAATCCCGTGACGATCTGGATCGAAACGCGCACCGGCACGATTGCCTCGCGTGTGTGGAAGCTGTCGGTGGGGCGCACCACGCTGCTGCTTCTGGATTCCGACGTGCCTGGCAATCAGCCCGAGGATCGCGAACTGACGGCGCGGCTTTACGGCGGCGACGATCGCGTGCGCATTCGGCAGGAATTGATCCTCGGCGTCGGCGGCGTCCGTGCCCTTCAAGCGCTCGACATCGCACCCGGCGTCGTTCACTTGAACGAAGGACATAGCGCGTTCGCCGCGCTCGAGCTCGCGCGACAGCTGATGGCGGCCGAAGGCATTGCGGCCGATGAGGCGCTTCGGCGGATTTCGTCGCACGTGGTGTTCACCACACACACACCGGTGCCCGCGGGACACGATCGATTCTCA
Organism: Vicinamibacteria bacterium; assembly: GCA_031371345.1. Taxonomy (GTDB): domain Bacteria; phylum Acidobacteriota; class Vicinamibacteria; order Vicinamibacterales; family JAMQPK01; genus JAMQPK01. The sequence goes on from JANMJM010000202.1 coordinate 5,090, forward strand.
CCGGCGTTGATTGAAGAACATCTCGGTCCTCTGCGCGAGACCATGGGACTCAGCGAAGACGAGTTGATGGCACTGGCGCGCGTGAATCCCGCCGACAATCATGAAGAGTTCTGCATGACGATTCTCGCGCTGAAGCTGTCGCGCCGCGCCAACGCTGTGTCGTCGCTTCACGGTCAGGTCTCGCGTGCGATGTGGACGCCGCTCTATCCCGGCGCGTCCGAGGAGCAGGTGCCCATCGGCAACATCACCAACGGAATTCACGTGCGCACCTGGCTCGCGCCTCAGATGCATCAGCTGTACGACCGCCATCTCGGACCCGACTGGCCCGATCGTCTGGCCGAGGCGAGCTGCTGGCAAACGATCGATACCATCGAAGACGGTGAGTTGTGGGAGACGCATCAAACATTGAAGACGCAGCTCATCGAGGTGGCGCGGCTGCGCGCCGCGCGCTGCGCCGAGCGCCGCGGTGAAACGCCGGAGTTCGTCAATCAAGTGCGCCACGCCCTGAGTCTCGATGCGCTCACCATCGGCTTCGCCCGTCGATTCGCGACCTACAAGCGCGCCAATCTCGTGCTGCGAGATATGGAAAAGATCGCGGCGTTCGTCAACGATGCGAAAGTGCCGATTCAATTTGTGTTCGCCGGCAAAGCGCATCCGAGAGATCGACCAGGAAAAGAAATCCTTCAGGAGATCGTGCGGTTGCTGCGCGACGCACGCTTCGGCGGCAAGCTGCTGTTCATCGAGGATTACGACATCAACGTCGGCCGGTATCTCGTGCAGGGCGTGGACGTATGGCTGAACACGCCACGGCGTCCGCTCGAAGCCTCGGGCACGAGCGGCCAGAAGGTCGTGTTGAATGGCGGCTTGAATCTCTCCATTCTTGATGGCTGGTGGGCGGAAGCCTACGACGGCCTCAACGGCTTCGCCATCGGGCGAGGCGAGACCCACTCGTCGACCGATCTTCACGACATGAGGGACGCCGATGCGCTGCTTCGAACGCTGCGAGAAGACGTTATCCCTCTCTATTACGATCGCGATCGTGACGGACTGCCGCGCGGTTGGATCGCACGGATGAAGCGCGCCATCCGGACGCTCGGCTGGCGCTTCAGCGCCGACCGCATGGTCACCGATTACGTGTTGAAGGCGTACATTCCCGCCGCAGGAGGAACCAGTAGTGAAATGCGATCTTGATCAGCAGCCTCTTGGAGTTATGCTGGAACAGAAGTTTTCAGGAAAGGAAGGCTGCCATGCCGCGGACAAATAAACCCACGGACGGAGCGAGCGATCAGCCGAAATCGAAGAAATCACCGGCGAAGAAGCCCAATGGCGCCGCAAACGGCGGCGTCGATCACATGAATGACGGCGACCAGGTCGCACGACGTGCGTACGAAATCTACCAGTCGCGCGGCGGGCAACACGGATCGGATGTCGAACACTGGCTGGAAGCCGAAAAGGAACTCAAGCCGGGCCCAACGAGCGTCACCGGTTCGATGAGCGCCGCTAAGCCGAAGAAGACGAGGAAGACGCCGGAAGCGGGCGCATAGATTTTCTGCGCAGAAGGTAATAGCCACTCGTGACGGCGAGAAACGCCGCCTCGATCTCGAACTCGCGTGCGGTCGCTTGCGCGACCAACCACACGATGCCGGCGCCAGCGAGCAACTGGATCACACCGCGACCTGGCAAATTGAATGGTGTGCCCGACATCCGGACGTCGCGCCGCTGAAGCTCATACGACGCGGCGACGCACAGCAGATACAGAAACATGGCGGAGACGTTCGCCATAATGACGAGGCGCTCGAAGGTGCTTGAAATTGCGAGCGCCGAGACGACGACCGCGTAGACGCCGATCGCGAGCGCCGGCGTGTGATAACGCGGGTGCAACTTCGCACGCGACGCCGGCAGAGCGCCATCCCGCCCCAGTGGGATAAACGCCCGCGGCGTGCCGAGCATGTCGCCCGCCACGTAGCCGAACGTGCCAACAGTCGCACCTGCAAGCAACGCTATCCTCCCCGCATTCCCGAGCAGACGCCTGGCGGCCTCTGCGAGCGGCGCCCCGGTGTAGTTCGGTAGCTCGGGCCCCAGAATGCCTTGTGCGACGATCTGAATCGCAAGGTAGATGATCGTCGCAATCGCCAACGCGCTGAAGATCGCTCGAGGCACGGTTCGCGACGGATCCCGGATCTCGCCCGACGGCGTCAGCGCGACCTCCACTCCCACGAAGGCGAAGATCAGCACAATCGACGCTCGCCCCACCTGGGACACGGTTGGCAACGTCATCTTCAGGAATTCCGCGTTCATCGACCACACGCCCACGCCTATCAGAAGAACCAACGGTGCCAGCTTGGCGACCGTAATCGCTTCGACCAGCCTGATGCCGGGCTTGATGCCGCGAATGTTCACGATCGCGAGCACGCTAAACAAGGCGGCGAGGAGCAGCGCGCGCAATACTCCTGTGTTGAGGGGCGCCCAAAAGCCGCCGACTGAACTGGCAAATGCCGTGGCCACCGACGCCACTGATAGACACGCCGTCGACCAATAGAGAAAACCGCACATGAATCCCGCGAATCCACCGAACGCAACCTCCGTGTACGCGTACAGCCCGCCCGTGAGCGACACGCGACTCCCCGCCGCGGCAAAACACAGCGCGATCAAAGCCATCAACGCCGCGCACACGACGTAAGCGATCGGCGCAGCCGGGCCCAGGGCCGCGGCAACGGACGCGGGCATCAAAAAAATCGAAGACGCGATCGTCACGTTGACGATGCTCGCCGTCAGCTGGCGCGTGCCAATGACGCGAACGAGTTGGGATTCAGGATTCGGCACGGGTGAACTATACAGGTTCTCGGTTCAGCGATCGTAAGCCAAGCCCACTTCCAATTCTGGCATCTCCGTCTTCAGCACCAGTTCCGTCATCCTGAACTTCATCAGGTAGCGGCCTTCGGCGGATCTCCGGACTTCCATCTCCTGATGATTTTCCACGTGCCAATCCTCCAGCCCCTCCCACACACGCACGCCAACCTCGATGAAATCGGGGAACTTCTGGTTCTGCCGCAGGAACGCCCGCTGGCGATCGCGCACCTGACTGACGATCGAAGATGCGGCCGGATGGCGCAGATCGCGCACCGCGGCAGCAATGTCGTTGATCGCGCCGTTGTCGATGTCGTTTCCGCATCGCTGCGCCGCTGCCGCGGGGGCCGGCCCAAGCCGCGTCAACACGCCGCCGCCGGCAAAAAGATCACGTCTGGAAAGCATGCGAGCCTCCTTCTGATTCATGGGACGTTTAGGTCCGAGTGTTATTATCGCCCTACGATGCGCCCATCGAAACTGATCGCTGCCGCCTTCGTTGTCTGGGCGGCCGTCGTGTACGTCGCGGCCGTGGCACCTGCCGCTCAGCAGCCTCCGGCGCAGCCCGGCGAGTACCGGCCGCCGCCGGCGCCCGAGCAGCCGCTGCCGTACAGCCACAAAGCGCACCTGGCCCAAGGGCTGAAATGCACCAACTGCCACGAAGGCGCGGAAAAAGATGATCGCGCGACCTTCCCGCCAACGCAGACGTGCATGGGCTGCCACACGAACGTGAAGACCGACAGCCCACACATTCAGAAGCTGGCGCAGTTCGACGAGAAAAAAGAAGATGTGCCCTGGCGCCGCGTGTATCGGCTGCCGGCGTTCGTCTATTTCAGCCACAAGCAGCACGTGACCGACGGCAAGGTCACCTGCGACACCTGTCACGGCAACGTCGCGCAGATGGACGTGATGCAGAAGGTGAAGGACATCTCGATGGCCGCGTGCATCGAGTGCCACAAAGAGCATTCAGCGCCGGTCAGCTGCGACACCTGCCACGATCCGCAGTAGCCAACTGGAAACTGGACACTAGAAGGTAAGCAGGAAAGTGTACGAAGAAAAGGCCGCGGGAAGCTCCGCGGCCTTTTATGCGGCCTTTTATTTTGTTACTTACTTTCCAGTTTCTAGTTTCTAGTTTTCAGTTATGGCCACCTGGTACTGATAATGCTTTTATCAATCGATGACAGCGTCGTCCGGCCGGCGGCCGCCGCCGCCTGCACGAGCTCCGGGAAAATGATGTCGTTCATGAGCCGTTCGACGCCGAGCGGTCCGAATGCGCCAAGCGCCCATCGTGTGGCGCGCCCGAGCATGACCGCGTCAGCACCGAGTGCGAGCGCCTTGAGCACGTCGCTGCCGCGACGGAATCCGCTGTCGACGATGACGGGAATGCGCCCGTTCACCGCCGCGACGATTTCCGGCAGCACTTCGAGCGTCGAAGGCCCGTAGTCCATCGACCGGCCACCGTGGTTCGAGACGATGATGCCTTGTATCCCGTGCTCAACCGCCAATTTCGCGTCTTCCGAGGTCATGATGCCCTTGAGAAGCATCGGCGTTTTGATGAACTTGCGGATTTCGTCCAGGTACTGCCACGTATACCAAAGTCTTCCGGGTGCCGCGATGCGATAGAGACCGGGGCCGCTCGAGGGAGCCGCACCGCGACCACCGCGTCCTCGGCCCGGCGCAGCGCCTGCACCTGCCCCGCGGTTCGGAGTGCCAGGCCCGACGGCTTCGGGATCGTTGGGATTGACTGCCGCACCGCGTCCCGCACCACCAGCTCTCGCTCCGCCGCCGCGTGGATTGCCGCCGAGGTTACGATCCTGCTGGGTGCGTTCGTAGAACGACGCTTGCTGATCGACGGTGACGACGATCGCGGTGTAGCCCGACGCTTGCGCGCGTTCCAACAGCTCGCGGCTCGCGTCAAGATCCTGCCGCGGATAGAACTGCCACCACAATTGCCCTTTCGCTGCCGCCGCGACCTGCTCGACCGTTTGACTGGAATTGTTGCTGAGAATCATCGGCGTGTTCGCGCACAACGACCCCGCGCGATACATCCCCGCTTCGCCGTCCGGATGTAGTGCGGTCTGGGTCGCCGACGGCGCGATGATGATGGGGTATTGCAGCTTGAGATCGAGCACTTGCGTCGAAAGATTCACCGATGCCGGATCCACGGCCTTGCCCGGCACGAGGTCGACCCAGTCGAATGCCTGGCGATTTCGGCGCAGAGTGAATTCACTGGCATCGCCGTGCGCGGTGTAGTCGTAGGTAGCCAGGGGAATGTTGCTGAACATCACCGGCTCGAAATCGAACGCCGTGTACATTTCCATCAGCCCAGGCGTGCGGCGATGCAGCGGTTGGGGCCGCGGATCGAGCTGCGCGTGCAGCAGCGGCGATCCCGCGATAATGGAGCCGAGCCCCGCAAGCGCCTTCCGCCGCGACATGCTGCTCGCCCACTTGGATTCAATTTTGCCCATGAAGTCCTCGCGTCAACTGGTGAACTGGTGAAGTCTTGATCTGAGGTCACCAGATCACGAGATCACCAGATCACCAGCTCACCAGTTGCTAGTTATTTGTCGTCGCCGTCTTTGGCGGCAGCGGTCCATGAACTTTCACCAGGTCTCGTCCGAGTGCCTTGAGGTTCGACTTGCCGCACATGCCCATATAACGGGCGAGCTCGGTCTGGAACATCTCGACAACGCTCTGAACCCCGGCGTCGCCGTACGCCGACAGACCCCAGATGACCGGGCGGCCAATCAGCACGCCCTGCGCGCCAAACGCGAGCGCCTTCAGCACGTCGGTGCCGCGACGGAAGCTGCCATCGATGAGCACTGGAACTTTTCCGGCGACCGCATCGACGACGGTCGGCAGCGTCAGAATCATCGCGTCCTTCCCCGCCACGAGGCCGCCGTAGTTCGAGACAACAATACCCTGCACGTTGTGCTGCAGGGCAGCAGTTGCTTCGGTCGGTGTCGTGATGCCCTTGACCAGGACCGGCACGTTCACTCCTTGACGAATTGAATCCACAGCCGACCAGTTGATCGCGCTCGACGTTGCGACGCGTGGACCGTTCGCGGCCGGCGTGGCACCCACCGTGATGACGATCGCTTTCGCGCCTCCCTTGATCGCGTCCTGCACCTGCTGTTTGGCCGCGTTGTCGGTAGCAAATACCTGATACCAGAACGACGGCTTCGCGACGGCGGCAATCTGATCGAGCGGCACGCTCGATCGGCTGCTCACAACCATCAGCGCTTTCGCCGCGGCGGCGCCTTTCGCGGTGGCCAGCTCGCCGTCGGCGTGGAACCGCTTCTGATCGGCCATTGGCCCCACGAGAATCGGCGTGAAGTGCTGTTCGCCGAATAACGTCACGGTAAGGTCCATGTCGAGCGTCGGCGACAACATCCGCGGCCGCAGCGTAATGCGATCCATCAGCGCGCGATCGCCGCCGGCGATGAACGCATAGGTCGCGGGCGCAAGTTTCTTCTTCGCTTCCTCTTCGAACTCGAGGATGTTGACCAGCTCGTCGCGCGGTGCGAGCCGCGGGCTCGTGGTATCGAGTGAAGCACGGCCCGCAGGTGCCTGGCCGTTGGCCATGGCCGATCCGGCCACCGTTCCCGCAACGATTGCGCCGACGCTTTCGAGTGCCTGGCGTCTGCTGAATTTGTCGCTCATACGAAGTTCACCTTTACGGCAGTTGTATCGATGGATGCCAGAGTGCGCCGGCCCGCCGCCGCGGCCGCCTGCACCAGTTCCCGCTGCATGATTTCGAGCACGCGTTGGACGCCTGGAGCGCCGAACGCGCCGAGACCGAACCGATTGGCGCGGCCGATACCGACGGCGCTGGCGCCGAGCGCGAGCGCCTTGAACACGTCGCTGCCCCGCCGGAACCCGCTGTCGACGAGGACCGGAATGCGTCCGCGCACCTGCTTCACGATTTCCGGCAACACCTCCAACGGCGAGGGGCCGTAATCCATGGATCGGCCGCCATGATTGGACACCAGGATGGCGTCGACACCGTGCTGTACGCAGAGCTCGGCGTCTTCGGCCGTCACGATGCCCTTCACAATCATCGGTCCTTTGATGAACTTGTGAATCGCATCCAGATACTCCCACGTGTACCAAAGCCGCTGGATGCCGAGCCGATATTGCGCCAGGGCCGCGCCTTGCGCCCCTCCGCGTCCGCCGCTCCTTCCGCCGCGCCCTCGCGACGGCTCCGGGTCCGGGATGCCTGCGTTGTAGACGCTGCCGCGTCCCGAGGTCCGCACCGACCCGCCGAGATTCCGTACGTGAAGATCCCGCTCGTAGTTCGATGCCTGCTGATCGACCGTGACGATCACGGCCGGGCAACCGGCCGCCTGCGCTCGCTCGATCACGTCGCGGCTATCGTCGAGATCCTCGCGCGGGTAAAACTGGAACCAGCACGGCCCCGCTGCCGACGGCACAATTTTTTCGACCGGCAGCGACGAGACGTTGCTGATCATCATCAGCGTGTTGGAGGCAGCCGTCGCGCCGCGATGCGTGGCAATCTCGCCGTCCGGATGCAGCGGCACCTGAAACGAATTCGGAGAGATGAAGATGGGAAACTTCATCGGCTGTCCCAGAACCGTGGTCGACAGATCGATCGATGTCGCGACGACGGGCTTTTTGTCCGTCACGACGTCCACCCAATCGAACGCTTGACGATTGCGCCGCAGCGTAAATTCGCTGGCGTCGCCGTGGTACGTATATTCGGTCGTTTGCAAAGGAATGTTCGCGTGAAAGAGCGGCTCGAAGTCGAACACCGTCTCCATCTCGTCGAGGCCGGGCACGCGCCGATGAATCCGCAGGTCGCCGTGTGGATCCTGTTGCGCGCCCAGCAGTGGCGACGCGGCGACGAACGCAGCGAACTGCGCGAGGGCCTTCCGGCGGCTCGGGCTGTAGCGAAGGCGATTCTCGAACGTACCCATTAGACGAAATTGGTTTTGACCGTTGATTGATTGATCGCCTTCAGGTTCGCGCACCCGGCAAACGCTGCCGCCTGCACAAGCTCGGCCTGGACAATTTCGAGCAACCGCTGCGTGCCGGCCGCGCCGAACGCGCCGAGACCCCAACGGGCTGCGCGCCCAAGCTCGACGGCACTGGCGCCAAGCGCGAGTGCTTTGAACACGTCGCTGCCGCGTCGGAATCCGCTGTCGATGATGACCGGAATCTTCCCGTTGACCGCGGCGACGATCTCAGGCAGCACTTCGAGCGTCGACGGGCCGTAGTCCATGGAGCGGCCGCCGTGGTTCGACACGATGATCGCGCTGACGCCCTGCCGCGCACACTCAGCCGCGTCTTCGGCCGTGACAATACCTTTGATGACGAGGGGAACTCTGATGACCTCACGCATTGCGTTCACGTAGTCCCAGTTGTACCAAAGGCGCCGATTCTGCACTCGGTATTTGTTGCTCGCTGGAATGGGCATCCCGCCGGGTGCGCCAGTACGCGCGCCTGGGGCCGCGCCGGCTCCGCGACCGCGCGCGGGTCCTGCTTCCGAGTCGTCGCCTGCGGGAGCCGCCGCACCACGACCGCGACCGCCACGTCCTGCGCCGCCAGTCGATCGCACGACACCGCCGAGATTGCGATCGTGCAGATCGCGCTCGTAGACCGACGCCTGCTGATCGACCGTCATGATGATCGCCTTGGTACCGAGATCCTGATACTGCTGGAGTGAATCCTTCGAGCCTTGAAGATCGGAGATCGGGTAGAACTGATTCCAGCGCACGCCGGTCGAAGCCGCAGCAATTCGCGCATGCGGGATCGACGGGCCGCTCGCGATCGCCATGATCGTATTGGCCGCCGTGGCTCCGCGATACATGCCCATCTCGCCGTCGGGGTGGAGCGCGCCCTGGCCTGAGCTCGGCGCGACGTAAATCGGGTGCGTCAGCTTCACACCGAGCAGTTCGGTCGAGAGGTCGATGCTCTTCGGGTCCACCGCGTTACCGGCAAGGATGTCGACCCAGTCGAACGCCTGACGGTTGCGCCGAAGATTGAATTCGCTGCCATCGCCGTGCGCCATGTAGTCGAAGCGCTCGAGGGTCATGTTCGCGTAGCAGATCGGCTCGAAGTCGAACGCCGACATCATCTCGTCGATGCCCGATATCCTTTTATGATTCCGCAGGTCGCCGTGAGGATCCTGCTGGCCGTACAACAACGGCGATCCCGCCAGCATGGTGGCAAGACTGGCTAACGCTTGGCGCCGAGACAGACTGAATCGCCAGCGGTCCTCGATCTTCCCCATTCGGACGCCTCCAAAAAGTACAATCCGGCCGCAGTATTGTCGAACTGATGATTCGGATCATTCTACTCGTGATCGCCGCAGCCAGCACGCTTTGGAGCCTCGGGGTGTGGCTCGCTGGCGGCTTTCGCGTGCCGCTTGGGACCCTGTCGATCGCCTCGACCGATCCGCTGCGGCCGCTCGCGGCAGCCGCCGTCGCTGCGATCGGCTATGCGATCGTGTCGGGCGCCGCTCGAGTTCGCCGCGACGTCTCGGCGCTCTCACATCTTTCGGTGCCGCTGGCCGTCTTGCTCTCACTCTGCCCCGCCGTCACCGGCCTCGCGAGAAATTCGTGGACCGCCGCTGGCTCCGACTCGTACGCGTATGTGTCGCAAGCTGATTTGTGGCTGCGTGGAACGCAAACGGTTCCGGTTCCCATCGCAGACGCTGTGCCGTGGCCCGACGCGGTGTGGAGTTTCACGCCCTACGGTTTTCGACCGGCAGCGTCCGGGTCTGCGCTCGTGCCGATGACCGCTCCCGGCCTTTCTCTGATGATGGCGGCGGCCAAAGCAGTGGCAGGCCACTGCGCCATGTTCTGGATCGTCCCCATGACCGGCGCGCTTCTGGTGTGGATGACGTTCTTAATTGGACGCAGATTGCACTCAGACGGCGTTGGACTCGCGGCGGCGTGGTTGATGGCGACGAGCCCGGCATTTCTCGCGATGCTCGTCTCACCGATGAGCGACGTACCCGCGGCCGCATTTTGGGCCGTGGCGATTTATTTCACGTGCGGCTCGCACCGCAGCGGCGTTGCGGCCGGCGTGGCCGCATCGGCCGCCATTCTCATTCGCCCGAATCTTGCGCCGCTCGCCGCCGTGCTGTTCGTGGGCTGCCTTCATTCGCGCCGGCGGAGCGCGTTCTTCCTGGCCGGCGCACTTCCCGGCTGCCTGCTTGTCGCATGGGTGAACAGGTCGGTATACGGATCGCCGTTCTCATCTGGATACGGAGATCTCTCCTCGCTCTTCTCGCTCGCCAACGTGCCGGTCAACCTTGTTCGATACGGCGGATGGTTCATGAAATCGCAGACGCCGATCGCGCTCGTCGGCTTCGTCGCACTGTTTTTTAATTCGCAGCAATCGCGGTTGCTGGGGGCGTTCGCCGTCGCCGTCGTCGCGTTGTATCTCGCCTACGTCCCGTTCGACGCGTGGTGGTACCTGAGATTTCTTCTTCCGGCGTGGCCGGCGATATGTGTGGGTACAGCCGCGCTTCTGATGCGGCGTGTGACGTTCTGGTCGCTGGGGGTGGTGATTCTGATGATGGTTGGCATCCATGGAATCGTGTTCGCGGCGGCCAACGGCGCCTTCCCAACAGGTGAAGGCGACCATCGGTACGCGACCATCGGAAAGCTCATCGAGCAGTTCACCGATCCGTCGAGCGTGATTCTGACGGGCCAGAACAGCGGTCCCACGCGCTACTACGGCGGACGCATCACAATGAGATTCGATCGGCTCGACGAGGCCTGGCTCGATCGAAGCGTCGCATGGTTGTCCGAGCACGGCAGGCGTCCGTACTTTCTTCTTGAAGAATGGGAGCTGCCGCTGTTTCAACAACGGTTCGCAGAAAAAAATACGCTCGGCGCGCTGCCACTCACGCCGGTGCTTGCCTATCACGCGCCCGGCGTACCGGGCCGCGTGTATTTATTTGATCCGGCGCGGCCTGACGGTCCGACACACACCGCGATTCCCCCACCTTCTGCACGGCCTAAATGCGTCGAACCCGCTGCGCCCGTGATGCTAAACTTGCGGTAATCCGCCATGAAACCCTTGAGCCTCGCTGTTCTTCTTACGGCGGCGATCGTCGCCGTGGCCGGAGTGTCGGCAGCGCAGCTTCCGCCGATTGCTTGGACGTGTCCGATGCACCCGGACGTCCTCGAAGACAAAAAAGGCAAGTGCGTTATCTGTGGGATGGACCTCGATCCGGTGCGGCTCGTCACCGTGTGGAAATGCCCAGTGCACGGCGTCATCGAAGAGACGAATGCCGGCAAATGCCGTATCTGTTCCCGCCAACTCATCGCCACGACGGTGGCGTTGACGTTCACCTGCGTGGCACACAAACAAGTCAACCAGATAGAGCCCGGTATCTGTGCAGACGGCACGGCGATGGTGGCCCGGCACACGCCGCGCGCCCATGGCGATCACAATCCGAAGCACGGCGGGCTGTTCTTCATGGCCCCCGACAACTGGCATCATGTCGAAGGCGCATATCCGGCTCCTGGGCGGCTGCGCGTGTATATCTACGACGACTTTTCCAAGCCGCTCCCGATCGAGAAAGCGCGCAAGGTGAGAGCCCGCGTCGTCGTCAAAGAGGTCTTCGATCCGAAAACGAACACGTGGCGCGAGCTCGCCTCGGCACCGCTGGTGTTGGCGCGCAATGGGGCCTTCTTCGAGGCGCGTATCGATCAGCTGTCGTTGCCCGCGCAGATGACAGCCAAAATCTCATTTGGCTCGGACGACAAGGAAAGCCGCTTCGACTTCGCCTTCCCGGTGTACTCGAAGGATCAACCGGCGCAAGCCGCCGCTCCGTCAGTCGCATCGAGTGGCCGCGCGCAACCGTCGCCGCTCGAACCGTCAGCGGCTGCCGTCTCGGCCTTGATTGCCGATCTGAAAACGCGCGACACCGAGTTAGCCTCGCTTGTGAAGAGCGGGAATTTCGGCGGCATCTACGTGCCCGCGCTGCAGGCAAAGGACCTCGCGCTGGCGATTCAATCACAAGGGGCCAATCAGCACGCCGTCGAGGCGCGCGTCAAGCAAATCGTGGTCTCTGCCTATCAACTCGATAATTACGGCGATCTCGGAGACCGGGAGAAAATCAACGAGGCCTACCGCAACTTCAGCGCGGCGGTGTCGGCGCTCGAGACGCTCATCGTGCGGCGATGAACGTGAAGGTTCCGGCTGTCGCGCTCGCTCTCATCCTTGCAGCCGTCTGTCTCACGCGACCGCTTCACGCCCACAAAGGCGTGACGTCGAAATTCACCTACAACGCCGAGGTCTATCCGATTTTTCTCAATCGCTGCGGGCACTGCCATATCGAAGGCGGTGTCGGGCCGATGTCGTTGCTGAGTTACGCGGACGCGTTTCCCTGGGCGGAATCGCTGCGCACCGAATTACTCGAGACCGAGGGCCCGTCGACGGACGCCGCGACGAATTTCGTGAGAACCGCGCATCGCGAGCTGCCGGCGCGCGAGCTCGATGTGATTCTCGACTGGGCAACCGGTGGTTATCCGGAGGGCGATCACGCGAAAGCCCCTGCACTGGCGAAGCTGATAAATGCGTGGACGCATGGCGAACCCCACCTTGCCGTGCCGTTGCCCACGCCTTATCAGATGCCGGCCGACGTCATCGAAGCTACACAGGAATTTGTCCTGCCGATCGGTGTCGCAACCTCGGGCGACGCGAACGGCATCGATGTGCTGCCTGGCACTCCGTCCATCGTTCGTGAGGTCGAGCTTCAACTGCGTTCAGGTAATACGGCGCCGCGCCCTCTTGGTGTGTGGACACCCAGACAGAATCCGGCGCCGATCGTACTAAGTCCGCCGGTGCGCCTGGTCCCGGGAGCGCACCTCCTCGTCCGCATCCACTACAAGAAGACCTGGCTATTTGAAGGGCGGTCCATGACCGACCGCTCGACCATCGGGCTCTACTTCAATCCATAATTGAGATGGTGTCGTCTCTGCGTGGCGAGGTCAGCAAAAATTTAGCGTCTTCAATGTTCACGCCCCCGCACGGATTCCGCCACGCCGCGACACTGCTGCTTACCAATAGCATCCGCTCGCTGCCCCACGACGGGTCGCCCGCGCTCATCGCCGAAGTGCTGGGGAGACTGGCACGCGATCTCGTCGCCCTCGCCGAGGACACGAGAGCACCGGCAGAGGCCGTTGAATGGACGAGGGAGGAATATCGAAAGATGCTCGACCGGGCCTCACAGACGTTCTCGCATCGGGACGACGCCGACTTCGCGCATCTTTTCGACGTGGCGCAAACGCGCGGTGGGGAAATTCTCGAAGCGATCGGAAAGCACTCAGCGCGCGAACGCGAGGCGCGCGATCTGTTTCTGATGTATGTGCCCGAAGATCGTCTGCCAGTGGCGGCGCCGATCGCGATTGAGCTGACCAAACGGCGATTTTCCGTCGCGTTCAGCGAATATGAAGTGGCCACCTCTGATCAGATGTCTGAGGGCATCCAATACGGTCTCGACCGTCACCGCGCCGGCGTCCTGCTGGCCACGCGCGAAGTCGCACGCAAAGGGTGGAGGCTTCCTTTGGACACCGATCGCTTTCGCGTGATACGACCCGCGGCGGTTGTCGCGACCGCTAATGACTTGGCCGTCTGGCTTGCGACCTTAATACGTCAGCGGTCATCGGGCATGTAAAACTTTTGGACAATTCCCTTCCCCACTTCATGCCGTTTTCCGGCACTTCGTTTGCAGTTTAGCTGGACACTAATTGATCCTTTGGGATCGAGTGAGTCGATTTGCGTCTGTGTGGAGGACGGATGAAGACGGCCGAGAACCCGGCGAGGCTCGAACCGAGAGAACACATCAAGGCCGATTACAGGCAGAAAGTCCGGACGGGTATTCCAGGACTGGACTATCTCCTAAAAGGTGGGCTGCCTGCCCATCGGACTCATCTTGTCGAGGGGCATCCAGGCGCGGGTAAAACCACTGTCGGGATGCAGTTTCTCCTCGAAGGTCTTCGTCACGGCGAGTCCTGCATGTACATCACGCTGTCGGAGACCGAAGACGAGTTGCGGGCCAACGCCGCCTCGCACGGCTGGTCGCTCGACGGCATCCACATTCAAGAACTTCAGGCGGCCGACAATCTTCGACCCGAAGAGGAATACACCCTCTTTCATCCTGCCGAGATCGAGCTCGGGGATCTCTCCAAAAACGTCTTTGAGGCGGTGGAAAAATTTCGGCCGGCGCGTGCGGTCCTCGATTCGGTGTCCGACATGCGGTTGCTCGCGCGCGACTCGCTGCGATACCGCCGCCAGATTCTCGGCCTGAAGCAGTTCTTCGTCGGGCGAGGCTGTACCCTGATGCTGCTGAACGAAAACGGCGGAAACGATCAGGACCCTCACATTCAGAGCCTGTCGCACGGGGTCATCAGGTTGGAACAGCAGATTTACGATTTCGGCTTGGTGCGGCGTCGCCTCCAGATTTCAAAACTGCGCGGCGTGTCGTACGTCGCCGGCTTTCACGATTTCAAAATTCAGACGGGGGGCATCCGCGTCTTCCCCAGGCTGGAGAATCGCCGGGTGGAACGGCCGCTTCCGCAGAAAACGCTAAAGAGCGGGCTGAAACATATCGATCAGCTCCTCGACGAAGGCGTGCCGATGGGCACCACCACCCTCATCATCGGCCCTTCCGGCGTCGGCAAATCCACACTCGCTGCGCAATACCTGTGCGCTGCAGCGTCGAAAGACATTTCCGTTGCGGCGTTCATGTTCGACGAACAGCGCGCCACGTTCATCAGCCGGAGCGACGAGCTTGGCATGAAGATGAGCGAGAGCGTGAAGAGCGGCAAGGTGAAGCTTGCCAAAGTGGAGCCCGGCATGATGTCGCCCGGTGAGTTCAGCCATAGCGTGCGCAAGGCGGTCGAAGACGACGGGGTGAAGGTCGTCTTGATCGACAGCCTCACGGGATATCTCACCGCGATTCCCGAGGCCGACGCTGCCGTCGTCCGTCTCCACGAGCTCACGTCGTATCTCGCGAGTTGTGGTGTGGCGACGTTCCTCACCGTGGCGCAGACCGGGCTGATGGGACAGTCGATGGCATCGCCGATCGACGTCAGCTATATCGCCGATACGATTTTCATGATGCGGTTCTTCGAGGCCGACGGACAAGTGCGGAAGGCGCTCTCCGTGGTGAAGAAACGCACGGGCAAGCATGAAACCTACATCCGCGAGATCGGCATCGACAAAGGCCATCTGGTCGTGGGCGAGCCACTGAACCAGTTTCGTGGAGTGCTCTCGGGGATCCCTGAGTATGTGGGGGGCTCACTGAAAGCCCGCAAGAATGCATGACGGACAAGGATGTCACCGATCGCCTCGACGATCGGGTACTGATTTTTGCGCCGGTCGGTAAGGATGCGCCGCTCACCGAGGAAGTGTTGGCGCGCGCGAAAATAGATCGATGTGTCTGCTCGACGTCGTCGGCGCTCTGCACGGAATTCCTGCGCGGCGCCGGCGCCATTTTGCTCACCGAAGAAGCCCTCGAAGACCCAGGGATTCACGAGCTGATGGAGTGCCTCCGTTCGCAGCCCACGTGGTCGGACATCCCGATCCTGCTCTTCGCCGACGCCGAGCGCTCCGAGGTCTATCTGCGCACGCTTCGCCTCCTCGAAGGTCTGCGCAACGTTATCCTGCTCGAACGCCCCATCCGTCTTGGCGCCGCGCTCAGTCTCATTCGGAGCGCGATCCGCGGGCGCGAGCGCCAGTACGAGCTGCGCGATCTCCTTCACGCCCTCGGTGAAGCCCGCGAAGACGCCGAGATGGCCAATCGCCTGAAGGACGAGTTTCTCACGACGCTCTCTCACGAGCTGCGAACGCCGCTGAATGCCATCCTTGGCTGGACGGCGATGCTGCGCGACGGCAACGTGCAGCCTCGTCATGTGATGCGGGCGCTCGATACGATCCATCGCAATGCCTCGGCGCAGGTTCAGATTGTCAACGACCTGCTTGATATCTCGCGCATCGTTCGCGGCAACGTGCAGCTCGCACCGAAGCTGGTGCCGCTCGCGCCGCTTCTGACGCTCGCGGTCGAGTCGATCACCCCCACCGCCGATGCGAAAGGCGTCAGCCTGGTGACGTCGATCCAGTCCGCGCCGGTGTTCGTGTGGGCCGACTCCGAGCGCCTGCAGCAGGTCTTCTGGAATCTCCTGTCGAACGCGGTGAAGTTCACGCAGAACGGCGGCAGGGTCGAAGTCGCGTTGCAGCAGAGCGGTGCGGACGCCGTCGTTCGCATCTCCGACAACGGGAGCGGCATCCCATCGGATTTTCTTCCCTTTGTGTTCGAGCGGTTCCGCCAAGGCGACGGCAGCTCGACTCGGCGGCATGGCGGCTTGGGCCTCGGGCTCTCAATCGTTCGTCATCTGGTCGAGCTTCATGGCGGACGGATGGCGGCGGCCAGCGACGGCGAAGGCATGGGATCGACTTTTACGCTCACGCTTCCGGCGCGCGACGCCGATGTGAAGGCATCCGCGCCTGTCGCGCACCACGAGCGCCGACCCAAATCTCGCATGCTCGACCTCGAAGGCGCGCACGTGCTTATCGTCGACGACGAGCCGGATGCGCGCGAGTTGCTGCGGGCCATGCTCGCCGATACGGGCGCCCGTATCAGCGAGGCTGACTCAGCCGGCGAAGCACTTCGCCGGATCAACGACGATCCGCCCGACATCGTGCTGGCCGACATCGCCATGCCCGGCCAGGACGGCCACACGCTGATGCGTGCGATTCGGGCGCTGCCCGATGGCGCAGGCGAGGCCATGCGAGCGATCGCCGTCTCGGCCTACGCGCGGCGCGAAGACCGGGAGCGCGCACGAGCGGCCGGATTCAACGATCATGTCGGCAAACCGGTCCAGATCGAAGAGCTCATCAAAACGATCGAGCGCGTGTGGATCCACAGCTCACGTCCGCTCCTCACCGATACCGAACCCGGCGCGAACATCCACTAGACGTCCGGTCGTAGGACGCAGTGTTAGAGTTCACGCATGGCGAGGTTCAAGGTCGTGATTGAGTATGCCGGCACGAAATACAGCGGCTGGCAAATTCAAAAGAATGCGCGCACCGTACAGGGTGAAATCGATCGTGTCGTCCGCGACATCACAGGACAGAAGGTGCTCGAGATTTACGGTTCGGGGCGCACCGACGCCGGCGTGCATGCGCTCGCCCAGGTCGCGCACGTGGATGTCATCACCTCGCTGCCGGCACGCACGCTGCAGCAGAGGATGAACGACGCGCTGCCGAGCGACATCAACATCCTCAGCATCGAGTTGGCGCAGCGGAGGTTTCACGCACGGCACGACGCGGTCGCGCGCAGCTACCTCTACCAGATTTCCAGGCGACGGACGGCCTTTGCGAAGAACTTCGTCTGGTGGGTGCGCGACGAGCTCGACCTCGCGAAGATGCGCGCCACGGCGGAGCGCTTTGCCGGCATGAAAGATTTCCGTTCGTTCACGGACGATAGCGCCGATGACAAATCGACCCTCGTGGCGATCGAGCGGATCGAGATCGTCGAGCACGGGGCCCTCGTGCTCATCCGCATCGAAGGCTCGCATTTTCTCTGGAAGATGGTGCGGCGCATGGTGGGCGTGATGGTCGATGTCGCACGCGGGAGCACGACGATTGAGCAAGCCGAAGGTTTTCTGCGTACGGAATCCGATATTCCCGCCAAGTTGACCGCACCGGCGTCCGGTCTCTTTCTCGAACATGTGTATTATCGAAATGAGAGCCGCCGGCCGCCGCTTCGAGGCGTGGTCGACGTCCGACTTCCGGGGGAATGAAGATGAGCGAGCGCCTTCTCAAGTGTCCCTCGTGCGGAACGATGAACCGAATTCCGCCGCCTCAGCAGGGCAGAGCGACGATCTGCGGCAAGTGCAAAACGCCTCTCGATGCATCGGCTGGGACGGCCGTCACCGGACCAATCCCCGTCACCGACGAAACATTCGCCGAGCAGGTCGAGCGGTCTCAGACGCCGGTGCTTCTGGATCTGTGGGCCGAGTGGTGCGAGCCGTGTCACATGCTCGCTCCGACCATTGATCAACTGTCGTCGGAGCTTGCAGGAAAAGTGATGGTCGCAAAGCTCAACATCGACCAGAACCCGAATACCGCCAGTAGATTCGGCGTGCGCAGCATCCCTACGCTGCTCGTCCTGAAAGGCGGCCGCGAAGTCGATCGGCTGGTCGGCGTCCAGCCGAAGCAGGAAATCCTTCGGCGGCTGCAGGCGCATATCACATAGTCTTTGGGTGTTGGTTGTTGGTTGGACGATCGACGATCGACGATTTCTCCCCTCCGGTAAGTACCTGAGGTCTCACCGTCGTAACCACTTGCACTGGGCGCCGTCCGGCGCCTTTTATTTCAGTGGAGGTCTGCATGAAACAGGCACTTATCGTGGGTCTGGCGCTCGCGGCGCTCGTCGCCGTTCCGGCGCTTAGCTTGGCGCAGGCGAAGCCGGACCTATCCGGCAGTTGGACGCTGAACAACGACAAGAGCGACACCGCTCCCGCGCGCGGCGGCGGTGGTGGCGGCGGCGGACGTGGGGGCGGTGGCGGACGCGGAGGTGGTGTCGCAGCGCAGATGACCATCAAACAGACGCCGACACAGCTCTCGATTGACCGCACGATGGGCCAAGGCACGCAGACGTCCGTTTACAAGCTCGATGGCACCGAAAGCACCAACACGGTCGGAGCCGGCGAAGCGAAGTCCAAGGCCGTGTGGCAAGGTCCCAAGCTCGTCATCACGACCTCACAGATGATGCAGGGACGCGGCGGCGGCGATCCCATGGCCGTGGAAATCAAGGAAGTCTACGGTGTTGATGGCGGGGCGCTGACGATCGAGCGCACGCAGACGACGCCGATGGGCGCGAACACGCGAAAGCTCGTGTACGACAAAGGCATGTAGTTGTTAGTTGGTTAGTTGTTAGTTGTAGTGAGCGCGAAAAAACGCAGAGAAGCCTTTCTTCCAAGAGGAAAGAAAGGTTCTCTGCGTCTTAGCGCCTCTGCGTCGGGATAGCGCTTAGCGCGAGAGGAACTCGGCCCACTTTTCCACAAGCGCCTGCATCGGTCCCTTGGCTGACACGTAGGCGCGCGCGTAATCGGCCGCACGGGCTTTGTCGTCCTCGGCGCTCACGAGCGTTTTTCCCTCGATATGCGTCTGGTAGAGCGCGTGCAGCGCGACCATCAACCCGTCGATGTCGTTCGGATTCCTCTGCAGATACGGCTTGATGGTCGGATAGGATTGCTCGTGCAGCCCCATGTAGGACTGCGCGATCGCCAGATTTTTTCGAATGGCGTCGTTCTGCGGCTGCTTGTCGAGCGCTTCTTTCAACGGATCGATCGCCTGAGCCGGCTGCCCCATCCGTAACCATCCATCGGCGAGCACGACCTGTAGATTCGGCAGCGCCAACTGCGCCGCGCGCGCGCGCTCCCACGCAGCCACGGCATCCTTGTCTTTCCCCGCGGCGGCGAAACAGGCACCGAGATAAAACGACGCCACCGCCGAATCCGCCGAGTTGCGAAGCGCGATACCGAATTGCGTGCCGGCGGGATTGAGTTGTCCCTTCGAGAAAAATTCCAGGCCGCGAAGCACCGCCCCCGCCGCCTGATCGCCGGCATCGAGCGCCATCAACGCGGTGCCTTCGAACTGCCCATTACGCGCTTTCGCGAATGCGGACTTCACCGCCGGATGGGCCTTGTCCATTAAGTCGAACACCGCTTTCAGCATGTCGGGCTTGAGGACGTCGGCGGAATTGAACGCCGATGGCCGCGCCCCGATGAGAATACCGGTCGGAGCGGTTGGCGCCATCGGTGCTGCCGCGGCACTCGCAGCCGCCGGCGAGGCTTCAGGCGTCGCGACGCGACTGCCGGGCAAAACGACGAACGGACGCGCCAGTTTGCCGACCGTCTTGCCGCCCGAGGAGATGATGGCGCGGGCGACATACGATCCCGGTGGCAGCGCGCCGACCGGCATGATGGCCATCGCTTGCCGATAGGTGCGGTCCGGTCGCTCGCGTATCTCGGCGTTGTCGCTCCGCAGCGTCGGGCCCTCGGTGTTGTCGGCCACCTCGAAGACGACTTTTGTGTCGTCGAGGCCGCCTGGCGTATTCGTGTAAAGCTCGGTGTAGGCGGCCAGCTGTCCATCCTGAACCTTCATCGTGACGGCGGGCCGGATGTCGCCATTCTTCACGTTGCGCGCGGGACTCAGAATCAAATCACCGAGCGCAATCTGCTGATCGTTCATCTTCCAGGCCTGCACTTGACGCTCGACGCTGCCGCTGTTGCCCGCCAAATCGATCGCCGCCAGCCGCAATCGATAGTTGCCGGGCTCGACGGGCATGGTGACGTCGTACAAGATCGGCAAATCGGTATTCGGCGAATAAATTTTTCTTTCCTGTCCGCCCGCCACGAGACGCCCACTTTCATTGTAAAGAGCGAAGCCCATGGCGAGATCGAGGGCGCCATCGCCGGACGCCGGATCAACTTCGGCGGCCATCACGAGCTTCACCTTGTCGGGTGACGTATCGCGATAGATGTAGGTCGTCATGCGCATCGGCAGCTCGGTGTTGGCCGACGGCGACCTCAGCACGCGCGCCATCAACAGGTCGCGGGACCATGTGCCCGGTGAGCGGACGGCATACTGAAACTGCTGGCGGGCGCGCACCGCCATACCCTGGCGGCGGACCTGCACTTTGATCTGATGCGCTTTTCCGTCTCGGTCCTTGTCGGCCGGCTCGACGCCGAGCATGTAGTGTCCTGAAATTTCGTTGCTCAATCGCTCGAACACATAGGCAGGATTCGCCACTACGCGGAACAACGATCCGCGCGAGCGCGAAGCGAACGTCTCGAGACCGTGCTCCCGCAGATCGCGATCCTCCGAGCTCGTTTCAGACGCCCGCGCCGACGAGGCCGACCCGCGCGGCGTGTCGAACATCAGCACATTCACGCTGACTCGGGCCTCCGCGGCCAGCTTTGCGAGCAATCCGCCTTCGGATGCGGCACCCTCGAGCATTAACCCCTGCGACAACAAGATCAGCGACTTGTTGCCTTCGACGTCGGCGAGATTTTTCAGCAGCGCCGCAAAGCCGGAGACAGACTCGGACGTGTGCCGGCGAATCTGCTGCGCGAGGGTCATCGCCTCCTGCTCAACGTCGCGATCGCAACTGGAGTAGTTCAGCGGATCCATGTCGCCGCATGTGCGGTACAACAGTCGCTGAATCGCGAGCGTATTGCTTTTCTCGTCCATCGCCAGCGCCTCGAAATCGCTGATGTTGTATCGAGACGGTACCGAGTCGTCGGAGCCCACGATTCGGGTCAGCGCGTCGATGATCTGTTTGTGATTCGTCGTGAAATCGACCATGGGGCCCGGCGGTGGAACGGTGACGAGACCAAGCCGGTCGTCCGGAGAAAGCTGCGTCACGAACATCCGCATGGCCGCGATCGCGCCGCGGATCGTGCTGGTCTCCGTGTTGTTCCGATCGATCGCCAGCATGATGAGGCGGCCGGGCCGACGATCCGTGTTATTGGAAATAAAGGGATCGAGTTTCGCGGCCGACGGCGTGCGTGGGCCAGGCACGTCGGCGATATATTCGGCCGAGACGACGCGACGCGGCTGCCCATCCACCGTGACCGTGAACTCCGGTCCCCGCAGATCGGTGACGGGACTGCCCTTCCCATCGACGACGCTGACGTCGACTTCGAGGACTTCGACGCCAGATCGAAACACCGGCATCTGCTCGACCTGCGCGGCAAGGCGGGGTCCGAGCAGGGCGGCGGCCAGCACAAAGGCGGCTGCGGCGGTAGCGCGCATGTGGCGATCTCCTCCGTCGTTCAGGGGCGAAAATGCATTGTAATGCAGTACCCTTTCTCTTATGACGCCCCCTTTTTCGACGAGTGCTGCCTCACGCTTCCTTCGGTATGTGACCTACGACACGCAGTCCGACGAGCAGTCGGAGAGCTATCCCAGCACATCCAAACAATTGGTCTTGCTGAAACTGCTCGTCAAGGAGCTCCGGGATCTTGGCATCGCCGACGCGGTGATCGATCAATATGGTTACGTGATGGCGACGATCCCTGCGACCGCTGGTAAGGAACACGTGCCGGCCGTCGGTTTCATTGCACATGTCGATACCTCGCCGGAGGTGAGCGGCGCCGATGTGAAGCCTATCGTTCACCGCAGCTACGATGGCCGCGATCTTGTACTGCCCGACGACCCGTCCGTTGTGCTGCGTCTGGCCGACAACCCGGATCTGTCCGAGCAGCAGGGCCACGACATCATCACGGCCTCGGGCACGACGCTGTTGGGATCGGACGACAAGTCGGGGGTCGCCGCCATCATGGCGGCCGCCGAGTATCTCATGGCGCATCCGGAAATCCCGCACGGGCCGGTGAAGATCGGCTTCACCCCCGATGAAGAAGTGGGACGAGGCACTGAGTATTTCGACGTCGATCGCTTTGGCGCGCGGTACGCGTACACCCTGGACGGCGCCAAGGTTGGCGATGTGGAGCTCGAGAATTTCTCGGCCGACGCGATGACGATCGTCTTCAAGGGATTTAATGCGCACCCCGGTTACGCCAAAGGGCGAATGGTCAGCGCCCTGAAGCTCGCGTCAGAATTCATTCATCGGCTTCCACGCCATGGCTTGTCGCCGGAAACGACCGACGGTTACGAGGGCTACGTCCACCCACATACGATACAAGGCGCTGTCGAACGAGCAACGGTGAAAATACTGTTGCGCGACTTCAGCACGAGCGGGCTGGACGAGAAGGCCAAGATGCTCGGCGACCTCGCCGAAGAAATCGTGCGGCCGTATCCGGCTGCCTCAATAGACGTTCAGCGAGTCGAATCGTATCGAAACATGAAGGAGGTGCTCGATCGCTATCCGGAAGTGATCGAGCACGCGACGAACGGCATCCAGCAGGCAGGGTTGACGCCTCGCTTCCGGCAGATTCGCGGCGGCACCGATGGAGCCCGGCTCTCGTTCATGGGTCTGCCGACGCCGAATCTCTTCGCGGGAGAACACAACATCCATTCGCGCCTTGAGTGGACATCTGTCCAGGACATGGACAAAGCCGCTCGCGTCATGATCGAAATATGTCGCAGCTGGGCGGAGTGAACGATTACTGAGGACGGGCCTTGAGTTCGTCATAGACGGCGGCGACGTTCATGCGGATGCGCGCCGCGCCGCCCGGCAGGCTTTCGTAGGCCGGAATGCGCACCTCGTCCATCGCCTGCTCACGTGTTTTGCCCGCAGCGATCGCCTTGCCCACCGCTGCCTGCAGGTTCGTGAAGTATGTGCGCAGCCGCCGCACGTCGGCCGCTTTCGCAATCGCGCCGTGGCCCGGCACCATCGTCGCGTTCTCGCCCACCAGTTGAATGCCTTTGTCGATGAACTGCAACCATTCGAGGCTGCTGCCGTTTGCCGCAGCGTCGATCACCGGCACCCAGTTGTTGGCAAACCCATCGCCCCAATGAGCGACGTTCGCATTCTTGAAATAAACGATCGAGTCGCCGTCGGTATGCGCCCGCGCGGGGTGATACACGTGAATCTCTTCGCCGCCCATGTGAAACATCAACTCGCCGTCGTAGGTGACGGTCGGTCCGGCTTTTTCCGGATCGAACGACTGCGCCATCTGCAGGTTGTTCTGTGCGCTGGCGAGCTGCTCCTGCGCATCGGCAATCACTGCCGGATTGTTGGCCGCTTTAGCACGTGCCAGCTCCTGTTCGGCCTTGGCCACGGCGCCGGGCGCGGTCTTCAGTGCGTTCTGATTGCCGCCGACGAGCCGCGCTCTGACATTTTTCTGCGCGAAAATTGTCGCAAACTTCGCAAACACCGGATTGCCGCCGGCGTGATCGCCATGATGATGTGTGTTGATCACGTACTTGACGGGCTGATTCGTCAGCTTCTTGATCTCGGCAAGGACGCCTTCGGCCATCGCGACCGTTTGGCCGTTACGGCGCTGCCGGTAATAGTTGTCGTCGACGATGAGCACGCCCTCATCGGTGACGAACACGCCGACATTGCCGCCGATATTGCTCATGTCCGGCCCCGAGGGCGCGATGATGAACAGCCGGTCGGTGAGCTTGTGAACGGTGAACAGATTCGGCGGCATCGGCGGCCGCAACGGCTGCTGAGCCGCGCTTTTTTGGTGTAGAAGACCGGCGAGAATGAGCAGCATGCAGCCCACCCAGAGGACGCGAAAGCTGTTGCGCATAGGACCTCTCTTGTGATCGCGGACGAGGAACTATAGCAGTTCGCGGCAGCGTCGAAATGCATGGAGGACGCTGATGGCCATGACGCTCACGAGGAGTCCCGCTAACCCGTCTGCCGCGTAGTGGTAACGGCCGTAAATAGTGTTGATCCATACGAGCACTGCGAGGACGAGCAGCGTCCAGGTGACGCCTCGGTTGCCTTGGGCCGCAAGGCGCATAGCGAGGGCCGCCGAAAATCCAACGGCGACGTGTCCGCTGGGAAACACGCTCGAGTGAATATCCCAATGATCGAGAATCCACAGGTTCAGGCGGCGAAATACCGTCTCCACGCCCGGAAGATCCTGCCCTGCAAAAACCACTCGCGGAGGATCCGACGGAAAGTGTGGCAACAGTGCATACGTTAGGAGCGTGCCGAGCAAGAACGGGCAAAGGAAATCGTCGATACGCTCGCGCTCACCTCGCAAGTAGAAGCTGGCGATGGCCAGCGGAGGGACGGCATAAAGCAGCAGATATGCCAGATCGAGAATCGAAGGCACGAGCGGGCCGAAATGCTCGATTGCGGCGCGAAGGCCCCAATCATTCAGGAGCGTTTTGTCCCAGCCGATGAGCGCGTATTCCAGCTCGCGACCGGCGGGTGGTTTGGGAACCCAATCGATGCTCCAGTAAGCAACCAGTACAAGCCCGGCCGGCACCCAGTCGCGCGTGATGCTCCAACGCGAACCGGTCGACATGGAATCGGCACGCGCCAGCGCGATCAGCGTGAGAGGACTAATGACCGCGAGCTCACTCGGGTGAAAGAATGCCCGGGTCCGCCACACGGCGAGGGCGGGAACGTACACGAAGAACCCAAACAGAACCCATTCGCTCCGCCGCAGCGCGGGCAGCCACGGCGCGCGGTCGTCCATCCTCAAAATGTTATCGTCAGGCGTGAATTGAAGCTACCTTCGCGCACACGCCAGGCCGGACGAAGTCGAAAACGTCCCAGCCTCAGATCGAGCCCCGCCACAACATCCGCGCTTCCACTTTTTGAGAACCAACCGGTTCCGAGAAGAATATTGGAGATCGCGTCGACGCTGTAAGAAGTCCAGACGGTCGCTTCAAAGGCCGGCCGGGCGCCATTGGGAACGAGAGCGACGACTTCGGCCGCAACGTCGGGCGCACGCGGGGACCGCACGTCCCAAAAAGCGCGCCGCCCGAAAACCAGCGCCGGCCGTTGCCCCACAGTCGTGAACCCCGCCACAAATCCTGATTCAGCTTTCGTTCGCCGATTTTGCATCTCATCTAGCATTCGGCCGTCCGGTGGATCGGTTGGCACCATCAAGTGCTCGATTCGGGTATCGCCGAAGTTACGAACCCACCACGTGGTGCGACCGACGATGTCCTGGCGGTCACGAGAGGACAACTGGAACTCTCCGAACCAATTTTGCAGGTCAGCGGCCGGGTACAGCGTGTATCGCGGGCACGACTCAGAATTCGTGATGACCGGGCCGCACAGACGAATAGCCCATTCGTCGCGCCGATCCATGAACGAGCCCCGGTACCAACGCCATGTCGCACCTCTGTCCCGGATACCCCACTGCAATTTCCACCGCGATGTACTGTCGATACCCGGCGTGAACCGGCCGTCATGGTTCAGATCCGGTGCCATGGCATGCGACCCGAGCTCCACGAGCAGGGTGAGCGGCGGTGTGAGGGTCTCGTTCTGACGGACGTCGTACTGGTTTGGCGGAATGCTTCCATCGTGGGCGTTTGCGATGACACTCCGGATGCGAAACGCCCTACGCGCCCACGCTTCGTCTCGGACGGCGTTGGGCTCGCTCGTGGTGTCCGATGGCGTGAGCACGATATACACGCGCTCGAGATCATGCGGATGGTTGTCCCGCACGCGATACGGCAACCAAGCACCGCGCACGGTGAACGCGTTGTACACGTAATAGCACCAGTACTCGACCACGACTTCAGCTCGGCCGCGCTGCACGCGTGAAAACACTCGATACCCAAGCGCGGCGTGCTGAAGCTTTTCCGCTTGGGACAATCGCCGATACTGAGCGACGCGCGCGGACCACCGTGCCGGCTGTGAACTGGTCGGTCCATTTCTATCAGGAGGGATTGAGCTCGTCGGAAAATAATCCTCCAGCGGATGGAATACGAGGATCGGCGCGAAGGTCTGCGCGATGGCAGCACGTTCGACAAACGAGAGCGCGATCGGCGGCGGTTCCGCCGCGCGAAGGGGCATCGACGCAAGTGCGCCTGCTACCGACGACACGAGAAGCGCGCACACCCACGGCCGGCTCATGCGCCGAAGCGAGAAAAAGGCATTCGGGACTGTACGTTGTGGGATACCCGCAGGCTGTTCCGTTTTGCACAAAGCACTGGCGGCTTGACGGCACCGTGAAATTGTATTCATAATCCGAATCGATGAACCTGTCGTGGCGTGCGCTCTTTGCCAGCCTCGTGGTTCCAGCGCTTCTGTCGGCTGGCGTTGCGCCGGTGCTTCACGCGCACGAGGCCGACGCGGATCATCCTCACACGGTTGTACACCGACATACCCGAGCACACGCTAGCGGCCACGCCAATAAGACATTTGCGCACGCCAATATTTCGGACCGCGACCTCTCGGATCACGACGAGGATACGGTCTGGATGGACTCGCGGACTTTCGAGCCGACGAGAAATACTATCAACGCAGGACCCGCCGGCATCAGCACGAACTTTTCGTTCACACCCGCGTTAGCTGGACTCTCGCTTGCCGTTCGGCCTGAAGATTCGCTTCCGCACGGCCCGCCCGGCGTTCGCCCAAGGTTCCGCGCGCCGCCGATTCCCACCGTCTGATCTTCTCTGACGGGTGAACCCGTCGTCTGTACTCCTGTCAATTTCAATCGAGGTCTTATGCGTGCGTTTTATCTGTGCGCCGCGTTGACGGCCGTCTTGGTGCCATCGGCGTTGAGTGCCCAACCG
>JANMJM010000084.1:0-6024 GCA_031371345.1 Vicinamibacteria bacterium
CCGCTGTCTCAAGGGCTCTGTACCGTCAGCCAATTTCGCACGACGCCGCGGTCACGTTCATTTCCCATGGCGCAGGCACCCAGTTCGATCCAGCGGTCGTTGAGGCATTCGTCAACGTCGCAGGTGTTTTCAAACAGTTGAGTTGAGGAAGAGTTAAAGCAGCGCAGCGCCGTTCACTGCCACGGTCGCACGGAATGCGATTCTGAGCCCCATGAAGTGGTTTATCGGCTGCTGGACGCCCGAGCTTTCAACCGGAACTAGTTCGTCAGATAGGTTTGCGGTTGATCGTGGAGAGCAAGTTGCGCAACTGGTTCGTCGGTGTCGATCATCTCGGCCCACCCTTCCGCGACCATCATCTCCGCGGCCCGGAACGGCAGCTCCATCACGTCGCCGACAATCACACCGGAAACATCAACGCCGTTCAGCACGAGGGCGAGTTTGCGCGTCAGGCGGACACGACGGCGGTTCACCCATCGAAACCAAGCAAATGTCAGGCCGAATTTGTACTAGCAAAAATTACGTAAATGTATGCAAAAGCGCGGCTTCGAGGTATTAATCGACAGCAGCCAGCATGCGTTGTGTACAGTATCTGACATTTCTTCCGATGAATGTAATTTTAGCTACCACAAATAAATAATGACGATAAGGCGACATTCCGCAACAGGTCATGGCGGTGGGCGCTCAACGATGGGGCGGCGGTCTATGATTAGCGTTCAGCCTTGAGGACAGTAAAGGAGGAACGTATGGGACCTTTCAGGAAAACTCTGTTGTTGCTTGCGGCCGGTGCGGTGGCCGCCACGGTAACCGCGCTGGCGCTAGGAAGCGCGACCGGACCGAGTGGTGGGTGGAACGGGAGCACCATCGTGAATCCCGGAAGTATCGGAACGCTCTTCGCACAGAACAAGCAGAACGAGCCGGCGGTTGCGATCAACCCGATCCAACCCACGCTGCTGGCTGCGGGAGCGAACGACGAAATCGATCTCGAACTCTGCAATGCCGGCAGCCCGACAACCTGCCCGTTCACGCAAGGCGTCGGGGTGACGGGCGTGTACTTCTCAACCGATCGCGGCGACAGTTGGACTCAGCCTGTCTATACCGGGTGGACCGCACGCCATTGTGTTGGACCGGCCCCGTGCGCGCCCGCAGTAGGGCCCACCGGGACATTGCCACAATATTACGAGAGCGGCCTCGTGTCGGATGGTGATCCGGCGATGGCGTGGGGGCCCGCGCCGACCGCCAGCGGCGGCTTCTCATGGGCCAGGCAACGCCTGTACTACGCAAATCTGACATCAAACTTCGCCCAGCAGCGCGATGAGCAGGCCTTCAAAGGCGCAGAGGCTATCGCGGTGTCTCGGCTCGACTCAGACCGCGTGGCGCAAGCCATGGCTGGTGACAACACCGCGTGGCATGCCCCTGTGATTGTCAGTCGACAAAGCTCGGCGCTGTTTTCCGACAAGGAGCAGATCTGGGCAGACAACGTCCAGACGAGTCCTTTCTTCGGGAATGTCTATATCTGCAACGTCGCATTCCGCAGTAACGGCCTTGGAGGCGCGCCAGAGCCTGTGATGATCACACGATCGACCGACGGCGGTGAGACATGGTCGAACCAGAAGCAGTTGTCCGCAGCGACGAATACAAATCAGACCGGAGGGCGCCAAGGGTGTGCTGTCCGCACCGACAGCGACGGCGTGGTGTACGTCTTTTGGGTTGGCACCGACATTCAGACGCGCAACGCCGTATTTTTTATGACGCGCTCGTTCGATGGGGGCGTTCGGTGGGAGCGGCCGCAGGTCGTGACGACGATTCAGCCGGTCGGCCTTTTCGACCCCAACACGCGCGACTTCTCGTTTGATGGAGTCGGCGGCGCGCGCACGGACAGCTTTCCGAGCGTGGACATTGCGAACGGAGCACCATACGGAACGACCACGGGTTTTCCGGCCGGCGCGGGCGGCTGCGCTGCCGCGAACACCTGTCCGTCGAACGAGATCGTGATGACGTGGTCCAACGGCCCGACACCGTCGAACACCTCACCGGGCCCCAATGAGACAGCGCCAGTCAAATACTCACTCGATAAGGGTGAATCGTGGGGGCTCCTGACAGCGAATGCGGCCGAACCGACCGATCGTCCGGATTTCCCGGCCATCGCCATCTCACCGAACGGTCACGCCGTCTATGTCACTTACACCGGCTTCTTGCAGCCGTGGCAATCCCACGCGACAGCGCCCGCTCGGAATGCGCAAGGGGTTGTGCGATCGGCGACGCTCACGATGACCGGTGTCTTGGGCGGCGCCGGTTTCATCACCCGCCATCGCGGAGGTCTGGGCGACGCCCGCGGCTCGAGCCAGAACAATCTTGTGGCTGGGTTTCTTGGCGACTACAGCTACGCCATGGCCACAAACAGTTACGGTGCCGCCGTCTGGAACGACGTTCGGTCAGCGGCGGACTGCCCCGCGATCGACGCGTATCGCGAGGCGCTCGCCAATGGCGGCACGGCAGTAAGGCCAGCTCCGAATGTCGACTGCGCGCCGAATTTCGGGAACTCTGACATCTTCGGCGGAACGTTCGACGCACCGTGATGGGCACGGGCGCCGTAGGGCATCGCTGACGACAGGTGGTCGAAGACCACCTGTCGCTCTCGATCTCTTGGATAAGAAGATCCGGTTACACTCTTAGGGGAGAAAAACATGGCCGCTACCAAAACACCGAAGGCTCGTGATTCGCACAAGAAGCTGAAGCCGAAGCCCAAGACCGAGAACAAATCGTGGCAAACGCGGAATGCCGCACGCAAGGACAAGCAAGCCGCGCATGCGGCGAGCCTCGCGGGAAAAACCGAATAACGCGCAACAGCACGTCGCACCCTACTTCCAGTTATTCCAGAAAATGAAGGTCCCGCGCTTGGTCGACGTGACGAGTTCGGGCGCGCCGTCCTTATTCAGATCCGCGACCGCGAGTCCCGAGCCGACACCAGATCGGTTGTGAATGAGCTCGGGCACAAACTCCGCGCCGCCGGGCGCTTTGGGATTGCGGACCGTGCGATAGACGTACAACACGGGCGGCCCGTGCGGGTCGGGATCGATGAAGGTGTCGAGGTGCGACCAGAATCGCTTGCCTGTAATGAAATCGGGAATGCCGTCGCCATTGACGTCCGCAAACGTCGAGCCGTGCAACTCGGAGAAGGCGACCCCACCGGCATTCTTCGTTGAGTAGTCGCCCATGATCGCGTGCTCCACAAACGCGATCGTCCCGTCGGCCGCGCGTTTCTGCTCGAACCACGAGAGTCCCCATCCGTGAGCCTGCAGGCTCGTCACCAGATCGTTCAGCCCATCGCCGTTCACGTCGTACACCGCGATTTCGGCTCCGCCCGGACTCGACCGGTTGAATCGCCCGAACGCGTCAGGGTGATACGTCCATGACGGCTGCGTCCCGCCCTTCGACGGCTGCTCCCACCATCCGTAGGCGTTCACGAAGTCCATGCGGCCGTCGCCGTTGATATCGCCCACGCCCATGCCGTGATTCGCCCATGGTCCCGGTTCGCTGATCGGATGCTTAATCCACATCCCGGTTGGATTGCGCGGATCCGGGTTGGCGTACACAAACGTGTTGTCGCTGTCCTTGAAGAGAAAGTCGGCCGCGCCGTCGCCGTCGATGTCTTTCACCAGCATGAGCTCGCAGCTCATCCGATCGGTGACGGTGTAGTGATCCCAGCGCCGCGATTCCCCCTTGGGATTGATGTACAGCTCTAATGGACGCTGGAACACCGAGTTCAACACGTCGGGCCATCCATCGCCATTGACGTCGTACGCGAACTGAAGACCGTTGAAATATTGCGTGCTCGGATCGATCGTGCCGCCGATGTAGATCTGCTTCGCGACGCTGTAATCGGGGCCGAGATAATAGTACGGGCCGGCCACGATATCCGGCTGGCCGTCGTGATTGAAGTCGGCGACCGCCGGGGCCCACGAGTAGTAGAACTCGTTCAGCGTCTGCATACGGAAGTGCGGAGACACTTTTTCGGGAAGCGCGACTCGTGGCTGAAGATCCTTGTAGCCAAGATCCTTAAACCTGATCTCGCCGGTACCACCGGCATAGAGCGCCAACGGACCGTACTGGCCATACGTTTCCTCGGCGACGCCGTCGCTGATGCCAGCGGTGTCGTTCAGAAATGCCCGGACGATGTTCGCGTCGATGACGACCTCGACGGTGTTCCACTCGCCTGTCCTCACACCGAAAGGCGTCCGCAGAATCGGCGACGGGATGCCGCCCGGCATCACGGGCGGTCCGGCGGGAGCGGCGGCGTTGGCCCCTCCACCTCGGCCGGCGTCAGAGGACGGCGGCGGCGCCGGTGGCGCGATTCGATACTGTCCTCCTCCCGCAGGCGCACGCAGACGGTCGCGAGAAATTTCCACGCCTTGCACGTCGAGTACGATCCGATACGACTGCAGATCGCCGTCGGCGATCGACACGAAGATGCCCTTCATCCCTCCGTCGGCGGTTTTTTCCGCGCGAAGCAGCACGCCGGTCTTGCACCCGGCAGCGCAGCGGAACGAAGACACGACCGCCACGTCCTGATACGCGCGGTCGAGCACCAGCCATCCGCCGCCCGCTTTCGACGTCCCGACGATTTCGCCGTTCTCGGCGCGCCATTCCGCATGACCAATCGATCGAAATCCAGTCAGGCTGGATCCGTTGAAGGTGACGTCGGGCACAAAATTTTTCGAGGCGCCGCCGATCGGCGCAATCAGGAAGAGCGCGATGCCGAGCGCCGCTGCGAGCGGGAACGCCGCACGTCGTGTGCGCATGAAGACATCCTCCCTAAGGAACGGCGAACGCAACATACGCTCGCGCCAAAGGCGCGACCGGCGGCACCGGCGCACCCGCGCGGGCGCGCGCGGCGACGATGGTTGCCGTGGCGTTCACGACGAGGAATTGCCGTCCATCGACTTCGTACATGGATGGGATGCCTCGCGAGCCTGCCGGCAGGGACGTCGTCCACAGAACTTTTCCCGTGTCCGCGTCGTAGACGCGGAGCTTGCCGTCACCGCCCGCGTGAAAGAGGAGGCCTGTCGACGTCGTGATGATGCCGGTGCGCTGACTGATGTAGCCAGTGTCGCGCGCGCCTTCCGCCGTCGCCCGCGCATCATCTCCACCAGCGGGGACTTGCCATTTGATCGTCCCGTTGTTGAGATCGTAGGCGGTCAGCGTCGAGTACGGCGGCTTCACGATGGTCCCGTTCATCCCGTAGCCCGTGTACATCCGGACTTCCGGCGCGTTGACGCCTTCGGGATACGCAGGCCCCACCATGCCGCCGGCGCGTCCTTCAGGAACCAGGCGCGCCCCGGGCGCAGCGCCCGACGCGACAACGGGACCTCCGAGCGACGGCGCGGCTCCGCGGCCTGCGCGAGGCCCGGGATTTCCGAGGAAGGCCTGCACCGCGGTCATCTCGGCTTCGCTCAGATCGTCGAACGGCGGCATGCCGGGCCTTCCGCCGCTGATGGTCTCTTTGATCGCATCGGGTCCCATGCGCGACGTGATATCGACGAGCGACGGATAATTTCCGCTGCCGCCGAGGTCGGCGCCGTGACAACTCTGGCACCGCTGCTCGTAAATGCCCTGGCCCTGCAGAATCTCCGCGGGACCACCGGCACGGCCAACGGGCTGGGTGTTTGGCGCCTCAGTGCTTAACTTGTAGATCGACGGAACATTGATGCTGAGCACGTACACGGTGCCGTTGGACGGATTTGACGCCGTGCAGCCCCAGTTCGCGCCTCCCTGCGCTCCGGGAATGGAGACAGTATCTTTCAGCGACGGCGGGGTGAAGAGCCCTTCGTTGCGCGCGGTCGCGATCCGCGTTTTCCAGGTCTGCCGATCTTCCTTACTAAGAATAAAAGGATTGATATCGTCGGCCGTCAGCTTCTGCCGTGCGAATGGTGGCGGCGCCGTTGGAAACGGCTGCGTCGGCCACGCCTGCTCTCCGGGACTTTCGCTCGCGGGCACACGGCGCTCACGAATCGGCCACATCGGCTC
>JANMJM010000109.1:0-10911 GCA_031371345.1 Vicinamibacteria bacterium
GTGAATGACGCGAACACATCTTTCGGTTGAAAATCGCGCTGCCATCCCGAGCCGCTTTGCCACCGCACCATGCCTTTGGCCTCGCGATCGCCGTTGAACCGTGCAATCGAAAGATACGTGCGCCTCGCGAGCTTCGATGGATCCTTGGCGAATTCAAAAATCGACAGCCCGTTCAGCTCCTTCTTGCGCGATTCGAAATAGACGTATTGATAAATGTTTCCGTTGGCGGTGGCGACCCATTGACGGTTCAAGCTTGCCGCTCGCGGTAATCGGCCGCGGATGTGATCGTTCAGCGCGTCGGCCCGCCTGTTTGACGGCGCCAGCACGCGCTCTTCGAGTCCCATCAGCAGGGCGCTGCCTATCGCCGCCAGCAGCAGCAGAGGCGCGGCGGCCCGGTACAGGCTGATGCCGCACGCCTTCATCACCACGAGCTCCGAGTTTTTGGTCAGCGCGCCAATCGTCACCAGCGCACCCATCAGCACGCTGAGCGGAATGATGTAGTAGGCGTATTGCGGCGTCGCGTACCAAAAATATCGGAGTATCGTCAAGAGCTCTGCGCGCCCTTTGAACAGATGATCGGACATATCGATGAACGTCGCGATGTAGAACAACCCGAGCAGCGCGGCCAACGACAGCGCCGAGATCCACAACGACTGCTTCAACACGTACCAGTCGAGGATGCTCGGGCGGGGAAGCGAGAAGTGAGGAATCTTGATCACGACGAACACGCGGTCGCCCGGCTTTCCCTGATTCGGTCCCGACGTGGGGATCGCCGCGGACGCCGTGTCCTCGGCGGGCCGGCGCCGCAGGTACGGCACCGAGAATTGAAGCGGCCGTTCCGGAGCGCTCGCCTTTCTATAGATGAGAAACACACCCCAGAGTCCGACTACGACATTCGGCACCCACATGGCGGCCCAGGCAAACCACGGCCCCAGCAGCCCGCCTTTGACGATCGCCTCGGCCATATACATGAGGACGTAGTAGACGAACACCACGCCAATCCCGAGGACGAAGCTTGCAAGCCGACCCTCGCGGCGATTGCTCACACCCATTCCGAGCGCGACGAGCATGAACGCGATGCAGGCAGCCGGGATGGAGAACTTTTTCTGCCACGCCATGATCTGGTTGTGGGGGAACAGGTGCTCTTGGCGCGCCTCCGCCATGCTGGTTTTCAGCTCGGCGATGGTCATCTCTGGAAAACCCTTCGTCGGCCCGGTGCGCGGAAACACGCTGTCGGGATCGATCGAGATCACCGTCTGCGCGAATTTGACGAGCTGGTATTTGTCGGGCTCCTGCATCTTCACGCTGTGGGTCGTGCCATCCTCCAGCACAACCTGCACGGTGCGCTTGCCTTCGTCGAGGAGAAGCTGGCCCTTCTTGGCGAGGTACGACTTCGGTTGTTCGGGCGTCGTGTTGTCCGCAATGAAGACATCCGACCACTGATTACCCGGTTTCACATCACGAATGTAGACAACCTTGTTCGGAAACTCGGTAAAAAACACGCGCGGGCTCACTTTGGTGGCCGTCCCGGTCATGATTAACCTGAAGGTGATTTCGCGGAACGCTTGATTTGCTGCCGGCAGCGCGACGATCATGACGTAGGTTGTGGCCGCCGTGGCGAGCAGCGCAAAGAGGAGCAATGGACGCAGGAGCCGCGCGACGCTCACGCCGCAGGCTTCGAGCGCCACAATCTCGCGATCGGCCGCAAGGCGGCCGAGCGAAATCAGCAGACCGACGAGCAGCGCCATCGGGATGGTGATCCCGAGCGATTGCGGCACGAGCGTCGCAAGCACGCGCACGACGACATACCAGGACGCCCCCTGCGCGATCAGCTTTTCACCGTGATCGAGGATCGGGGGAATTTCCAGGGCGAACGTCAACATCAGCAACGCGAGGAGGAAGGGCGTGATCGCCTCGCGAAGCACGTAGCGGTCGAGAGTCCGCAGCATTAAATGGTCTTCGCCGAAGATACCACATGACCAACGTCGCGCTTCTCTGGCACATGCATCAGCCCTACTACGAGGATCTCGCCACGGGCGAGCACATCCTCCCGTGGGTGCGGTTGCACGCGCTCAAGGACTACTACGGGATGGTCGCGCTGCTGCGCGAGTTCCCGGACATGAAGCTCACCTTCAACTTGGTGCCGTCGCTCCTGGTGCAGCTCGAGGCGTTTGCGGAAGAGCGCGCACGCGACCGGTATCTCGAGCTGGGGCTGAAGCCGGTGCCGATGCTCACCGACGACGAAAAAGCCGTGATGCTCGCCGAATTCTTCCACGCGCCGCGCGGACGGATGATCGAGCCGTACCCGCGCTACGCCGAGTTACTGCACAAACGGGATGCGCACGGTGGATTCACCAACGGCGATTTCCTCGATCTGCAGGTGTGGCACAAGCTGGCGTGGGTCGATCCGTTCTACCTGGATGCGGACCCGCGGGTGCGCGCGCTGCTTGAAAAGCAGCAGAACTTCGACGAAGCGGACAAGCGCATCCTGCGGAATGTCGAGCTCGAGATTCTTCGCCGCGTGATCCCCGAATACCGCCACGCCGCCGAGCGAGGGCAGGTCGAGCTGTCGACGTCGCCGTTCTATCACCCGATCCTGCCGTTGCTGTGCGACACCGACATCTACCTCCGGACGCACCCTGCGGCCGCGCTGCCACGCCCGCCGTTCCGGCGTCCCGAAGATGCCGCCGAACAGCTGACGCGGGCTCGCGAGTGCCATACGCGCCTGTTTGGCGCGCCGCCCGTTGGGATCTGGCCTTCGGAAGGATCTGTGTCGGATGCGGTCGCCGAGCTCGCCGCGAAGTCGGGCTTCAAGTGGATGGCCACAGACGAGGCGATTCTCGGCCGGACGATTGGACGCGATTTTCGGCGCGACGGTAACGGCCGCCTGGAGCAGCCCGAGCCGTTGTACCGGCCCTACGACATTCGAGTCGGCTCGTCGTCGATTGGCTGCCTGTTCCGCGATCACACGTTGTCCGACCTTATCGGCTTCGTGTACGCGGGCTGGAACGCGGAAGTGGCCGCTTCCGATTTCGCCGAACGATTGGTCGACGCCGGCCGACGATTCTCGGCGACGACCGGCGGAGAAGAGGCCACGATCTCCGTCATCCTCGATGGCGAAAATGCGTGGGAGCACTTCGAAGGCGGCGGCCGTCCATTCTTACGTGCGCTGTACGCGAAGCTCTCGAGACATCCCGAGCTGCGGACCGTGAAGATGGCCGATGCGGCGACGCGATCGCCAAGACCGCTCACGAGCATCTTTCCCGGCTCCTGGATCGACGGCAACTTCTATATCTGGATTGGCCACGCCGATGATCATCGCGCGTGGCGCCAGCTGCGCGAAGCCCGGCAGATGTTCGACCGCGCCTCCGTGCGCGCCGACCCGGCCGAGCGCGAACGCGCGTTTCAGGAAATTCTGATTGCGGAAGGCAGCGACTGGTTCTGGTGGTATGGTGACGACCACTCCTCGGAACACGATCTCGACTTCGACGACCTCTTTCGCCGGCACCTCCGCAACGTCTACCAGATGCTCGGCGAACCGGTGCCAGAGGAGCTCTTTGCGAGCAATATCACCACCGGCGGAATTCCGTTGGCGGTCGTCGAGCCCCTTGGCCTGACGACTCCGGTTCTCGACGGCCGCTCGACCAGCTACTTTGAATGGCTGGCCGCGGGCACGGTCGAAACCGACGCGCCGTCGGGGACGATGACGGGCGGAGAGAAAAAGGAGCCCACGGTCCGGAGCTTGCGCTTCGGCTTCGACCTCGATCATCTCTATATTCGGATCGATTTTGCGAGGCCTGCGGACCTCGTCCTGGCCGAGGACGTCCGTATCAGCCTCAGCTTCACCACCCCGGTTGATCGTCGCGTGATGCTCTTCCTGAAGGGGCAGCGGCCTCACGCGGAGGTCTACCACCAGAACGCCGCGCTGGCTTGGGTTGAGGTTGCGGGCAGCTCCTCACGGATGACGGCCGGCGACATCCTCGAGGCGTCGATTCCATTTGCTGACCTTGGCCTTAGGGCTAACAACCCAGTTGCCTTCTTCGTTTCTGTCCAAACCGCGGGCATCGAATTGGAGCGGCACCCGGCACATCGTCCGATTGAGAGCTTCGTGCCTGGGCCCGAGTTCGAAAAGCTGAACTGGCGGGCGTGAACCATTCAAAAGCCTGGCGGGTTTTCCACAGCCCGCTTTTCCTGGCCATTTCGACTGAGTCTAATAATGGATGTTATGTTAACTAACTTATTGTGGGGGCAGGCCGAGGCCTTGCCCACGAGCCTTGCGGCTCTCCGAAGCAACGCCCAGCGCCCGCTGCTGGATGCTCCCACGCGCGGCATTCCGACTCTTGTGTGTGAAGCAACTGGCGCCGGCCAATTCACAAGCCTGCGGCTCGCACGCAACTAACAACTAACAACTAAATTACTCGCTCTTGAGTTCTTCCAGAATTGCCTCGAGCGCCTCGATGACCTCGGCGCGCGGAACGTTGCCCTTGCGGAATTTCAACTTCAGATTGAACGCCTTGTTCTCAGGCCGGTAATTGAAAACGTAGGCCTTCGGACGGCCCGGCTTGGGCTTCGCAAGATCCTGGCGGACCTCAGCCCGCGTGGCGCCCCCTTGGCTGGCAATCTTCTCGACCAACGCCGTCATTTTCTGCGTTGTAGGTTGCCTAACTATCTGCAATAGCAACGATTTAGAGGAAATGTCGGCCAGCCGACAAAGGTTCTTGATGTCCTCCGGCATCCCATTCAGCGCAAGCGATTCGGTGATGGACGTGCGCGACTTGCCGAGCTTTCGGGCGAGCGCTTCGTGCGTATAGGAGCTGCTCTGCGCGAGGTGGTGAAGCGCTTCCGCTTCTTCAAATGCGGTCAGGTCTTTCCGCTGAATGTTCTCGACCAGCGCCAACTCGATGACCTCGGCGTCGTCGACGTCGCGGATAACGACGGGAAGCTCGCGAAGGCCGACCTGAACCGCCGCCTGGTAGCGGCGCTCGCCGGCGATGATCTGGAAACGTTCGCCGCGCGGGCGAACAATCAGCGGCTCGATGATCCCCTTTTCCGCCACCGACGCCATGAGCTCCGATAAGTCGCCCATGACTTGTCTTGGCTGGTTGGGGTTGGGGTCGATGCGATCGATCGCTATCAATCGGCCGACCGGCGTCCCCGCGGAAGCCGCCAGCGCTTCCACGTAATGCTCGTCGTGCCGCATCCGGACGGTTTCGGGGAGCCCTCGTCTAGGCACGGTCGATGACCTCCTCGCAAAGACTGTAATATTCGCTCGCGCCGGAGGACTCGGGCGCGTAGGTGAAGATCGACTCTTTATAGGCCGGGCTTTCTTCAAGCCTGACGCTCTTGGTGATGACGGTCTTGAATACTTTGCCACCAAACACCTTCTTGATTTGGGAACGGATATCCTTGGCAAGCGACGTCCGTTTGTCATGCATGGTGATGACGACGCCAAGAATCTGCAGCCCGGGATTCGGGCGCTGACGCACTTTTTCGATCGTTTCCAGCAAGTCGTCGGTGCCCTCTAGGGCGAAGTACGATGACTGAATCGGAATCAACAGGTGGGTCGCCGCGACGAGCGCGTTGACCGTCAACAGGCCCAGCGTCGGAGGACAATCAATCACGATCTGCGGGTACTGTTTCCGCACCGGCTCGAGCTTGTCCTTGAGCCGAAAATGCGCGTCCATCTCCCCTATCAACTTCGCCTCGAGCTTCGCTAACGCGATCCGCGACGGCGCCACGAACAGGTTGGCCACCGGCGACGGCACAATCACATCCGACATCTTCACGGCGGGATCCGCAATCGCGTCGTACACGCTGCGTTGAACCTTGGTGATATCCAGAAACGACATCGTGCTGTTGGCTTGCGGATCGAGATCGATGAGCAGCGTCGGTTTGCCGCGCAGGGCGAGCCCGGCAGCGAGATTAATGGCGGTCGTCGTCTTTCCGACGCCGCCTTTCTGGTTCGCGATGGCGACAATCATCTGCAATGCGGGTTTATTCTAGGGGTCGATATCGGTGAAAGCAAGGAATAAGCGGGCTAGGGGCTGCGGCGAATTCGAACACGCCCACTACATCTTGTACTTCCCAAGCTCGTCGGCATCGAGATTCTCGAGCCATTTCTGCAGGCGATCGGTGTCGGGCTTGTCGGCTCCAGGGTCGAACGGCTTGGCGTTGTCGATCACCGACTCCTCCACGAAAATCGGCGCGCGCGCGCGAAGCGCCAGGGCGATCGCATCGCTGGGCCGGGCGTCCACCGCCACCGTGTCGCCGTTCACATTGATGTAGATGAGCGCGTAGAACGTGTTGTCCTTCAGATCGGAGACGACAACCTTTTGCACGCTCGCCTTCAGGTCTGTGAGGACGTTTTTCAACAGGTCGTGCGTCATCGGTCGCGGCGTGCTGACATTTTCGATCTGCAGCGCAATGGCGTTGGCTTCGTAGATGCCCACCCAGATCGGAAGCACCTTCTGGCCATCCGCATCGCGCAGCAGAATAATGGGCATGTTGGTGACCGGATCCACCATCAGCCCTT
Source organism: Vicinamibacteria bacterium (assembly GCA_031371345.1). Classification (GTDB taxonomy): domain Bacteria; phylum Acidobacteriota; class Vicinamibacteria; order Vicinamibacterales; family JAMQPK01; genus JAMQPK01. The sequence goes on from JANMJM010000109.1 coordinate 6,533, forward strand.
TGATTGTCATTTCGATTTGCACGAGTGGCCCTGTAGTAACCCTAGGCTTCGATACTCTGGCTGTCAAGCGTCGCGGCGGCCCATACCGCCTCGCCGTCGACGTTGTGCGGGCCCGCCCGCGTGACCCGCACCGGGACGATGTGCCCATACCAGACGGGTGGACCAGAGACGATCACGACCATGTTCCCAGACGTGCGGCCAGACACCTCCGCGTCCCGTCGCCGGCTCACCGAATCGACGAGCACATCAACTTCGGTACCGACCAGGGCGCTATGCAGCTGGAGCTGGATCTCGCGCTGAAGGCTCTGCAGGGCGACGATGCGGCGAGTTTTATCCGCATCTGTCACGTCATCGGATAGCCGCTTCTGCGCCAGTGTGTTCGGACGCGGCGAGTACTTGAACGAAAACATGCTCTCGAATCCGACGGCGGCCGTCAGGCTCATCGTGTCCTCGAAGTCGTCATCGGTTTCGCCTGGAAACCCCACAATGACGTCTGTCGACAGCATGACGCCGGGCACCGTCGCTCGAACGGTATCGACCAGTTCCAAGTAGCTCTCGCGCGTATAGCGCCGCCGCATCGCGTCCAGAACCTTTGTCGAACCGGACTGCACCGGCAGATGGAGGTGTTTGCAGAGCTTCGGCAGGTCGCGGAGCGCGTCGATGAGGCGATGGGGCACGTGTCGAGGATGCGGGCTGGCAAATCGGATGCGCTCGACGCCCGGCACTTCGTGCACGGCCTCGAGTAAGGCCGCGAAATCGCACGACGGGTCGTCGGGCGCTTGATAGTGATTGACGATCTGCCCGAGGAGCTGGATCTCCTTGTGACCCTCGCCCGCCGCCTGAATCACTTCGTTCAGAATGTCACGCTTGTGGCGCATGCGCTCGTGCCCGCGGGTATACGGCACCACGCAAAACGCGCAGAATTCGTTGCACCCTTCGATGATGTTGACGTACGCCTTCAGCGGATCCTGGCGGCGCGCGATGCCGAGCGGAAACGACACATCTTCGTAGGGGTTTACATCGACGCGACGCGCGTCATCGAGCGCGGCAGCCGCAAGAAGCTCGGGCAGACGCTTCACGCTCTGCGTGCCAACGACCAGGTCGACCATCGATGATCGTTTCAGCAGCGCGTTGCCCTCCTGCTGCGCGACGCAGCCGGCGACAACAATGGTGGGCCCGCGGCCGGTCTCTTGGCCGTCGGCGCGAATCTCCCCCAGTCGGGTGTAGAGCTTCTCCTCGGCGCGCTCGCGCACGCTGCATGTATTGATGACGACGACATCGGCATCTCTCGCCTCCGCCGTCGACTCGTAGCCAGCCTGCTCCAGGAGTCCGGCCATCCGCTCGGAGTCGTGGACGTTCATCTGGCAGCCGTAGGTCTCGATGAAATATTTCATTTCGCTTTCGCTCGACGAGGACTTTCGCTTTCGCCCCCTGCGCGACTTTCGCTTTCGCCTTTCACGCTCAGAAGCTCTCGTGCCGCTCCGCGTGAGGCGTCGGTGGGGGCGGCTCCTCCAATCATACGCGCGACCTCTTCCACGCGCTCGCCGTCGGTGAGTCGCACGACGCGTGTTTGGGTTCGTCCGTGCGCGACGTTCTTGGAAATCTCGAAATGCGCGTGACCACACGCCGCGATTTGCGGCAGATGGGTGATGCAGAGCACCTGAAATGTTTCGCCCAGCCGGCGGAGCCTCTTCCCCACGACATCGGCGACACGTCCGCCGATGCCGGCGTCAATCTCGTCGAAGATCAGGGTCTTACCGGGCGCGCCGGCGGCGGCCAGGGTCCGAATCGCCAACATGATGCGCGACAGCTCGCCACCAGAGGCCACACGCGCAAGCGGCCGCAGATCTTCGCCGACATTGGCCGACAGATAACATTCGGCGACATCGATGCCGTTGTCCGTCCAGCTCGTTTCGGGGGGATTCTGGTCGAAGCGCATCTCGAAGCGGGTCTTCCCCATCGCCAGCTCGCCAAGCAAATCCTGGAGCGACTTCGCGAAACGAGTCGCGGCCTCGCGCCGCCTCTTCGAGAGCTCCCGCGCGCGGTGCACAAACTGCTCGCGCGCCGAAGAGGTCTCGGCTTCCAGCCCCGCGCGCCGTTCATCGGCATTCTGCAGCGCGTCCAACTGGCGCGCGAGGGTCGCGCGCGCCGCGATCACGTCTTCCAGCGACGGTCCATACTTTCGCTTCAGGCGCTCGATGAGCGCCAGGCGATCCTCAACCTCTTGCAGCCGCGCGGGAGACGCGTCGATGTTCTCGCCATACGACCGCAACGCAAACGCCAGTTCCTCCAGTTGCGACTTGATGGCATCGCGCGCGTCGAGGTGAGGCGCGAAGACCGGATCGACATCCGCCAACTCCCCAACACGTTTCCACACGGTGGCCAATGCGGACAATGCCGCGCCGTCGCTGTCGTACAACGCGCCATACGCCTCGCCGCACAAACGCTGAATCTTGTCGGCGTTGCTCAACACTCGTCTCGAGGTATCGAGCTCCTCGTCTTCACCGGCGTGCACGCCGGCTTTTTCGAGCTCCTTCAGTTGAAACGTGAGCAGATCGATGCGTGCGGCTTTTTCCCGTTCGTCGAGCTGGAAGGAGTCGAATTCGGTTTGCAGGCGGCGCCATTCGCGGAACGCGCCGGCTACGGTGTCGCGCGTCGCGACGAGCGCGGCGAAATCGTCGAGCATCGCAAGATGGCTCTGCGGATCCAGCAGCGTTTGATGCTCGTGTTGTCCGTGCAACTCGACGAGCGGCTCGGTGGAATCTTTCAATGCGGCCGCCGTCACGAGCGTGTCGTTCACGAACGCACGGCTGCGACCTTGTGATGTCACCTCGCGCCGGACAATGAGCTCGCCGAGCTCGGCGTCGGTCGAGCGCGGCTCATCGAAGACCGCCTGCACGGTCGCTTGCGATTCCCCTGTGCGGATGAGATCGGCCGACGCTCGTCCGCCCATCAGGAGCCCGACGGCCTCGACAAGCATCGATTTGCCGGCCCCGGTTTCCCCCGTCAGGACGTTCAAACCGGGTTCGAATTCGACCTCGAGCGCGTCGATGACGGCGAGATGTTCAATGCGAAGAAAGCGGAGCATGTCGGGACGGGAACTCCAATCCTACCATATGTTTGACGCCGATCTTGGGCCGTGCTAAACTCTGGTTTCCGCGCTGTCCCAGCGGCGCATTTTGCACTAGCCCGGAGGCTCGTTTGCGCACGCTCGGATATCTGCTGCTCGCCATGCAGGCAGGAGGCGCCACGGCTCCGTCTGCGCTCAGTGGCGGGGTCCTCGGTCTCATCAAGGAATCGTCCCCCACCGCCAAAATCGTTCTCGCGATTCTGGTCGTCTTCTCCGTCGCGTCGTGGGGAATCATTCTTTATAAGCTCTGGACGTTCAACCGTATTCAGTCGCAGACGTCGAAGTTTCTCGACATCTTCCGCCGCAGCTCGAAGTTCTCGGAGGTGCAGGCCGTTTGCCAATCCCTCAGCGACAGTCCCCTCGTAGGCATTTTCCTCGCGGGCTACGCGGAACTGAATCTGCAACTTCGGCAGACCGGCGGCAGTGAAAAAATTCCCACATCGCCTGCCGTTCGCCCGCTCCTCAAGTCATTGGCCTCGGTCGATCGCGCGTTGATGCGGGCGTCGAACGTCGAAGTCATCAAGCTTGAGAGCCGCGTCACGTTTCTGGCGACCACCGCAGCCGTCACCCCGTTCATCGGCCTTTTCGGCACCGTCTTCGGCATCATCGGCGCGTTTCAGGGAATTGGCGCCTCTGGGTCAACCAGCCTCGACGTCGTCGCGCCGGGCATTGCCGAAGCCCTCGTCACGACAGCCGCCGGTCTGGCGGCCGCCATTCCCGCGGTGTACTTCTATAACCTGCTGACGTCGCACGTGAAGACGTTCGCGACCGAGATGGACGACTTCACGCTCGAGTTTCTGAATATCGTGGAGCGGAACTTTACCTAATGCCCAAGGTGCAGTCCTTCGAACACGAAACGGGCGGCCACTCGCGGCGAAGCCGCCGCACGAACAGTTCGCTTGCCGAGATCAACGTGGTACCGCTCGTCGACGTGATGCTCGTATTGCTCATCATTTTTATGGTGACGGCACCGATGATGCAGCATGGATTGGACGTCAGACTGCCAACATCGCGCCGCGCGGCGGTGAACATCAGCGCGCAACGTCCGATCGTCACCGTGCCGGCGTCCTATCGTAAGGACAAGCGAGTCATGCTTGGTGATGAATGGGTGCGAAGCGACTTGGTGGCCGAACGGATGCGCCAGTCGCTCGTCGCGCGGGCCGACAAAGGCGTGTTCCTGCGAGTCGACAGTAGCCTGACCGCGCAGGATATTTATGACGTCATCGATCGACTGAAGGACGGCGGCGTC
>JANMJM010000143.1:0-24098 GCA_031371345.1 Vicinamibacteria bacterium
GTGAGATAACGTGACGACGTAATCCAGAGGCCGCTGCCGTCGGGCAGCTTCACGTGCTCCTGCGTGCCGGCGCGTCCGATCGTCCGCTCGCCCAGGAGTTCTGCGCGCTTATTACCCGCGAGGGCAGCCGCGAAAATTTCCGCCGGTCCCGACGTGCCGGTGTCGACCAGCACGGTGACGGGCAGCGTGATCGCGCCATCGCCTTTGACGGCCTCGACCTTCTGTTGCCCGGTCGGACGGGAATCGCGGATGGCCAGCGTCCCCGATGCCACAAAGAGACGCGCCGCGGCGACGCCTTCAGTGAGATCGCCGCCGGACGCGTTGCGAACATCGACAATCAATTTGCTGGCGCCCGTCTTTGTGAGCGAGGCGATCTGCGTGCGCAACTGATCGGCCGAGCGTTTGCCGAACGACATGACGCGCACGTACCCGATGCCGTCTCCCTGCATGCGCGACTTCACGTCAAGGGTCGGCGGCGCTTCACGCACCAGTTCGATGACGTGCGGCTCGGCGGCGCTGCCTCGAATGACCGTGAGCTTCACTTTCGAGCCCGCCGATCCGCGAAGCAGCCGCTGGCCTTCGAACGCCGACATGTCTCGCGTCGGGCGAGACTCGATCAATCGAACGAAATCTCCGGGACGAACACCGGCCTTGGCAGCGGGGGAGTCGTCGCGTGCCGCTACGACGCGCAAATAATATTGATGGGTCAAATCGATGCCGACATCCGCCGGTCCGTTCTGATCGGCGCCTTCGGCTTGGCGAACCTGCGGTTGCGTGAGAAACGCGCTGTCGGAGTCGAGCCCTTCGGCCAGGCCGCGCATCGCGCCCTTCATCACATTGTCGAGGTTGGGCTGCTCGACGTAATTGCTCATGATCAGCGACACGACATCCTGGAACACGCGAAGGTGCGCGTAGGTGTCATCGGTGCGCGCCATCACGTTGCCGAGGAAACCGCCGATGATGACAAAGGCGATGATGGGCGCCGAGATCAGAATAGCAAGCAGCCGTGTTCGTGATGTCATGGTCGTTTCTTCAACCATTCTAGCGGATCGACCGGCTTACCGTCGACGCGCATCTCAAAGTAGACGCCGGGGAATCCCGACATGACACGGCCGGCCAGGCCGAGGGTGTCGCCGCGATCGATCCGTGCGCCCGCTTGCGCGTGTATCTCGCCGAGCTGCCCATACATTGAATAGGTCTGCGCGCCGTGATCGATGATGACCAAGTTGCCGTAGCCGGTGAACGGGCCCGCAAACGCGACGGTTCCGTCATGAACGGCCATGATCGGCGTGCCTTCGGCGACCGAGATCTGGACGCCATTTTGCGAGGTGGCCGATGCCGTGGCGCCCTGGCGGCCGAATCGCGACATGATGCGCCCGGCCGCCGGCCAATCGAGGGCGCCGCGGAAGGGACGAATCGGAAGCGCCGACCCGTCGGAGGCCGCGCGCGGCGCTCCCGTGTTCATTGCGGCGAGGGTCCGCTGTAGTTTCTGTTGTGCTGTTTGGAGCTCGCCAGCGAGCTCGGCCGTGAGGTCGCGGCGCCGATCGATTTCCGCAATCAGCAGCCCGTGCGCTGTGGCCGCTTGTTCGGCAGCGGCCCGCGCACTCTGCGCCTGGTGTTGAAGCTTCGTCAGCTCGGTCTTCTGCCGCTCCAGTGTGGCGCGTCCCGTCCGCAGCTGATCCAGCGTGTGGCGGTGATCGATGACGCGCTGGCGATCGGCGGCAGCCAGCGCCGACATGAGCCGATACGCGCGGCCGAACTCCTTGAGGTCGGTCACATCGAACAGCAGCCGCACGTAGCCAGCGCTGCCCAGCTTATAGAGTTGCACCATGCGCGCCTCGAGCGCTGGGCGTAATTCCTGTTCCTGCGCCTCGAGTGCGTCAATCTGGTTGGCCGCATTGCCAAGCTCGAAGGTCACGCGCGCGGCCGACGCGTCGAGCTGCTTCAGCTGTGCGGTTTTCAAATCGCGCTCGACTTCCAGGCGCCGAAGGTCGGTCAGCAACGAGCGCTCCTGCGCGGCCAGCGCTGCCGCTTCCCGCTCCAGCGCCTGAAGCCGTTCGCTGGCACGGCCGGCCTGCGCTTCGGTTCTCAAGCGGTCGGTCGTCTGGGCGGCCCCCACCGCGCCGGCCAGCAACACCAAAGCGATGACGATCGTCCATCGACCATCGTCGATCGTCGATCGTCGATCGTGGGTCGGAGTGGTCGGGATGCGGTTGTTCACTCGAGCCGCGATTTTAGCACCCCGCGCCAGCCGTTCAGACGTGGACGTGGACGATAGACGATGGACGATCTGCTGCAGTACCCTGAGTTGTGCGCGTCCTCGGCATCGATCTCGGAAACCGCCGCATCGGTCTCGCCATTAGCGACGCCTCGGCGACACTCGCGCGCCCGCTGAAGACCATCGAGCGCGGCGTGTCCGATGAGCAGGCGGCCGACGCCCTGCACGAAGCGGTTGTGACCACCAACGCGGAGCTGGGCGGCGACGACACCATTCGGTGCCTCGTCGTGGGGTTGCCGACGCGGCTGGACGGCTCGGCGAACGAACAGACGGCGCGGGCAAAGAAAATGGCGGCGCTGCTTTCAGCCCGATTCACGATTCCTGTCGTCCTACAGGATGAGCGCTTGTCGAGCCATGAAGCGGAGGAGCGATTGCAGTTGCGCGAAAAAGACTGGCGGAAGCGCAAGGCGCGGCTCGACGCGGCGGCGGCGGCCGTGATCCTCCAAGATTATCTGGATCAGCACAAATGAAAATTCTCGCCCTTCTTGCGATCCTTGCGATTTTGGCGGCTGCCGGTATCGGGGTGACGCTGTACAAACGCACCAGCGAGCCGTTCAAAGGGTACGAGGCGGCCGAACAGTTCGTCACCATCGAACCCGGAAGCAGCACGCGCACGATTGGACAGACGCTCGTCGCCTCGGGCGTCGTCCGGGACGATTTGACGCTCCGAGCCGCACTGTGGCGCACCGGCGTCGCACGATCGCTCAAGGCTGGTGAGTATCGGTTCGACCGGCCGATGACGCCCACTGAGGTCGTCGAGAAGATCGGGCGGGGAGATGTCTACGAGCGGAGGCTGACGTTCCCTGAAGGCCTCACTTTTGCCGACATGGCACGTATGTACGAGCAGCATGGGTACGGCACAGCAGCCGCTTTTCTCGAAGCGGCACGTGACGCGACGCCTATTCACAACGTCGATCCCGACGCGCGCGATCTCGAAGGCTACCTGTTTCCCGAGACCTATTCGCTGCGGCGCGGTTCGGACGCGCGTACGCTCGTGCATACGATGGTGGCGCGCTTCGAGCAGTTGTTCACGACCGACATGCAGCAGGCGGCCGAGACGCACGGTCTGACTTCGCGTCAGGCCGTGACGCTCGCATCGCTTGTCGAAAAGGAAACGGCCGTCGACGCCGAACGGCCGATCGTCGCGGCGGTTTATTTGAATCGGTTGAAGATCGGGATGGGCATGCAGTGCGATCCCACGGTGATTTATGCGCTGCAGAAGGCGGGCCGCTACAACGGGAATCTCACGCGCGAGAATCTTCAGTTCGACTCGCCGTACAACACCTATCGCTATGCCGGATTGCCTCCAGGACCCATCGCCAATCCGGGGCTCGCGTCACTGAAAGCCGCGGTCGCGCCGGCCGAGGTCGACTATCTCTATTTTGTGAGCCGCAACGACGGGTCGCACGCCTTCGCGCGTACGCTCGACGAGCACAATCAGAATGTCAGGAAATTTCAGGTGGAGTACTTCAGACAGCAGCGCGCGCGTCAGTGAATCTCGGAATTTGAGGGGTGCTCGGATTTTCTCTTCTGCCATTCCGATTGGGGCCGCGTCTTTCTCGGCGGCGTGACGCGTCCCGGACGCACCCAGCCATCGAGCTTCAGCCAATGCTCGAGGGCTCGGCGGCGGGTCATCAGGTCTTCGGGATTCTGCGATTGCTCGACGTGGATGCGACCATCGTTGGCGGTCCAGACCAGTTCATATGCAGAACCCATCGCCGCTCGCCGAATCTCACATCGCAGCCGCTCGCCAGGTCGCTCGAAGAACCAAATCATTCGCCCTAGATATCGGGGTCGTAGGTAGAACTCTATAGTCCTATCGCCTATACGTATTTTCCGAAGACGCGCTCCGACAAGTTCGCCGCGATGATGCCCGCGCCAAGCAGCCACACCATCCATATCTGGATGTCGATCATGTGGGTGGCCGTGCCCGCCAATGCGAGCGTGGCGAGCAGGTAGACCGGCGCCGAGATGATGGAATGCAACCGCCGCGATCGCACCGCGTTGGCGGAGAAAAATGCGCTCCACATCAACACGACCGCGCACCCCAGCCACGCGCGCATCGTGGGAAAAAATGTGAAGGGCACGACGGCCATGAGCGTGAGGCCGATCGCGGCCCAGAAAATGGGCGTGCCGCTCAGGTCGGCGCGCCGCCGCGTTCCGGGCACCACCCTTTCCATTTAATGCGGATAGCCTGCGGTATCAAGCGCCCTTTTCAGGTTCTTCGCTGCGCTCTGCACCGGCACGGCAAACGTCGTCGTCGGCGGCAGAGTCATGCGGAAGAGCGTGAACGCGGCGAAGCGCAGCCCTTCCGCGTGGTACTGCGAGATCGACACCTGCAGACGGTCGCACTGAGCCAGCGCCTGAACGAGGTGCGGCCCCCGCAGGCTCGGCTTGGAGCGCGGAACGGACCGCCTCGAGTTTTTCGAGCACCGTTCCTTTGTTGGCTTCGTTTTTGTTTGTGGTTTCCATAGCGTTTAAGCGGCGAAATCCTAACACGGTTTCGCTGTGTTCAATTCCTGGTCAAAAGGAGCAGATGGGCATCCGAGAGCGACAATCCAGAGAGCGCGAGGCCGTTCGACGGTCGATTTTGCACGCCGCGCGCACGTTGTTCCTGGCTGAAGGATACGCGAATGTGTCCATGCGCAAAATTGCTGACCAGATCGAGTACAGCCCCGGGGCGATTTACAGCTATTTTGCCAGCAAGGAAGATATCTTTTTCGCGCTCGCCGAGGAAGGGCTCCAGTTTCTCCGCCAGCACTGCGCGCCTGGGGTCGATAGCGGCGGCCCGATTGAGCGTGTTCGGGCGGCACTATGGCGTTTTTATACTTTCAGCAAGGAACAACCCGAATATTTTTCCCTCATTTTCGTCGATTCCGCCGTGCCGCGGATTAGCAGGGATTGGGAGCGGTTCAGCTTCGTCCGTGAATGGCGTCAGGATATCGAGCAGGACATCCAGGCGTGCATAGATGATGCGCTGTTTCCGCGGGCCGCATCGGCCGGTTCCGTGTTCCGCATCCTCTCGACCGCCATGTATGGCGTCGCGGTATTCCGGCTGAGCCATCGGCTGGCGGCGAGCGAAGACGCCGATGCGCTTGCGCACGACCTGCTCGAGACCACGCTCGCCGGGCTGCAGGCCGGCGCCGACTTCCACTTTTCGGCGAGCTCCGACACGCGCGAGGCGCTGCCGGCATCGTTCTCGCCCGAAGAATTCGCGAACTAAAACCCGACCGCGTCGCTGTCGCGATCGCCTCGGCCACTTCCATCTGCACGCCGACAGATTGCCTCGCGCGTGAGTCCTTCGCCGTCAGCCGCGAGACGAGTTGTGCACATCGTGAACCGTGTTCCGGAGGCGTACCAGCTAGTGGTCTGAACTATGATTACGGTTCTGGGTACTTGCCGATGACTTGCGACGCCGTTCGCCACGATTGGACCACCGAGCGCGTCGAGGTGCTCTATCACCTGCCGCTCACCGAGCTGTTGTTTCGCGCGCAGTCGATCCACCGCGAGTATCACGATCCTGTGACCGTCCAGCGCTGCACGCTGCTCAGCATCAAAACCGGCGGATGTCCCGAAGATTGCGCCTACTGCCCGCAGAGCGCGCGCTACAACACGGGCGTCACGCGCGAAGAATTGATGAGCGACGCGGCCGTCATGGACGCCGCGCGCAACGCACGCGCGAACGGATCGACGCGCTTCTGCATGGGGGCCGCGTGGCGCGAAGTGCACGACGGCGCCGCCTTTGACGCGGTGTTGTAGATGGTGGAACAGGTGGCCGATCTCGGCATGGAAGTCTGCACGACGCTCGGCATGCTGACTGGGGAGCAAGCGCACCGTCTGAAGTCGGCCGGCCTCACGGCCTACAACCATAACCTCGATACCTCGCCCGAGTTTTATCCGAACATCATCACGACGCGGACGTATCAGGATCGTCTCGATACGCTGCGCCACGTGCAGGCGGCGGGCCTCAGCGTCTGCTGTGGCGGCATCGTGGGGATGGGCGAGTCGTCTCGAGACCGGTGCGCCATGCTCGCGCAGCTCGGCTCGCTCGATCCCCATCCCGAGAGCCTGCCGGTGAATGTGCTTGTGCGCACCGCGGGCACGCCGCTTGAAGATGCCGACGAGCTCGATCCGATCGAGCTTGTGCGGACGGTTGCGTGCGCGCGCCTCGTGGCGCCCACCGCGCGCGTGCGGTTATCGGCCGGACGGCTGGCGCTCACGGCTGAGGCCCAGGCGTTGTGTTTCATGGCCGGCGCCAACTCGATTTTCTCCGGCGACAAGCTATTGACGTCGCCCAATCCCAGCGTTGATGAAGACCTCCAATTGATGGAGCGGCTCGGTCTCCGGTTTCAGGCATGAACCCGCGCGAAGAGTTCGAAACCCGCCTTGCGGCGACCCTTGCGGAGCTGCGCGGCACCGGTCTGCTTCGTCAAATGCGCCTGCCGCAGGGCATCGACCTCGTATCGAACGACTACCTCGGGCTCGCCGAACATCCTTATATAAAGGAGCGCATGCGCGAAGCCGTCGGCGAGTTGCCGGCGGGGGCGGGCGGGTCGCGGCTGCTGCGCGGCCACCACAGCGTGTTCGAGCAGCTCGAATCGCGTCTTGCGGCGTTCTCTGGAACGGAGTCGGCGCTGCTCTTCGGATCGGGTTACGGCGCCAACATCGGATTGCTGCAGGCGATCGTGTCGGATGGCGACCTCATCGTATCGGACGAGCGCAATCACGCGAGCCTCATCGATGGGATCAGGCTGACAAAAGCGCGGACCGTTATCTATCCGCATCAAGATTTGAATGCGGTCGAAGCGGCGCTGCAGAGCCCGCGCAACGGGCGGGCGATCGTCATCACGGAAAGCGTGTTCAGCATGGACGGCGATGTGACGCCGCTTGAAGAGGTCGCACGCCTGGCGGAACGTCATGGTGCCGTGCTGATTGTCGATGAGGCGCATGCGACCGGGTTGTATGGCGCTCGCGGATCCGGCCGTGTCGAGGAGTTGGGATTGCGCGACCGCGTGCTGGCGACCACGCACACTGGAGGAAAAGCGCTCGGCTCCGGCGGCGCGTGGGTGGCCGGCTCACGCGTGTTGCGCGACGTCATGGTGAACCGGTCGCGGTCGTTCATTTTCTCGACGGCGCCGATTCCTGTTCTGGCGGCCGCGTTGGAGGCGGGACTCGATCTCCTTCAGCGTGAACCCGAGCGGCGGCTCGAAGTGCATCGAAAATCTGTGTTGCTGCGTGAGGCGCTGTCCGCGTCGAATGTTCACGTCCCTGCATACACGCGGGGAGACACCGTGTCGCCGATCGTGCCGATTATCGCCGGCGCCAACGCCGCCGCGATGGCGCTACAGTCGGGGTTGCATGCGGCAGGCTTCGACGTGCGCGCCATACGCCCACCGTCTGTGGCACCCGGCACCGCACGGCTGCGCGTCACGGTGCGATATCCCGTCAGCGATCGCAATCTCGGCCGGTTCGCGGGGGAAGTGGCGGTCCTGCTTCAGCACGCCGTCATCAGCAGCTGAACATGCACTCACCGGAAGACATCAGAAAGTGGGATGCCGAGCACGTATGGCATCCCTTCACGCAAATGCAGGAGTACCTCGCCAGCGAGCCCCTGGTTGTGGTGGCCGGCGACGGGAACTATCTGATTGACGATGGCGGCCGCCGTTTATTCGACGGCACGTCGGCGCTCTGGTGCAATCTGCTGGGCCATCGCGTGCCTGAGATTGACGCAGCCGTCGTAGAGCAACTGGGGAAGTTCGCGCATTCGACGCTGCTCGGCACGACGCATCCTGGCGTCGCCACGCTTGCGCGCAAGCTGGTCGAGATGGCACCGAAGGGTCTCAATCACGTGTTCTTTTCCGACAACGGCGCGACGGCCGTCGAGTCGGCGCTGAAGATCGCGTTTCAATATCGGCTGCTCACGCAAGGCAAGCGCGCGGCAAGCGAGGCCGTCTACCTCAGCCTCGACAACGCGTATCACGGCGACACGCTTGGAGCGGCAGCGGTCGGCGGCGTCGAACTGTTCCACGACATTTTCAAGCCCATTCTGCTGCCCTCACTGAAAACCCCGTCACCGTATTGCTACCGCTGTCCGATCGGCAAGACGCCAGCGGATTGCTCGATCGATTGCGCCGACGAGCTCGAGCACGCGCTCGATCGGGCCAAGGGACGTGTGTGCGCGGTGATTCTGGAACCGGGCGTACAAGCTGCTGCCGGCATGCTCGTGCTGCCCGACGGGTTTCTCGCGCGTACCGCGGCGGCATGTCGCAAGCACGGTGCGCTGCTCATCCTCGACGAAGTGGCGACCGGCTTCGGCCGCACCGGGACGCTGTTCGCCTGCGAGCGCGAGGACGTGACGCCCGACATCCTCTGCCTCGCCAAGGGACTGACTGGCGGATATCTGCCCGTTGCCGCGACACTCGCGACCGATCAGATTTACGCCACGTTCCTCGGCCGCTACGACGAGTACCGCCATTTCTTTCATGGCCACACTTACACCGGCAATGCACTCGGCTGCGCCGCCGCGCTTGCCACGCTGGGTCTCCTCGAGGACGGCACGATCGTGAACGCAGTGAACCGGAAAGCGCGGGTGCTGCGCGCGGCGCTCGCGCCGCTTGCGGCGCATCCGCATGTCGGTGATGTCCGCCAGGCCGGTCTGATGTGCGGCATCGAGCTCGTCGCCGATCGGTCGACGAAACGGACATTCGCGGCGGGCGATCGCACGGGTTACCGGATCTGTTTGTCGCTGCGCGATCGCGGCATCTTTCTCCGGCCGCTCGGCGACGTGCTGGTGTTGATGCCGCCGCTCTCGTCGACCGACGCCGAATTGCAGCAGCTTGGCTCGGCCGTGCATGCTGCGGTCGTGGAGTGCCTCGGTGCCTGATTTTCTGGTAACCGGCACCGACACGGGTGTCGGCAAAACGGTAATCGCGGCGGCGCTCGTGACGGCGCTGCGCGCGACCGGCGTGCGCGCCATCGGGTTCAAGCCAGTGCAAACAGGATTGGCAGCAGCACCATCCGACGTCGAGCTGCTCGCCGCCGCATCGACGGAACAAACCGCGCTCTGCGCCCCGCTGCTTCAGTTGCCCGAAACGCTCGCGCCGGCCGTGGCGGCCGACCGTGCAGGAACGATGGTCTCGGCGCGCGACATCGAAGCGCGTATCGAGCTGCTGCGGCGCGGCGGATTCTCGCTGGTCATTGAAGGCGCGGGCGGTGTGATGGTGCCGCTGGTGTGGGGGTACACGGTGCTCGATCTTGCGGAGCGATTCGGGCTCGAAGCGGTGGTCGTGGGCCGCGCGGGACTCGGCACGCTGAACCATGTGGCGATGACCGTCGCGATGCTGCAGGCGAGACACATTCCCATTCGCGCCATCGTCTTGAACGGTCGTCACGATCCTCCCGATCTCGCCGAATCGACAAATCCGTCCGCTCTGGCGCGCATGGTACCAGGGCTTGCGATTGTGGAAGTACCGCATCACTCTCAGTCGACGCCGGCGGATGTGATCCGCGCCGTGGTGCCCTTGGTGCATGACGTGATCGCGAACACATGAAAAAGCTGCTCGTGGCGAATCGATCGGAGATTGCGATCCGGGTGTTCCGGGCCGCGACCGAGCTTGGCCTTCAGACGGTTGCGGTGTACAGCTTCGAGGATCGTTTTTCTCTGCATCGATTCAAGGCGGACGAAGCGTTTCTCATCGGTCCGCCGGGGGGCGGTGAGCCCGTCCGGTCGTATCTGAACATTCCTTCGATCATCGAGGTCGCCAAGCGGCACCGCGTCGATGCGATCCACCCCGGATACGGTTTTCTGTCAGAAAATGCCGATTTCGCCCGCGCATGCGCGGAGGCGGGCATCACCTTTGTCGGGCCCACACCGTTGCAGCTCGAAGCCTTCGGCGACAAGGTTCGGTCGAAGGCGCTTGCGCGGGAAGCGAAGGTGCCGACCGTTCCGGGCACCGATCACGCAGTCGCGCGGCTGGCCGAGGTGCACGCGGCCGCGAAGGCCATCGGTTTCCCCATCATTATTAAAGCGAGCTTCGGCGGCGGCGGCCGCGGTATGCGCGTGGTACAGAACGCCGGAGAGCTCGCGGGCAAGCTCGAAGAGGCGCAGCGCGAGGCGGGCGCGGCGTTCGGAAGGCCTGAGGTCTTCGTCGAGCGTTTCGTCCGGCACGCGAAGCACATCGAGGTGCAGATCCTCGGCGACACGCGCGGCCGTCTCGTCCACTTGTGGGAGCGCGACTGCTCGGTGCAGCGGCGCCACCAGAAGGTGGTCGAGATTGCGCCCAGCATCAACCTGTCGCTCGAGCTGCGCAAACGGATCTGCGCCGCCGCCGTCCGCCTCTGTACGGCCGTGACGTATCAGTCGGCCGGCACCGTCGAATTTCTCGTCGACATGAAGCGGCAGGAGTTTTACTTCATCGAAGTGAATCCGCGCATCCAGGTCGAGCACACCGTCACCGAGGTGGTGACGGGCATCGATCTGGTCCGCAGCCAGCTGCTGATCGCGCAAGGGCGCACGCTCCATCAGGCGCCGTTGTCGATTCCGCGACAAGGGGACATCGAGACAAGCGGCGTGGCGATTCAGTGCCGCATCACGACGGAAGATCCCCAGAATCACTTCATCCCCGATTACGGCCGAATTTCCACCTATCGGTCGCCCGGCGGCTTCGCGGTTCGACTCGATGGCGGCAACGGCTTTGGCGGCGCGGTCATTACGCCGTATTTCGATTCGCTGCTCGTCAAGATGACCACGTGGGGGCAGACCCTCGAGGAAGCCGTCCGGCGTACCGATCGATCGCTGCGCGAGTTCCGCATCAGAGGCGTCAAGACCAACATCGCGTTTCTCGGGAATTTGATTCTTCACCCGACGTTCATGGCGGGCGCGGCCACGACCGACTTTGTCGATTCGACCCCTGAGCTTTTCAGATTCCGCACGCCGCGGGATCGGGCCACCAAGGTACTGTCGTATCTCGGCGACGTCACCGTGAACGGCCGGCCCGACGTGCAAGGCAAGGTCGATCACGCACGAAAGCTGCCGACGCCGAAGATTGAAGAAAGTGGAGAGCCGGACACGGCCCCGCCAGGGTTGCGTCAGGAACTGCAACGCATGGGGCCGGAAAAGTTTTCCGCGTGGGTGCGAGACCAAAAGCGGCTCCTCTTCACCGACACGACCATGCGCGATGCGCATCTGTCGCTGCTGGCCACGCGCGTGCGGACCTACGACTTGCTCGCGGTCGCCGACGCGTATGCGCATCGGCTGCCGAATTTATTCAGCCTGGAAATGTGGGGCGGCGCCACGTTCGATACGTCGATGCGTTTTCTGCAGGAAGACCCGTGGGATCGCCTCGTCCAGCTGCGCGCGCGCATTCCGAACATCCTGTTCCAGATGCTCCTGCGTGCGAGCAATACCGTGGGCTACACGAATTATCCCGACAACGTCGTGCGCGAGTTCATCAAGAAGAGCGGGAAGCACGGGATCGATGTGTTCCGCGTCTTCGACTCGCTGAATTCGACGCCCAACATGAAAGTGGCGATGGATGCGGTCCGCAAAGAGACCGATGGTATCTGCGAGGCCGCCATCTGCTACACAGGCGACATCCTCGATCCGGCGCGCACGAAGTACAGCCTGCAGTACTACGTGAAGATGGCGAAAGAGCTCGAGCGGATGGGGGCGCACACGCTCGCCATCAAGGACATGGCGGGATTGTGTAAGCCATACGCGGCGCACGCGCTCGTGAAAGCGCTGCGGGACGCGATCGATGTGCCGATTCATTTCCATACGCACGACACGAGCGGCCTTCAGGGCGCGAGTGTGCTGCGCGCGGCCGATGCCGGCGTCGACATCGTCGATGCGGCAATGGCCTCGATGAGCGGAATGACGAGCCAGCCCTGCCTGAACTCGCTGACGGCCGCGCTGCGGCATACGTCGCGCGACAGCGGACTCGATCAAGACTCGCTCGATGCCCTGAGCGACTACTGGGCCGCCGTGCGCGAGCTGTATTACCCGTTCGAGGAAGGATTGAAGGCGCCGGCCGCCGACATCTATCGCCACGAGATGCCCGGCGGACAATTCACCAACCTGCGGCAACAGGCCAAGAGCCTGGGCCTCGAAGCGCGGTGGCAGGACGTCTGCGACGCCTATGCGGCAGCGAACCAGGTGCTGGGCGACATCGTCAAGGTGACGCCGTCGAGCAAAGTCGTCGGCGATCTTGCGCTCTTCATGGTCACCAATAACCTGTCGACGGCAGATCTGCTGAACGCGCGCACGCCGCTCAGCTATCCCCGCAGCGTCGTCGAGATGCTTCAGGGAATGCTCGGAGAACCGGCGGGCGGCTGGCCGAAGGCGTTTCAGCGCACGGTACTGGAATCGGCGAGGGCGGCACCGATCAAAGGACGGCCGGGTGCCAAGCTGCCGAGAGTGGACTTCAAAGCGGCCGCCCGCGAGCTGAGCGGCAAAATCAAAAAACCTGTCACCGACGAAGACGTGCTGTCGTACGTGTTGTACCCGCAAGTGTTTCTGGATTTCGCAGAACATCGGAAGCAGTACGGCGACACGTCAGTCATTGCGACACCGAACTTTTTTTATGGCCTGCAAGCCGGTGACGAGATTGCGGTGGAGATTGAAGAGGGGAAGACGCTCATCATTCGATTCCTCACGGTGGGTGATGCGCGCGAAGACGGAACGCGCACAGTGTTCTTCGAGCTCAATGGCCAGCCACGCGAAGTGCGCATCACCGATCGCGCTGTTGACGCGACCCTTCAACGTCAACCGAAGGCCGAGCCGGGCGACCCGAATCACATCGCCGCGCCCATGCCGGGAAAGATTTCGAGTGTGGCCGTTAAGAAAGGTGAAGCCGTGAAGGCGGGGGACCGCCTCCTCTCCATAGAGGCGATGAAGATGGAGACCGCTGTTTATAGCCCACGGGACTCCAAAATCGGCGATGTCTTGGTGAAAGCGGGTTCGGCCGTCGAAGCGAAGGATCTCTTAGTCGTTCTGGAGGCTTAAGTCGCGTTCCTCGATGTGCAAAAACGTGATCGAGTGTGCCACTTTGCGCCCTGGCGAGTCGGAACGGAACACCCTCCTCATTTCTCGATAAATCGCCGAAATTCGGTGCATTCCGTTGGATTGCGGCGGAGCATTGCAGAAATTGCCAACTCTGGCAGTTGTGAGCGTGTGCAATTTTACATTACTGTCAGTTAGAGTCGTATCCACAAAATTACGTATAAACATCTTAAAATCAACACCTTATCAGCTGTTATCAACGCCTCAAGAACCTTGGCGGTCGAATTGCTCTAACGGCCGCCGTGCTTCCTACTCGTGTCGCTCGACTCGTCGAATCGAATCCCAGGGACGCCGTGGCAGCCGCGGTATACCGCGCCGATCTGTTGGCGTTCCTTGTACAAGAGCATCCCTCTACCCAGCTCACGTCGCCTACACATGCGTATACGTACTACTCGAAGGCCGTTTGGGGCGGGAAAGTGCTCATGCACCCAATTAGCACACTTCATCACCCACCGACCTCTTCGAATTTGGCGTTTTTAGGCCGTAATCGTGTCGTTGCAGAGATTGCGTACCCGAATCGGCACTCAAGTGTTCCATTTTGCGTTGATGTCAGCTTAATGTCCAAGAAGTCATGTAGATGCACATTTAGAGTAAGTCTTTCTCAGGCAGCTAGTTACCAGTCGTTGTATACATTCCGGTCACTGTGGCCGGCAACTTGCTCTGTAGGGTTCCCGAATGACTAAGCGCATCGTACACCTCACATTTGCTCTGGTTCTGACCACGCTGGTCCCCAGGGTCGCCTACGCACAAACTGGTGGGCCGGTCGCAGGAACCAAGCTGGACGAATCGCTTCGCGAATCGATTCAGCAAGGCTGCGTCGGCACCAAGTCCGTTATTGTGCGCACGCTACCCGGATACCGACAGGGTCTTCGAGATTCGCTCACACAACATGGCGACGTCGTCACGGGCGAGTTCCCGGCGCTTGACGCGGTCGCTGCGGTGGTGCACTGCGAAGATCTCCAGACACTGGCCAGCCTCACGCACATTAACTCCGTCTCGGTGAATGCGCGCGTCGGCGCGCAGACACTCAGCGTCCTCGAGCTTGCGGCAGCGCAAGCTGCTGTCGATGCTGCGAAAGCTGCCGTACAGACCGCTAAGGAAGCGGCCAAAGCAGCCCGGGAGAATCTCCAGCTCGCCGAGGCCCGCACCGCGGCGGCTCAGGCGAATCTGGCCGCGGCGCAAAAGGCGTTGTTGAAAGCCAGCACGGCAAACAAGTTGGCTGCCGCAAACAACGTGGCCGCGATGCAATTGGCGCTAAAGGTCGCACAGGACGCGCTCAGCAGCGCTCGCTCACAGGCAATCACTGCTCAAGCTGCCGCACTCGACAAGCAGGAAGACTTCGTGGAAGCGAAGCAAGTCCTCGGCACCATCGAGCAGGCGTGGGCTGCTCGTGAGCGCGAAGGAGCAGCAGCCAGAGGTCTGAAAAAGAAGTTCTTTGCGACCATGCCGGTTAGGGGCCACTCGCAAGCTCAGACCGACGCACAAATCGATGCCTCTGCCTACGATGACACGAGCTCGTTTGAGAACGCATTCAACGACAACGTGTTCCAAGGCGGTGACAATGTCGGCGTCGCCGTGATCGACTCGGGTATCGAGCCTGGCGTCGACTTCGGCGGCCGCATCACAGCGTTCTACGACTTCACGTTTGGCGATATTCGCGCGGTGACGCCGAACGACGGGTACGGTCATGGCACGCACGTCGCCGGACTGGTCGCGAGTAGGTTCGTCGGAGTTGCGCCGAACGCGCGACTTATCGGGCTGAAAGTTCTCAACGAAAGAGGCCGAGGCACGACGTCGGACGTCGTGCGCGCAATCGAGTTTGCGATTGCGAACAAAAACCTGCTCGGCATCAACGTCATCAACCTGTCGCTCGGTCATCCGATATACGAGCCCGCGGCGACAGACCCGCTCGTGCAGGCCGTCGAGCATGCGTCGCGCGCCGGCATCGTCGTCGTGATTTCGGCGGGCAACTTCGGCATGAACCGAAAGACAGGTCAGTCAGGTTACGCGGGCATCGCGTCGCCGGGCAACGCGCCTTCGGGCTTGTCGGTAGGCGCCAGCCGCACGTTCAGCACGGTGACGCGCACCGACGATCGCGTTGCGCCATACAGCTCGCGCGGCCCGTCGTGGTACGACGGCTTCGCGAAGCCCGACTTCGTGGCGCCGGGCGACAACCTGTTGTCGGTGGCGGCCGCCGGTAGCACGCTTCGCCTCGCTCAAGAGGCGCGTGGCAACACGGGCAACTACATGCGCCTGTCTGGCACCAGCATGGCGGCTGCAGTGGCGAGCGGCGTCACCGCGCTCGTCCTCGAGGCCAACCGCGGCCTCACGCCGAACACCATCAAGGCGGTGCTCGAGTTCACGGCAATTCCCGTCAAGGACGACCTCGGTCTTCGTGTCGACGCGCTTACGCAAGGCGCCGGTCAGGTCGAAATTGCCGGAGCCGTCGCTTACGCGCGCGCCATCAACCCGCTGGCCTCCGTCGGCCAAACGTGGCTGTCGAGCAGCATCACGCCGAGCACGGTCATCGGCGGCGAGTCGTATCAGTGGTCGCAGTCGATTATCTGGGGCAATCATCGCGTCTTCGGCGCCAACGTGTTAAAGGAACAGCGGCCCGCGTGGGCTGTCAACATCGTCTGGGGCGAAGGCATGGGCGCCGATGACGACAACATCGTCTGGGGCAACAACTTCCTCGACGACGACAACATCGTCTGGGGCAATCTGTTCGACCTCGACGACAACATTGTGTGGGGCAACAACATCGTCTGGGGCAATCTGTTAGGCCTCGACGACAACATCGTCTGGGGCAACAACATCGTCTGGGGCAGCGGCCTCATCGGGTTAAGCATCGACGACGACAATATCGTGTGGGGCAACCTGGACGACGACAACATCGTGTGGGGCAACCTGGACGACGACAACATCGTCTGGGGCAACCTCTTCGACGACAACATCGTCTGGGGCAACAGCGACGACGACAACATCGTCTGGGGTAACGACCTCGGCGACGCCCTCATCCCGGCCGGTAAAACCGCATGGAGCGGCGGCGTCGTGGTGGGCAGAGCCGATAGTGCACGAGCGCGACGAACACACGTGCGAAAGGCGGTGCTCTAATGGCGACCCAAATGATGGAGCCGACCATGGCCACCGCGATGGTGTCGACGCTGACGACCACGACGAATGTTTCACCGAGGTCGACGGTCATCTCTGACTGGAAGAAGAAGCTGCCGGTACTGCACGGCCAGGGAGTCACTCTCCGCGAGCTGCGGACGAGCGACGCGGCTTCACTCCTGGCGCTGTTGACGACGGAAGAAGTGACGCGTTTCATCTCGCCGCCCCCAACGACGCTCGACGGATTCGAGCGGTTCATCAACTGGGCGTCGCGCGAGCGCGAGGCCGGACGGTATCTCTGCTTTGCGGTGGTGCCCGACGGTTACGACACAGCGGTCGGCCTTTTCCAGGTGCGGCAGCTGGATCCGATGTTCGCAACGGCCGAGTGGGGCTTCGCGATTGGCTCGGCGTTCTGGGGCACGGGCCTCTTCGCAGCCGGCGCGGAAATGGTCATTGAGTTCTCCTTTGATGTTATTGGTGTTCATCGACTCGAAGCGCGGGCAGCCGTGCAGAACGGTCGAGGCAATGGAGCGCTCCGAAAGCTCGGAGCCGTGCAGGAGGGTATCTTGAGAAAATCGTTCCTTAAAGGCGGCAAGTACATCGATCAGTCGCTCTGGACAATCCTGCACGACGATTGGTATCGCTCGAAAGCTGTGTGGGGCGCGAAAGCGAACTAGTCAGCTCGTCAGTTGGTTAGGGTGGGTGATCTGGTGAGTCGGCGGTCGATTCACCAGGTCACCTGGTTCTTCTGTCAGGCGGCGTGGCATAATCACCGGACGTGTCGCGCCCGCTCCTGGTCATCTTCCTCACAGTCTTCATCAATCTCGTCGGGTTCGGCATCATCATTCCGCTTCTTCCGTTTTACGCGCAGACCTTCGGCGCCTCACCCCTCGTCGTCGGCCTGTTATTCGCCTCTTTCTCCCTGGCACAACTCATCGCAACGCCGGCCTTAGGCGTTCTGTCGGATCGGTGGGGACGCCGGCCTGTTCTCATCTTCAGCCTGCTCGGCACCGTCGTGAGCTTTGTGATGCTGGCGCTCGCGCATACGCTCGCGGTGCTCTTCATCGCGCGCATCGTTGACGGCTTGTCGGGCGGAAACATCACGACTGCCCGCGCCTATATCGCCGACGTCACCGAACCGCACGAGCGCGCGAAAGCCTACGGCTTTCTCGGCGCGGCGTTCGGACTCGGCTTCATTGTCGGCCCGGGTCTCGCCGGTTTGTTCGCCACCATCAGTTACACCGCGCCCATCTGGGCCGCGGCGGTCGTCACGTTGATGGCGACAGCGATGGCGTGGTTGTGGCTGCCGGAAACAGTGCATCGAAGCGAAGGAGAAACGGTATCGCCGTGGCGCGCGCTGCCCGAAGTATTCGGCCGGCGCCGACTGCGGCCGTTGCTCGTCGCCGATTTCCTGTACTGGTGCTCGTTTTCAGTGTGCAACACGACGTTTGCGCTGTTCGCCTTTCGCCGCTTCAACTTCGATGTGACGCATACCGGGTACGTGCTGGCGGCGTTCGGGTTTCTCGGCGTGATTGTGCAAGTCGGCATGGTGGCGCCGCTGGTGCGCTTACTTGGCGTGCTGCGGACGTTCCTGCTTGGCCTCGTCATTGCCGCGATCGGCTGGGGCCTCGTCGCCGTGTCGTATTCGGTGAGCATGTTTCTTCTCGCGCTGATTCCTGCGGGCATCGGCGTCGGCCTGTGCAATGCGGCGCTGATTACGCTCGTCAGCCATAGCGCGTCGAAGGATGAACAGGGGAAAGTGCAGGGAGCGGCGGGTGCGCTCGAGAGCCTGGGCCGGACGATTGGTCCTGTGTGGGGAAACGGTGCGCTGCAGAAGTTCGGCGAAGGCAGCGCTTACGTCAGCGCGTCGGCCGCCTTCGTGATGACGGCGCTGCTGATGCTCACGTACCGCGCGGCCGAGCCTGAATCTAAAATTTAAACGAGCGTTGACGCCGGCTGTTCAGTCTGCTGCGTGTGCAGTAAACCGCTGAAGAGACCCTGCAACAGGTCGATATGATCGCCGAGCACAGTAAACAGCTCGTCGTGGTCGAGGCGCAGGGCAAGCCCGTCACGCGTGACGACGGCGCGACGTCCAAGCGCGACGCCAGCCAGTGTCTCCGACACGCCAATGGTGCTGCCCGCGCCGACGACGATCGGATCGACGCCGTCGCCCTCCAGCCGGACCTCGCCGGTCATCATGTAATACATTCCTGGCGGGTCGATTTCCTTGAAGACCACAACGCCGGCAGTCAGCGGCACCTCGCGCGTGATGGTCACGAGATCGAGCAACTGATTCACCGTTGCGCGTTCCAGCAGCGGGTTTTGGCGCAGGAGGAGCACCTTGTCGACCGCCTGAAGTGGCACGCTGCGCGGAGTCACGGACTCGCCGTGCGGTGGCGTATACACGGTACGCCAGTGTCGTACTCGCGGCAGATCGAGGAGCATGCGGAATAGCCCCTGCGCCAGCACGATGTTGTCCGAGAGCATCGTCAGGAAGTCCTCGCCGCGAAGCGTGAGCGTAATCGTGCGACCAACGGCGCGAATCGTATGGTGAACTGGGCTGCCTTCGAGCACGTTCTCGAACGCAAGGGCGGCTGGTGCCTCCACATCGCAGGGCGCGTTGTCCTCTGTCGACTGACGCACCGACCCTTCAAGGAGGAACTGCACTTCTTCAGCCTGCGCTCCCTCGTGATAAATCTCCCGGCCATCTTCGTGCCGGACCTGCCGTCCGGCGCCTGCGACGCGGAACAGCTCGTCGACCGACACGAAATCGAAGAGCGGGATGGCGCGCAGACGGTCGGCCAGCTCGACGGCGGGCACCGGGTCGGTCCAGAGATCGTTTCGTTTATCCGAGAGCCGGTGCTCGGCAAGCACCCACGAAGCCGCCTCGAACACGTACCAATCGGACGCGGCGCGGTGCACGAGCGTGTGTTCGAGGTCGTCGCACAGCGCCCACAACCGGCGCCGTCCGACGAAATGGATCGCAGCGGCAGCCACGACCGGATCGCTGTCGTGCACGAGTTGCGCCAGCGTCTCCTTCAGATCACCAGGGCGGGTCTTGAGCGCGAGATGCGCCCGCCGTACCTTCTCTTCGACGGGGGATTCTTCGATGATCGGCATGACGTTCCGGCGAATCGCACCGACGAGTAAGTTATCCATGAACTCGATCGCGCCCGAGCGATTGCGCGACACGCCGTGTTCGATCGTGTAGCGCGCGGCGGCGATGTCTTTCCACGGATAGATCAGCCCCAGCAACCGGTAGATGCGGTCGAGCGTCCGCTCGAGTTTGTCGTCGAGCGCGCGCACGAGCAGCGACTGCCGCGATTCGGCGTCGCCTTGCACGATGATGTGTCGCAGCGTCAGGTAGGTGTAAAAGCGCGAGCTCTCCTTCAGCACCAGCGCTTCGACCGGCGCGTGCGTCAACGAAAGATCCTGATGATCGCGGCGCAGCTTCTCGATCGCCTCGACCACTTTGTAGCGGAGAAAGCCGTCGGGGTCGTCGAGCGCGCCGAGCAGCACGCTCATCGATCGCTGCGTGGGAAGCAGCGCGAGCACCGCTGGGATATGGCGGCGGACCCAGAGCTGCTCGTCGCGGTCGTTCAGGAAATAGGCGAGGGTGTCGAGCACGTCGTCGCCATAACTGACGAGCGCATCTCGCGCCGCCGGCTTCAACACGCGGTGCCCCAGCAGTGACACGAGTGCCGGAACGAAGAGCGTGTCCACCGGTCCCGTGGCACGCGCGCTGCGAATCGCCTCGCACGCCACATCGAGATCGGCGTCGTGGAAGAGCGGCACGAGCAACGGACGGAAGCGCGGGTGCCGGATCTGGGCGAGCGCAGCGGCCGCTTCCCTCCGGCCGCTGGCGGCGACGTCGCGTGTATCGTCGATCACCCGCCTCAGCGCGTCTTCGGCGGCAAGCGCGTCGTCTTCACGGCCCGAATCGGCAAGCACCACGGCGGCCGTCATGGCCACGCGCAAGTCCGGGTCGTGCATGTAGGTGCGCATCAACGTCGAGGCTTCTTCTTTACGCAGTGCTGCGAGCGTGCGCACGGCAGCGGCGCGTACCTCCGGAACGTCGTCTTTCAACAAGCGCTCGACCATGGGCGCCCAGCGCGCGGCGACCGACGCACGCGCCGATTCGAGCGCTCGCAGCGCACGTGCGCGTACCTTCGCGGACTCGTGGTGGAGGAGCAACGGGGTAATCAGGTTGCGTCGATTCAGCGTGTCGAGCATCTCGATCGCGTAGACGACGTGCGATTCGTCCGGATGCGAGAGCTCCTCGACCAGCGTCTCGATCGTCGCCGCATCCGCCACGTTCAGGCGCACGCTCGCCGGCGGGATCGCGCCCGTCTCGATACTTTTCCGAAACGATTTCAAATACTCTGCGCGCGCGCGCATCGCCATGAAGATCCACAGCAGTGTCACGGCCAGACTCGCGTAGCTGAGGTGTTGCCAGTCGAGACCCAGGCCCCACGGCTTGATGAGCACCAGAAGCAGCAGCGCTCCCACCGCTTTAGCGAATCGATCCATCGTGACGTCGACGAACGGCTTCGCGCGGTACTTGAGGTCGGGCGCCAGCGGAAGAAACAGCACCTCGCGCGTCGTTTTGTCGATGGTGTAGCGGAGCGACGTGTCGAGCACGCGAGCCGCGGCCGGCGCCCACAGCGCACCGCTGAGCAAGATAATGACGGCCGTCGAGCCGAGGCTGACCGGCAGAATCAGGAGCGCGAAAGCCAGGCCGAGCGAACGATGGATCCGGCTCGTGAGTCCAACCTGTACAACGAAGCCGACAATGGACAGGTAGAACGTCACCTTCGCAAGGAACGCGGTGATGGCGTCGGCCGACGTCATCGCTGCGGCGGCCATGTTGAGCTGCTGCTCGATAATTGCCGCGCCGATCGCCGCAAGACCGATGACGATCGCGATGACCTGCAACTGCGGCGACTCACGCAACAATCGAATCGCCTCGCCGCCGCCGACGCCCCGTTCCTGACCGACGGCCGCAAAATCGCTCTGAACCCGCTCGCGCCGACCGATCGCGATGACCAGTCCGGCGCAACCTCCTAGAATCGCGGCGCTCAGAAGCAGCAGGTTGTTGATGCCCACTTCCACGACGGCGAACGACGTCAGCGCCGCCCCTGTCGCGCCTCCCAGGCTGGCGCCGCCGCCGATGAAGCCGAACAGCCGCTTCGCCTGACGTGGATTGTAAATATCGTTCGCGAGCGTCCAGAACTGGCTGATGAGCAGGACGCCGAGAATGAGCGCGAATACGTAAAAGGCGACCGACACCCAGCTCGCGCCACTCCGGAAGAGAAACCAGAAGAGTACGAGCAGCGCCGCCGCGCCTCCCTGCGTCGCCGGAATCACCGAACGGCGGGGCAGTCGTGCGGCGCCCCAGCTATAGAGCTGCATCAGCATCCCGATGAGCACGCCCGCCGCCAACTGCACGTAAGGCAGATTGTCGGCGCCCAAATCCGTGATGAACTTGGATCGCGTGATGGGCTTGATGATGTTGTAGGACGTCATCGCCAGGAAGGAGAAGGCAAACATCAGCAGCGCGGTCGCAGCTTCGCCTTCCCACAGAGTGACCAGCTTGCCGAGAAGCCGGTTGGGGCGTGAAGTCATGTGCTGCTAGTAGTCGAAAACGGCGCCATCTTATGACACAGGATGACTCGTGTCTATCGACAACATGCGAGCGTATAATTCTGAACAAATGACAGCGTTCGACAAGACGCGGCCTGTTCCTGGCACCAGGCGGGGCTATGTGCTCGCGCTGCTTCTCGCGTGCTCGCTCGTCACGCATCCATCCGGTCAAAACGTCCCTCTCTCACGAGTCGTGGCTATCGGCGACGTTCATGGGGATTTCGATTCGTTTGCCGCCATCCTGAAGACCGCGGGGCTCATCGACGCCAGCAGCAACTGGAGCGGCGGCAACGCGACGTTGGTCCAGGTTGGCGATTCCACTGACCGCGGAGCCAAAGTGCGGCAGGTACTGGATCTTCTAATGGCTCTCGAAGAACAGGCCAAGGCGGCTGGCGGCCGGGTCGCCGTGTTGCTTGGCAACCACGAAGTGCTGAACCTGATAGGCGACGTGAGTTACGTGACGCCGGAAATTTACGCCACGTTTGCCGACGACCAATCAGAGCAGCGGCGCCTCGCCGCCTATGACGCGTACGTCAAATTGTGGGCGGAGCGCGGAGGGCAGCTCCGCCAGGTTTCTCGGACGTATCAGCCCGTGCTCAAGAGCGTGTGGATGGATGCTCACCCTCTGGGTTTCGTCGAGTATCGGGAAGCGTTCGGTCCACAGGGTCGCTATGGACGCTGGCTGCGGAACAAGCCGGCCGTGCTGAGGGTAGGCGACACGGTGTTCATGCATGCCGGGATCAATCCCGACAAGGCCCCTCGCTCGCTGGAAGACATCAACAAGCAGGTCGCTGGGGAAATTAAGCGCTTCGACGATTTGCGCGCCAGGATGATCGATCGCAAAATGGTTCTGCCGTTTTTCACGTTGCGAGAGGTGCTGGATACGGCGCAGGTCGAGGTCGGGACGAGCACAAGCGCAGCCAACAGCACCAGCGCCGACAGCGGCGGCCTCGACGCGTTGTCCATCTCCGATCCCCTCGGGTTGAGAGCACTTCTCGGCATCAATAGCTGGGCGCTCGTGAGCTCGGACGGCCCGCTCTGGTTCCGGGGTTTTGCCACATGGTCGCCGGAAGTGGGTGCGGTTCAGTCGAAGAAACTGCTTGAACGCTACAACGTGGCGCACTTCGTCGTCGGCCACACCATCGTTGCGAGCGGCCACATTACGCCTCGTTTCTCGGCAGGAGTGTTCTTGATCGATACCGGAATGTTGGCGAGCTATGCGCCGCGCGGCGTCGCATCGGCGCTCGAGATCGCCGACGGTCGCTTCTCGGCGATCTACGCCAGCGAGCGGATCCCGCTTCTTGAAAGCGGCCCGCGCCGATAGGACGCCGGCTACTGCTCCTGCGTGTAGAGAATAGCCGCCTCGCCTCGTTCTTTAATCTTTCCCTCGAACAGCGTAATGAGTTCGTCTCGCCGCGCGAGCAGCGCGTCGATTTCGGGTTTGGTCAGGTTATCGCCCATCTTCTCTTTCAGGGCCTCGGGCGTCAGCCTGCGCATGCCGACCATCAGGTTGCGATCGCACCGCTCGAGCAGCTTGGGATTGGTCAATTTCGTGTTGAACCTGAACGCCCGCGTGTGATCGATCATCCACATCTTCCCGTCTGAGGTCCACAGCAGGTTGCCCGCGTTGCGATCGGTGTTCCCGACCAGCTCGTCAAACACTCGCATGATGTGGATTTGCCCCGCCGTTTTCGGCGGCAGCACGACCGACGGCGGTTGTTTCTTCTGACGCGCGCCCTCGTCCATCGCGACATCATCTACCCACCATGTGACGGCGGCGTGGTTGCCTTTCACGCGCCGGTCCACCGACACCGGGACATTGTCGAGCCCCAACATCCGGGCGAGGCGATAGCCGGCGATGTTGTAACGGTACGTGTCTTTGAAGTTCAGCTGCGTGCGGCCGCTGTCGGGAGTAAACACCGACTTCGCGATGTCGACTGTCTGGATATGCGCATCGTGCGTCATCTGCCCGTCGGTCAGCGTCGCACGCTGGGTATTGGTGACGCC
>JANMJM010000148.1:0-12314 GCA_031371345.1 Vicinamibacteria bacterium
GAAAGGGGCAAGGGGTAAGTAAACCCGCGTTCCGTTTGCCCCTTACCCTTTACCCCTTGCCCCTGCTGCGTCAGTGAGGGAAGTCGGTGCCCGGCTGCGTGCCTGAGATGAAGGCTTCGTTGATGCCGCTGCCTTCACCGCTGGGCGAACCGTTCCCCTTGTCGACGGCGAGGAACACGATGTTGCCGGGTGGCACGAATTCCGGCGGGTGATTCTTGTCGCGCGTCTCGATATACGCCTTCATGAAGTCCATCCAGATTGGGAGCGCCGCTTGCGCACCTGTCTCCGACGGGCCGATCGTCTTCCGCTCGTCATAACCGACCCACACACCGACGGTGATGTCCGGATCGAAGCCCACAAACCAGGCGTCGCCGTAGTCGTCTGTCGTTCCGGTCTTCCCGCCAAGCGGCCAGCCCAGGGCCGCGGCGGCTTCGCCGGTGCCGCGCTGCACGACCCCTCGCAGAAGGTTCGTCATCACGAACGCCGTGTCGGCGCGGATGGCGTCGTGCGGCTCGGGGCGTGTTTCTTCCAGCAGGTTCCCGTCCCGATCGGAAATTTTCAGAATTCCGTACGGTTTCATCCGCACGCCGCCGTTCGGGTAGACCGAGTAGGCAGACGTCATTTCACTGAGCGTGATGTCGGCGGCGCCGAGCGCAAGCGACAGATACGGCTCGAGCTTCGCTTGCAGCCCGAACTTCCTGGCGTAATTGATCACCTGCTGCGGTGTCAGCGACTCCATCATCTTCACCGCGGGCACGTTGCGTGAATCTTCCAGCGCGTGGCGCAGCGTGACGGCGCCTTCGAATTTGCCGTCATAGTTCTTGGGAGTGTAGAGCGGCTGATCGGGCCCTACGTTGTAGGCGACCGGTTCGTCGATGATGAGCGAGCTTGGCGTGTAGCCGCGATCGATCGCCGCCGTATACACGAACGGCTTGAAGGCCGATCCCACTTGTCGATACGCCTGAGTCGCGCGGTTGAACTTGCTTCGGTCGAAGCTGAAACCACCCACCATGGCGCGCACCTGTCCGGTGCGATTGTCGATGGCCAGCAGTGCGCCCTCGAGGATGGGGGTTTGTTCGAGCGAGACCGCTGCGGGCTTGCCGGCCTCGTCCAACTTTGTCAGCTTCACATCGACCACATCGCCCGTCTTGAACAGGGCAGGAGGAGCACGACGGGTCCAGGCCAGGCCGTCTGGCCGCAGGTCGACCGTGTTTGGGCCGATGCGCAGATGCGCGACGGTCGGCGCGACCGACAGCACGACAGCAGGGACGATGTCGTCGATGACCATCGGCTGACTCCACCGGTCGTTGCGATAGGTCTCGAGCGTTTGCTTCTGTGCGAGCACGTTCGGCTTGTCGCGGCGCCATCCGCGCCGTTTATCGACGGTCCGAAGGCCGCGGTCGATCGCGCGATTGGCGGCACGCTGCAGGTTGATGTCGATGCTCGTCTGCACCGACAGCCCGCCCTCATAGAGCCGCTTCGCGCCGTACTTCTGCTCGAGGTGCTGCCGCACTTCTTCGGTGAAAAACGGCGCCACCGATTTCATCTGCTGCGGCTGTCCGCGGGTGACGATCGGCTCCTTCTGCGCCTTGTCAGCCTCGGCTCGTGTGAGGTAGCCGTTGTCGGCCATCTCCTGCAGAACATAATTACGCCGACGAGTCGCCGCCGTGCGGCTGACGAACGGGCTCTGCCGCGCGGGCGATTGGATGATGCCGGCCAGCATGGCCGCTTCTTCGAGCGTGAGATCTTTCGCATGCTTGCTGAAATAGAGGCGGGAGGCGGCTTCGACGCCGTGCGTGCCGTGACCGAAGAATGTTTGATTGGCGTAGAACGTGAGGATCTCGCGCTTGGTGTACCGCTTCTCGATCTGCATCGCGACGAGAATTTCTTTGATCTTGCGCTCGGGACTTTTGTCGCCAAGCTGAAAACCGATTTCTTCCGCGAACAGGCCGCGCGCCAACTGCATCGTCAAGGTGCTGGCGCCCGCCACCATGCGGCGGTGCATCACGTCGCTGCCCAGCCGTAATACGAGCGCCGAGACGCTCAAACCGAAATGGTTGTTGAAGTTCTTGTCCTCGGCCGAGATGATCGCCTGCCGGAGTCGCGGCGCGATGTCGTCGTAGCCAATCACGAGCCGCCGCTCGATCGCGAACTCGCCCAGCGTTTCGCCGTTGGAGGCATACACGCGCGTGATTGCGCTCGGCGCGTAATTGTCGAGCACCGTGATCTGCGGTAGATCGCCCGCATAGGCGAACATCACGCCACTGAGCACGCCCAGCAGCGCCACGACAATGAACAGCGCCGCTAGTCCGGCATGACCCGCAAAACGAATGACATAGTGAGCGCCGGGAGGCTTGGTTGGAGGTCGGCTCGCCATGGAAGTGCTTATGTTACCAGTTACTTAGATCGGCTCCAGGCTCTGGGCTTTGGGCTATCGACTTGGTCAAAAGCCTAGAGTCCAAGCCTAAAGCCTTTACTTGCCCGCACTCACATTTCATAATCAAAGCAGCCTAAAGTTTAGACGGACTCTTATCGTGCGAGGACTGCGTATATGAGCAAAATCATCGGCATCGATCTCGGCACCACGAACTCGGTCGTCGCTGTCATGGAAGGCGGCGAATCGACGGTTATCACCAATCCGGAAGGCAGCCGGCTGACGCCGTCGGTTGTGGCGTTCGCAAAAACTGGCGAGCGTCTGGTCGGGCAAGTGGCCAAGCGTCAGGCGGTCACCAATCCGGAAAACACGATCTTCTCGATCAAGCGCTTCATGGGACGCAAGTTCGATGAGGTGAACGAGGAGATGAAGATGGTGCCGTATCGAGTGGTGCGCGCGCAGAACGGCGACGTGCGCATCGCGGCGCTCGACAAAGAGTACTCACCGCCGGAAATCTCCGCGATGATCCTGCAGAAGCTGCGCCAGGCCGCCGAGGAATACATCGGCCAGCCGGTCAGCAAAGCGGTCATCACCGTGCCGGCGTATTTCAACGACGCGCAGCGCCAGGCGACGAAAGATGCGGGCCAGATCGCCGGGCTTGAGGTCATGCGCATCGTGAACGAGCCGACGGCCGCAGCGCTGGCCTACGGCCTCGACAAGAAGAAGGACGAAACCATCGCCGTGTACGATTTCGGCGGCGGCACGTTCGATATTTCCATCCTCGAAGTCGGCGAGGGCGTCGTCGAGGTGAAATCGACCAACGGCGACACGCATCTCGGCGGCGACAACCTCGATCAGAAAATCATCGACTGGATTGGCGAAGAGTTCAGGAAGAGCGAGGGTATCGATCTCACCAAAGATCGCATGGCGCTGCAGCGGCTGAAGGAAGCCGCGGAGAAAGCCAAAATGGAGCTGTCGTCGGTGCTGGAAACCGACATCAGCTTGCCGTTCATCACCGCCGATCAAAACGGCCCCAAGCACCTCGCGATGAAGCTGTCGCGCGCCAAATTCGAGCAACTCGTCGAGGATCTGCTGCAGCGCACGGTCGGCCCGACCAAGCAGGCGCTCAAAGACGCCGGTGTTGATCCGAGCAAGATCGACGAGGTGGTGCTGGTCGGCGGCTCGACACGCATTCCCCGTGTGCAGACGATCGTGAAGGAAATCTTCGGCCGCGAACCGCACAAGGGCGTGAACCCGGACGAGGTCGTCGCGATCGGCGCGGCCCTGCAAGCCGGCGTGCTCGCGGGAGAGGTGAAGGACCTTCTCCTGCTCGACGTGACGCCGCTGTCGCTCGGGATCGAGACGCTCGGCGGGGTCATGACGACGCTGATCCCGCGCAACACGACGATTCCGACGCGCAAGAGCGAAATTTTCTCGACCGCCGCCGATAACCAAACGAGCGTGGAAGTGCACGTGCTGCAAGGCGAGCGGCCGCTGGCGCGCGATAACCGCACGCTCGGTCGCTTCCATCTCATAGGATTGCCGCCGGCGCCGCGCGGGGTTCCGCAGGTCGAAGTCACCTTCGACATCGATGCCAACGGCATCGTCAACGTGCAGGCGAAGGATCTCGGCACAGGCAAGGAGCAGAAGATCACCATCACCTCGTCCAGTGGTCTCAACAAAGACGAGGTCGACAAGATGATGAAGGAAGCCGAGGCGCATGCCGACGAGGACAAGAAGCGCAAGGAGGAGATCGAGACGCGGAACCGCGGCGATCAGGCGGTGTATGGGGCTGAGCGGATGATCAAGGACGCCGGCGACAAGCTGCCCGCCGACGACCGCGCGGCCGTCGAAACGGCGATCGAAGCCTTGAAGAAGGCTAATGCGGGCACCGACGTGAGCGCGATTACGGCGGCGATGGATCAGTTGACGAAGGCGCAGCACGCCGCAGCGGAGTCTCTGTATAAACAGGCGCAGTCGAGTCCGAGTGGCGCCAGCGGCGAAAGCGGTGGTTCTTCACAAGGCGGCGGATCGTCCAGCGCCGCGGGCGAGACGAAAGATGACGTGATCGACGCGGAGGTCGTGGACGAGAAGTAATGGATCTTTACGAGCTGCTCGGATTGCCGCGGGGCGCGACGCTGATGGAGATCAAGCGTTCCTACAGGCGGCTTGCGCGGAAATATCACCCGGACATCAACCCGGGCGATAACACCGCGGAGGCGCGTTTCAAGGAGATCACGCGCGCCTACGAGACGCTGAGCGATCCCGACCGCCGGCTGCGATATGACGCCGCGGGCGCCGTCAGCGAATCGACGACGATCACGTTCGGGTTCGAGGGCTTCGACTTTTCGTCCAGCGGCGGTCATTCGGCGGCGACCACGTTCGGGGATTTATTCGCCGAGGTGTTCACGCCGCGCCAGGAACCTCGTCAGGGCGGCGGACCCGAACGGGGGTCGGATCTTCACGCGAGCGTCTCCTTGACGTTCGACGAGGCGATGCACGGATCGCAGCGACAGATGATGCTGACGCGCCGCGAAACGTGTCACAGCTGTCGCGGGACGGGTGTGCTGCAGGTCGCCGAGTCGCGGTGTCGAAGCTGTCAAGGGAGCGGCGTTCTTCGATCGCGCCGCGGGTCGATGGTGTTTTCGAAAACCTGCGAGGCGTGCGGCGGATCGGGCATCCAGTCGCAGATCGTGTGCAACGCGTGTGGCGGCACCGGCACGGAGAGCCACAGCGAGACGGTGACCGTACGCATTCCGCCCGGCGTCGGCGACGGCGCGCGGATTCGCGTGCCCGATAAGGGCAACATGGGCGTGCGAGGCGGGCGCACAGGCGATTTGTACCTCGCCGTGCAGGTCGAGCCGCACGAGATGTTCCGGCGCGAGGCCGACGATTTCCACATCGTCGTGCCGATCGCGGTGCACGAGGCGGCGCTTGGCGCGAAAATCGATGTGCCGGCGCCCGATGGGCAGGCGAAGTTGCGCGTGCCGCCCGGTACGCAGACGGGGCAGCGGTTCCGCGTGCGTGGTCGAGGCGCGCCCTCGCCGCGCGACGGCGCGCGGGGTGATCTCGTGGTGGAAGTGAAGATCATGCTGCCGAAAGCCCTCGACGAGCGCTCGAAGGAGCTGCTGCGTGAGTTCGGCCGCATCAACGGTGAAGACGTACGCAGATGAAGAAAACCGGCAAAGCGTATTTCATGATCAGCGCGGTGGCGCAGAAATATCACATCCACCCGCAGACGTTGCGTCTCTACGAGCGCGAAGGGCTGCTCAAGCCGTCGCGCACCGAGGGCAATACGCGCCTCTACTCTGAAGAAGACCTCGAGCAGCTGGAAACGATCCTCACACTCACGCGCGATCTCGGCGTGAATCTCGCCGGCGTCGAAGTGATCCTGAACATGCGGCGAAAAATTCAGCTGATGCAGGGCGAAGTGAACGAGTTCATGGAATACGTGAAGCACGAGCTCGCACGCGGCATCGACGACTGGGAGCAGCGGCTGAGCACCGCGCTCGTAAAATCGACGTCGACCGACCTGGTTCGTGCAAATCCCCAAAACCCGCCGGCGAACCCCGCGTCAAAAAAACAAGCGCGGTGATATGATGCGTTCGTGCTTCCGCGTTCCGAATCCGAACACATCTGCGCGCTTTGCAACGGAACCGGATGGAAGACACTCGCATCTCTGGAGGATGACGGCGTCGAGCGCATGGTGCGATGCGACTGCTGGCGCGATTCGATCTCCAAACGCCTTATCGCCGAAGCGCGCATCCCACGGCGCTATCATCACTGCTCGCTGAACGATTTCGCGACCTACGACAACGACACGCTCGAGGACGCGCTCGTCCGCTCGCGCGCGTTCGCCGACGCGTTTCCCGTCATCAGCCGCGGACTCTTTTTCCTCGGTGACCCCGGCGTCGGCAAGACGCACCTCGCCGCCGCGATTCTCAAACAGGTGATTCTGACACGTGGCGCGCGCGGGTTGTTCTACGACACGCGCGATTTACTGAAGGTAATCCGCGGCACCTACAACGCCGTGGTCAAGACGACGGAACTCGAGGTGTTGAGGCCCGTGATGGAGGCCGATATCCTCGTGCTCGACGATCTCGGCGCCGAAAAAACCTCCGAGTGGGTGGAAGAAACCCTCAATTTGATCGTCAACACACGCTATAACGAGCGGCGCGCGACGATTTTCACATCGAATTACCCGGACCTTCCGCCAGATTCCGCGACCGACGTCATCTCGCTTCACGATCGCATCGGATTCCGCATGCGGTCGCGCCTGCACGAGATGTGCGATTTTCTCGACCTCGAGGGCGCCGACTATCGAATGCTGCTGCCGAACGAAGGCCTGGCGGCGTTGAAGCGCAACTGGGCGGAGCGCCGGATGCGCGGCAAGCTCGAGCAGGCGACCCGCAATCCGCGTCAGGCGAAAGCGCAGCTTCGCGACGGCAAGGCCGACCTGAAGTGGCCTGGAGGCCGGGCAGGAAGTTAGATCCTGATAACTGGAAACTGGAAACTAACTTCAAAACTTACTTTCCCGTTTTTAGTTTCCAGTTTCTGGTTGCAACTCTGAATCCCCATGCTTGGTCTCTACGTCCACGTCCCTTTTTGCTCCGCCATTTGCAACTACTGCAACTTCAACCGGGGGCTGTTCGACGAATCGCTGAAAACGCGGTTCGTGGAGGCGCTCGCTCATGACATCCGTCGATCGTCCGATCCCGTGGCGGCCGACAGCTGTTTTTTCGGCGGCGGAACGCCGTCACTCCTCACGCCTGGGGAAATCGGCGGCATCATCGACGCTGTCCGCTCCACGTTCGATCTGGCGTCGGACGCGGAGATCACCCTCGAAGCGAATCCCGAAACAGTCGATCGTGCCCGCCTGGAGGGATTTCGGGCGGCGGGCATCAATCGGCTGAGTTACGGTGTCCAATCCTTCCGCGACGACGAGCTGAAGCGGCTCGGGCGGCTGCATTCCGCGCGGCGTGCGGAAGAGGCCGTGGCAATGGCGCGCGCCGCCGGCTTCGACAACGTGAGCCTGGATTTGATGATGTGGCTGCCGGGGCAGGACGTCACGCAGTGGCTGTCATCAGTAGAGCGCGCGATTGCCGTTGGACCCGAGCACATGTCGCTGTACATTCTCGAGGTATATCCGCATCTTCCATTGAAGCAGGAAATCGACGCCCATGGGTGGACGCAGGTTGAAGACGACGAGGCGGCAGAAATGTACGAGGCCGGTATGGGCATGCTCGACGCTGCCGGGTACGCGCAGTACGAAATCTCGAACGTCGCGAAGCCGGGACGCCGGTCGTTGCACAACTTGAAATATTGGACCGACGGCGAATGGCTGGGGTTCGGTCCCGGCGCGCATTCGACGCGGCAGGGGAGCCGATGGCGCAACGTGGCCGCGACCGAAGATTACATCCAGCGCATCGCGTCGGCCGCGAGCATCGTGTCGGAGCGGCGAGCGCTTTCAGCCGACGAACGGCTTGGCGACGCGGTGTTTACCGGGCTGCGGCTGACCGAAGGCGTTGATTTGTCCATCCTCTCGACGCGGTATGCCGTCGACATCTGGGCGAGGTTTGGAGAGCGTCTGGCGCCGTTCCAGGAGGCAGGCTTCCTCGTGAAAGAGGGGGATCGCATCCGATTGACCCGCCAGGGCATGCTGATGGCCAACGACGTGATGGCCGTCTTCGTTTAAGCTTGAAGTTTGGGGCACGTACGATAGAGTTATCCCCCCGCTCGACAACTTATTGTTTATAGGAGGAATGATGCGACGGATGATATTTGTGCTGGCTCTTACCCTGCTGGCCGGGTCGATGGCGCCAGCCTACGCGCAGACGCCGAATGCCCGCGTGTTCAATGGTGGAGCCGGACTCATTCTTTACACCATCAAAGGCGACAAGGTCGCCGACTTCGAGATGGTGATGAACAAGACGAAGGAAGCCCTCGCGAAAAGCGACAAGCCTGGGCGCAAGGAACAGGCGGCTCATTGGAAGCTGTTCAAGTCGGCAGACGTTCCGGCGAGCGGGAACGTGACCTACACAATGCTGATTGATCCCTCGGTGAAGGATGCCGACTACAACGTCATCAACGTGCTGAACGAAGCATTCCCGGCGGAGATTCAGGCGCTGTTCAAGGCGTATACCGAGTCATTCGCCAGCGGGTTGATCCCGATCAACCTCGTGCCGGTGGTCGACTTGAAACCATAGCTTCAAAGGTAGGAGTAAGGGCAAGGGGCAAGGGGCAAAGGGTAAGAGCATTTACCCCTTCCCCTCGCCCCTTCTCTCTGTAGGTCTTTAAAAAGCTAGGTTCAGCCCACCGTACACGCGCTGTATTTTCGAGCGCTGCGGGTTTCCCCTCAGATTGAAAATTCGATAGTCCACACGCACGCGAAGCGGGCCGGCCAGTTTCACCTTCACGCCGCCACCGTTGTTCAACACAACTCCGGTTGCCTCATCGGCGCCGAGGCGTTCGCGGTAATAGCCGGCGCCGGTGCCGACGTAGAGTTGGATGCCGGCAATGTTGAACGTCTGCGCGAAGACGGTTGCTGACGTCGTTTTCAGGGATGGGTCGTGCAGCGTTGGATCTTCGCGGATGTTGGCGATCTCGAGCTCGAAGCCGACCACAAGCATGCTCATGCCGACGGCGAAGCCGCGCACGGAGCGATGGGCGGGCGACCCGAGCGTTTTCCCGAGAAACAGCGTCGCGTCGGCGCTGGCGGGCGCCGGTGTGAGCGACACAAGCAAGAGCGCGAACGCAGCGACAACGGCGAGGCGCATTCTCATATGTCTGGATTGTACCAGCCTTGGACGATCGGTACCAGCAGTGATAAATTCCGCAGGTTGTCCGATCTCTCCAACTTGGTCGTCTCAGGTGATCCACGCGCGATCGCGCGAGCCATCTCGGTGATGGAAGATGACGGCGACTCGGGTGCGGCGCTCGTCGCCGAGATTTACGGACGGTCCGGCCGCGCATGTCTTGTCGGAATAACCGGCGCGCCAGGCGCCGGCAAAAGCACCCTTGTAGACGGTTTGGTGACGCACTGGCGGAAAGCGAATCAGTCGGTAGGCGTCATCGCGGTCGATCCGACGAGCCCATATAGCGGCGGCGCCATGCTCGGCGATCGCGTACGCATGCAGGCGCATGCGCAGGATACTGGCGTGTTTATCCGTAGCATGGCGACGCGCGGCCACTTGGGCGGACTCGCGCGCGCGACGGCCGACGCAGCGCTGGTGCTCGACGCCGCCGGAAAAGATTTCGTGACGATTGAAACAGTCGGCGTCGGGCAGGACGAGGTCGATATCGTTCGCACGGCCGACGTTTGCGTGGTGGTGCTCGTGCCAGGGATGGGTGACGAGGTGCAGGCGCTGAAGGCGGGCATCATGGAGATTGCCGATATCTTCGTTGTGAACAAGGCCGATCGCGAAGGCGCCGATCGCACGGTGGCCGAAATCGAGTCGATGCTCGGCCTGCACTCGTACAAAGAAGGCGAGTGGCGACCGCCGATCGTCCGAACCCAGGCGACGAGCGGTGAAGGCATCGCTGAGCTGAACGGCGCGATCGTCAGATTTCGCGGCTTCTCGACAGCTCTGCTCGCGGCGCGGCGGCGACAGCGTGCCGAGGCGCAGGTGCGCGCCATCCTGGCCGACCGCCTGATGAAGCGCATCGAATCGACGCTCGACGCGATCGAGCTCGAGCGGCTCGTCGATCGCATTGCTTCGAGACAAACCGATCCGTACAGCGCGGCGGCGGAGATCCTGGGACCACAACGATGAAAGCTGTTTTGGATCACGTCGGTATCGCGGTGCGCAATCTCGGCGAGTCGCTGACATTCTTTCGCGACGCCCTGGGGTTGGACGTGGGGCCGCCAGAGAACGTCGCGACGCAGAAGGTTCGCGCGCAGTTCGTGTCGACCGGCGCGGCCTCGTTGGAGCTGCTCGAAGCGACGTCGCCCGAGTCGGCTATTGCGAAATTTGTGGAGAAGCGAGGGCCTGGCCTTCATCACATCACGCTGCGCGTCGACGATATCCGCGCAGCGCTCACGCAGTTGAGAGAGCGTCACATCACGTTGATCGACGAAGAGCCGCGGGCCGGTGCCGAAGGGTCGATCATCGCCTTCGTTCATCCATCGAGCGCGCAAGGCGTACTGGTGGAGCTGAAGCAGATGGTCAGGGCGGCCGACCACTCTCGCATGCCGACGACCATTCAGCTCGGCGACATTCAGCTGACGCTGCTCCTCGACGGCTTTTTTCATCTTGACGGTGGCGCCATGTTTGGCGTCATCCCGAAGCCCATGTGGGAGAAGAAGGCCCCGGCCGACGACAAGAACCGCATCCGCATGGCGATGCGGCCGGTGCTCGTCGACAACGGGTACCGCAAGATGTTGATCGATGCGGGCTGCGGCGACAAGATGAGCTCGCCCAAGCAAGCCGAGATCTACGGTTTCGAACGGGAGTTCAATCTCACGCATTCACTGGCGGCGGCCGGCGTGGCTCCAGAGGCGATCGATATCGTGCTGGCGTCGCACCTGCATTTCGATCATGCCGGCGGCTTCACGTCGCGGGCCGCAGACGGCATCGTGCGTCCCCGTTTTCCTCGCGCGCAATACGTCGTGCGGCGAGGCGAGTGGGAAGACGCGCAGCATACCAACGAACGCACGAAGGCGACCTACTTCCCTGAGAATTTTCAGCCGCTCGCCGACAATCACGTGCTGCAGTTGGTGGACGAAGACGCCACGATCATGCCCGGAGTCCGCGTGGTGCGCACGGGCGGCCATACGATGCATCATCAGATGGTGCTGATCGAATCGGGCGGGAAGACGGCGGTCTTCGCGGCCGATTTGTTGCCGACGGCTGCGCACCTTCCGGAAGTCTGGATCATGGGGTACGATCTGTTCCCGCTCGATACGCTCAACTTCAAGCGAGCCTTCCTGCGTGAAGCCGTGGAGCGCGAATATCTCATCCTGTTCGAGCACGATCCGGAAATCGCGGCCGGGTACATCCGCGAGCGGGCCGGCAAGCGGTACGTCGAGGTCAAATGACGATGAATGTGCAGATAGGAGTGATAGGCGGAAGCGGCCTGTACGACATGGCCGATTTGACGGCGCGCGAAGAAGTCTCGCTGAAGACGCCTTTCGGCGATCCGTCCGGACCGTATCTCGTCGGCACGCTGAAGGGAAAACGCGTCGCGTTTCTGGCGCGCCACGGCGCCGGTCACCGGCTGCTGCCGTCGGAGCTGAATTTCCGCGCGAACATTTTCGGGTTCAAGCTGCTCGGCGTCGAGCGGATTATCTCGGCGAGCGCCGTTGGCAGCCTGAAGCAGGAATATCCGCCGCTCGATATCGTGGTGCCCGATCAATTCTTCGATCGCACGAAGAGCCGCATCAGCACGTTTTTCGGCAACGGGCTCGCTGCGCACGTCTCCTTCGCTCATCCAATCTGTCCCGAGCTGTTTCGCATCGGCACCGACGCCGTGCAGTCGGTGGGCGCGGCGGTTCATCGCGGCGGCACATACGTGTGCATGGAAGGTCCGCAGTTCTCGACGCTGGCCGAATCGAAGCTCTACCGGTCGTGGGGAATGGACGTCATCGGGATGACGAACCTGCAGGAGGCCAAGCTCGCGCGCGAAGCGGAGATGTGTTACGTCACGCTCGCGCTCGTGACCGACTACGACTGCTGGCATCCCGACCACGACTCCGTGACGGTGGAGATGATCATTCAGACGCTCACCCAGAACGCGAAGACCGCTCAGTTGGCCATCGCCGAAGCGATTACCAGACTTCCGGCGAATCGTTCGTGCGAATGCGGCTCTGCGCTGAAGCATGCCCTTATTACCAGGCCCGACGCGGTGCCCGAGCAAGTGAAACAGCACCTGGCGCCCATCATCGGGAAGTATTTAAAGTAGCTGAGCGCTTACCCCTTACCCCTTACCCCTTACCCCTGAC
>JANMJM010000157.1:0-7910 GCA_031371345.1 Vicinamibacteria bacterium
GACGCCGAGGAATGCCGTCAGTCCTATGGGCACCAGCACTGCGCCGACGAGCGCTTCTCCTCGAAATGTTGCCGTGGAAAGCCACCTCAGCGCCGGAAGTCCGAGCCGGGCCTGCGGCGCGACGAGCATCCAGAAACCGGCGGCCATCAAGATAAGACCGACCAACTTAAAGGATGGAGCAAACATCCTGACGCGTCGATCCACACGCCTACTGTCGGGGACGCGATCTTGCGACACCTCGCTGCCCATCCAACAATCATTCACAATGGCTCCCACAAATCCGTCGTCGGTCGTGTTGCCGGCCGTCGCAAGCATGGGAATCAGCCCGGAATACAGCGTCACGAACGTCGTGACAAACAGCGTTGGATCGGGGACGACAAGCAGCGACGCGATGACCGGTGACATGAACACGCCGGCCCCGCCCGGGATTCCCGGCGATTCCAGTCCAAGGATCATCACTGGCGGGATGAGCAGGGCGATTTCCGCCATGCTGATCGGCACCTTCAGCAGCGTGCACGTGGACACCGTAACCAGCAGCACGGCCATCGTCGCAACGTTCTTGTTCAGCACAGTGCCGAGCACGATCGACACGCGTGCGACTTCGGGCCGCAGGCCCAGGTCGCGCTCCGCCGACACCAGGTTGACGGCCAGCGTGTCGTACGAACCGCCCGTGCCAAAACCGGTCATGTAAACGGTCGCGAAGTACTTCCAGATCTGCGACCACGATCGCTTCGTCACTACTGAGACAAGCACTAACATCGCACCGGACCAGATCAGCGCGACGATCGCCAGGTTCAGCGATGTGCGCGCGTAGATCGCCAACCCATACAGGCCAAACCGAGACGGAATGAGAATGGCGAGGCAGCCGATCATGATTGGGTAGTACCAAAGCAGTTTCGCGAATCCACGCAAGAGCCATTCGCCGCCCAGAATCACGCCGAGCGCCGTGGGTTCCAATGCCGGCAGCCTGCCGAGCAGTGCGCCGATCAACGAAGCCGCGACGAGAACCTGAAGCAACGGCTGCTCGGTAAAGGTTGTGGCGACGGCCAGAAGAATAGCGTGCATCCAACCGGCGAGACCAGGAAGCGGAAGATCGGGACCGATGAGCGGTAAACCGGTAAGGAGCGGAATCCAGAACGCGACGTACACGAGCGACACCGCAGCCATCACGATATACAGCGCGACGATGACACCGAGAAACCGGCTTGCGCGACTGTGCGACAACAGTGTCTTCGACAGCGCGGCCGCGACCAGTATAAAGATGATAGGCGTCGCGAACGTCACGACGGTTCGTGGGAACCACGTGCCGCTCTGAGCGACCCACAGGACGAACGTGTTGGTGGGAAATACAATCCCGAGCAGGAGTCCCGCCGCCAAGCAGCCGAGGATCCGGACCGGAGAGGTTGGGCCGAGTCCTGACATCGGGAGCCGGAATTCTACGCTAGACTGCCGCGATGGCGTCGGCCCTCACACACCTTGAATGTTCCAAGTGCGGAACGCGTCTCGATTACCTGCGTCCACAGAATCTCTGTCCCGTCTGTAGGTCTCCGCTTCTCGCTCGTTACGACCTTGCCGCCGCACGACAGACGCTAACGCTCGAAGCGCTGCGCACACGCGTCGTATCGATGTGGCGCTACGAGGAAGTACTGCCACCCGCCAGTCCGGTGACGCTCGGCGAGGGGATGACGCCGCTTCTTCGCGCACGCCGGCTGGGCGCGCACCTCGGCCTCGAGAAGCTCTACATAAAAGAAGAAGGGCAGAATCCGACCGCGTCGTTCAAGGCCCGCGGTCTCTCCGCAGCGGTGAGTATGGCGAGGTCGCTCGGCATCGAGACCATCGCGCTTCCAACGGCTGGAAACGCCGGCGGCGCGGCCGCGGCCTACGCGGCACAAGCGGGCCTGCGCTGCGCGATCGCGATGCCGTCCGACACGCCTGCCGCCATCATCCTTGAATGCCGCGCGTTTGGTGCAGATGTGCATCTGATCGACGGGCTCATCTCGGACTGCGGCGCGTTCATCGCCGAGCACGCGGCGACGCGGGGCTGGTACGAAGTCTCGACGCTGAAGGAACCGTATCGCATCGAGGGCAAGAAGACGATGGGCTATGAGCTCTGGGAAGAATTCCAAGGGGAATTGCCCGACGTGATCGTTTATCCGACCGGCGGCGGCGTTGGATTAATCGGCATGTGGAAGGCCTTCGAGGAAATGGAGGCGATGGGTTTGACCGGCACTCACCGGCCGCGCATGATCGTTGCGCAAGCCGAAGGCTGCGCGCCCATCGTCAGAGCGTTCGAGCAGCGAGCGGCGGCGTCAGAAAAATGGCAGGATGCGACCACCGTCGCTGCCGGCTTGCGCGTGCCGAAACCGCTGGGCGATTTCTTGATTCTGGCCGACGTGTACGCAAGTGGCGGTGAAGCCGTTGCCGCATCCGACAAAGAACTGATGACGGCGTGCATCGATATTGCGCGGTTCGAAGGCATTCTCGCGGCGCCCGAAGGTGGTGCTGGGTTGGTCGCCATTCAAAAATTGATCAAACAAGGAAAGATCAAAAGCGACGAGCAGGTCGTGCTGTTCAACACGGGTAGCGGCTACAAATACCTCGAAGCCTGGGAAGCCGCACTCGCGTGATTGCTGTTACCATCTGCGGATGCGTTCAAGCGGCCTTCTCGACTTTATCGCGCTAAGCACGGTGGTAGCGGTGGGCTTCACGACAGCCTGTCGATCCACACCGGCGACACCCGCGACTCCAGGTCCAGCCTCGGCGGTGTCGGCCGACACCTGGGCGGTCGTCAACGACCACCAGATTACGAAAGACGATGTCGAGAAGGCGTACCGGCGGATGCGGGATCCGTCGCAGACGCTGCCCGACGAGGACGCGCTGGCCGCGAAGCTCACCCTCCTCAACGAGATAATCATTCAGGAAATCCTGCTTGCGAAAGCGCGCGGGCTGAAGATTGACGTCCCCGAAGCCGACGTCGACGCCGCCTTCGCCGAGGCCAAGAAGAACATCCCAGACGAGGCGTTTCAGAAAGAATTGAGTCAACGGAACCTGACGGCGGCCGATATGCGCGACGGACTGCGCCGCGACCTTCTCTTAAAGAAAGTGATGGATCAGGAAGTCGGGTCGAAGATCGCCCTGACGGACCAGGACGTCACCGATTTCTTCACCACCCATCGCGCCCAGTTCAACGTCCAGGAAGAGGGCTATCGCCTCGCGCAGATTGTGGTGACGCCGGCGCAAGACGCGCAAATCGCCAATCGCACCGGAGACGACGCCGCGACGCCGCAGGCGGCCGCCGCGAAGGCGCAGATGCTCATGGAACGACTGAAGACGGGCGTGCCGTTCGGCGATCTCGCGATGGACTATTCCGAAGATCCTGAATCGGCGCCGCGTGGCGGAGACCTGGGACTGGTGCCCATGTCCAGACTGAAGCAGGCCCCGCCGGCATTGCGCGACGCGGTCCTCAAAGGGACTCCGGGCAACGCAAGGCTGGTGAGCGGCGGCGGCGCGTACACGATTGTGCTCGTCATCTCTCACGAGCCGGCAGGACAACGCGACCTCTCCACGCCGGGTGTGCGCGACGGCATCACGCAAACACTCCGCACACGCAAGGAGCAGCTGTTGCGCGCCGCATATCTCGCCGCTGCGCAGAGCGATGCGCACGTGACGAATTACCTCGCGCGACGCCTCGTCGAATCGCGCGGCAAGTTGTAAGCTTCGCCTCACCATGCGTTCGACGCCCACCATCACGCTTCATGTCGTGGGGCCGCTGCGCACGTACTGTGCGGGCGCCGCGCAGCTGCCCATCTCTGCACACACGGTACGCGGCGCACTCGAAAACCTCGAGCGGAGCCAGTCGGCGTTGTACCGCAACGTCTGTGACGAGACCGGGAAGGTACGGAAGCACCTGAACGTGTACGTGAACGCGGATAATATGCGTGACCTCGATGGGGTCGACACACCACTGATGCCGGGGGACG
Source organism: Vicinamibacteria bacterium (assembly GCA_031371345.1). GTDB lineage: Bacteria > Acidobacteriota > Vicinamibacteria > Vicinamibacterales > JAMQPK01 > JAMQPK01. The sequence goes on from JANMJM010000157.1 coordinate 3,981, forward strand.
TGCTCACGATCCTGCCGGCCGTTTCCGGAGGCTGAAGATGGCGGACCGAGTCATTCTCACTATCGGCACCAAGAAGGGCGTGTTCGTCGCTGAAGCGCCGAAACCGAGGCGCCGCTTCGAGCTGCGCGGCCCTTTTGGTCCCGGTGTTCCCGTGTACTCAACACTGATCGACACGCGCGGCACACCGCGCCTCTATGCGTCAAGCTGCAATCCGTTCTTCGGCATGAAGGTATTGCGTTCGACGAACATGGGGAAGAGTTTCGAAGAAACGAAGTCGGGTCCGGCGTTCCCGAAGGATGACGGACGCGCGCTCATTAATATTTGGTCGCTCGAAGCCGGAGACGGCAAGAAAGAATTGTGGTGCGGCGTAGAACCGGCATCGTTGTTCAGGAGCCGCGACGGCGGCGATTCGTGGGAGATGGTGCCGGGTATCAGCAACCACGAGCACGCGCGCAAGTGGCAACCCGGCAACGGCGGGCTCTGCATGCACACGATCATTCGTGATGGGAAGCGCGTGCACCTCGGCATTTCAACCGGCGGCCATTATCTGAGCGAGGACGGTGGCGACACATTTAAGGCGTCCAATAAAGGTGTAGGCGCTGGATACGCGCCCGATCCCTATCCCGAGTTCGGCCAGTGCGTGCATAAGATCGTGCGGCACGATGATGCGCCCGGGCGGATGTACATGCAGAACCACGGTGGATGGGCGGATTGGACCGGACCTGGCGGGCCGCGGCCCGACATCGGCGTACTGCGCAGCGACGACCATGGCCGCTCGTGGCGATCGATCGCGAAGGGATTGCCCTCGGATTTCGGATTTCCGATCGTCGTCCATCCGCACGACGCCGACACCGTGTACGTCATGCCGCTCGAGCCGAGGACGCGCTCGTGTCCCGGCGGTGTGCCCGCCGTCTGGCGCAGCGAGAATGGCGGCGACTCGTGGAGCCGGCTCACGCGCGGGTTGCCGAAGAAGCAGAGCTACTTTACTGTTCTGCGCGACGCGATGGACATCGACCGATTAAAGGAGCCGTCGCTCTATTTCGGAACGACAACAGGTCAGCTCTGGATCGGCAGGGAGGGCGGTGAGAAGTGGGACTGTCTCTTCGATTCGCTCCCGCCGATTCACAACGTGAAGGTCGCCGTCGTATGAGCAAAGAGGAGACACCGACTATGAGAACGCTTCTTTCGATCGTATTTCTGTCGCTCGCGATGGCTTCGGCGACGTTCGGTGAAGGACTCAAGTGCGACATGACGAAGTACAAGGCGGGCACGGGTCTCACCGCGGCCTCCGAGCAGGATCTGCTCGCCGTCACATGGGCGGGTCAGGCAGGAAGCGAAGTGCGCGCGCGGTACGCCATTGAGAATGGCAAGCCGGTGGTTCGTGATCTTGCGGTTCGCAAACAGGGCGGACAGTGGGCCACGCTCGGCCAGAATCTCGCACCGGAATATCACGTCGTGAGCGGTGTGCGCCGAATGTCCAGCGACCAGGTTGGTTCGTTGCCTGTCGCCGGCATTCCATTGACGCCTGAGGTCGTCGCCAAGAATCGCTGGTACGCCTTCCACGACGCCCCGCTTGAAGTTCCCGGACGACTCGACCGCGACCAGATGCCCCCCCTCCCGCGGAAACCCGAGGAGATCCGCCGCGCCGACGCGACGTTCAATACAACCGGCTGCAGCGTGACGACCGACGGCGCGCGACTCGAGGTGGCGTTCCCAGGACTCTCGATGGGAATTTTCTCGGGGAGCTTGCAGTTCACCGTCTATCGCGGGACGAATCTGATCCGGATGGATGCGGTGGCCAAGACCGAGGAGCCGTTCGTCGCCTACAAATTCGACGCCGGCTTGAAGGGCTTTTCGACCGACACACTGTCGCGCGTCATCTGGCGCGATACATCGGACGACCCGCAGCAATACCAGTTCGGCGGAGTGAAAAACGATGCGCTCGTGCCGTTGAAGGCGAGGAACCGGTTGCTCGTCGCCGAGGGCAAGGGAGGATCGCTCGCCACGTTCCCGCCGCCGCACAAGTTTTTCTGGGCGCGCGAGATTCACAAAAATCAGGGGTACGTCTGGTACAGAAAGGACGGCGACAAGCAGTTCGGCATGGGCGTCAGACAGGCCGAGCACGAAGAATCAACTGAAGCCGGACAGATAGATGATTTCGCGCTCTACAACGCGCCGCCTGGCACCTTGCAGCGCATGGGCATGTATTTCTACGCGAGCCCGGACGCAGGCGAGCCGACGCGGCAAGCCGTGCTGGCGTTTACGCACGGCGATAAGTATCAGCCGATCGCGGGCTACAAGACGTTTACCAACCACTGGCATCTCCGATTCACGGAACGTGTGCGGGCGACTGGATCAATGGACACGCCGCTCCCGGATCTGGTGGCGATGAAGGCCATGGGGCTCAACATCGTCGGGCTGAGCGACTTTCATGGGGATATGCATCTCAACGATCCCGGTGCGTTGCGTTTCAAAGACGAGAAGGACTATGCCGAGGCAGCGCGCCGAGCATCCGACACGGATTTTCTGGTGCTGCCGTGGGAAGAGCCGAACGTGTACTTCGGCGGCCACTACAACGTTCTATTTCCCAAGCCGGTGTACTTCTCGCGAGTCCGCACGCAGGGGCAGCCGTTCACCGAAACCGATCCTGTTTATGGCAAGGTCTACCATCTCGGCAGCTCGGAGGACTTGCAGCGGCTATTGGAGGCCGAGAACGGCTACTGGTACACCTCTCACCCGCGGACCAAGAACTCTGGTGGTCAACCTGACGTGTACTGGGACAAGCCGTTCGCCAAGAACGACATCTTCATGGGACTCGACTTCACGCAGGCGATGGGAGTCGATCTCTCAGAGAAGCGGATGACCGAATACCGGAGCTTCGATGCGACAGATACGATGAACAACCTGAACTCGAACACTGGGCTCAAGCCGAAAGTTCTGCTGCCGGATATCGATACGTACCAGCAGGGGCCGGAAGACAATCTCTATTCTGGATACCAAGCGGCGTACTTGAAGCTCGACAAAGTTCCTGGGCCGGACGAGGACTGGACTCCGGTCTTGAAGGCCATGCGCGATGGGAACTTCTTCGTGACCACCGGAGAGGTTCTGGTCAAGAACTTCGCGGTCGAAGGCACTGGGAACAAGCGGACGGTGAGGGCCGAGGTGGATTGGACGTTCCCGCTCGAGTTCGTCGAGGTGGTCTGGGGTGACGGCAAAAAGATCGATCGTCAGATCATTCCGGCCACCGATCTGCCGGCGTTTGGCAGCAAGAAATTTTCCATTCCGTTCGACGCGACTGGGAAGACGTGGGTGCGGTTTGCGGCGTGGGACTCGGCGGGCAATCCCGGCTTTGTCAACGCCGTGTGGCTGGCAAGTAAGTGATTCGATTCGTGCTCTGTTTGCGGCGATGGTCGGCGCCTTTGCTGCTTATCGCCACGATGACGATCGCTGCGCCGGCAACCGCCGCAACGACGCAGCTCAAATGCCCGACTGGATCGGTCAACCTCCAGTCCGACATTTATTACTTCAACGAGCCGTGCGTGTTCAAGGGCGACGTCGTGCTAAGCGGCACGTCCACGCTGGTCGTGCTGCAAACCAGCCTCGTCGTCGATGGCGACATTCTGCTCAGCGGCAGCGCGCGGCTCATCGTCAGCGGCGGAACTCTCGCGCTGGACAACCACTTCGTGTTCCATCACCGAATTGAGTCTCGCGAAAGCGCACAGATTCACTTCGTCGATTCCACCCTTAAGACCAACGTTTCAAGCCCCGGGCACAGCCTCGCCAGCCAGTACCTTGGGCTGGACCAGTCGATCCTGTTCGTTCAGAACTCGGGAGTGCTCGCGCCGGACAGCTGGTTGCTCGGCGACGTGCGCGGTCACGCCGCCGTCCATGCGATCAATTCCAACTTTCCCTCCGAGATCTATCCACACG
>JANMJM010000170.1:0-7636 GCA_031371345.1 Vicinamibacteria bacterium
ACGCGTGCCTCGGCATGGTCCGGGCACAAGGCGAGCTGGCTGACGACCTCGCCGGTCTGCTTGAACAGCTTCAAAAGGATCTGTTTGCGATTGGCGCCCGCCTGGCCGACCCAGCCGGGAAAGTTGGCGAGCGTGTCGCGAAAGTGGCCGTCACCGACGCAGACGTGGCGCGTCTGGAGGGCTGGATCGATCGCCTGGAGGCAGAGCTGCCGCCCTTGCGGCGGTTCATTCTTCCCGGCGGGAGCCGCGCCGGCGCGCTGCTGCATCTCTCGCGCACCGTGTGCCGCCGAGCCGAGCGCACTATCGTGTCGTTGGGCATGGAGCATGTCGACGAGCATCTGTTGATGTACGTGAATCGCCTTTCCGACCTGCTGTTCGTGCTGGCCCGCGCCGTGAACCACCGCGGCAGCCAACCCGAGACCGAATGGTAGCGTCTTAGCACGCCTTCTCGAGCGCCGATTTCACGGCGTCGAAGATTTTTCTCCCGAGCTCCTGCGACACGCGCTCGCGCACCGATCCGCATTCGACGAGCACGAGGCCGTTCACCGTCTCGATGGCCACGTCCCATCGGTCGCGAGCGATGCCGTCCGGCCGGTCTTCAAACGATGTCGGCTGTTGGTGCGTGATCGATTGCCACCGCGGCGAGATGAAACCCGCGATGGGGGAGCCGTTGATGAGCACCCGCACGGCCATGATGTCGTGTTTATCGATCGCCGTCGCGCCGTAGTAGAAATGCTCGGCGTCTTCGGTGAACAGCGTCAGCTCCGGGTCGGTCGGCAGCTCGACGATAATGCGTCGCCCGCGCTCTAGTTCGGCGTCACGGGCCTCTTTGTGCCGTTTTCGATAAAAGTGCAGCGTCGTCAGCAGGCTGAGCGCAAAAAAGACCAGCCCCGCCGCGATCAGGCCGGCTACGAGGTCGCGCATTCGAAATCACCAGTAAAATAAGGGTCTTGAGTCGAGCGAAGCTGCGCGCCGCCTACGCCGAGTGCGAACGCCTGGCGCGGGCCCACTACGAAAATTTTCCGGTCGCCTCGTGGCTGTTGCCGGCCGACATGCGTCCGCACGTGGCGGCGCTCTATGCGTTTGCCCCGCACGGCCGACGATTTTGCCGATGAAGGGCAACGACCGCCCGACGAGCGGTTGCGGCTGCTGGACGATTGGGAGAAGCGATTGCACGCGTGTGCTTGGGTTGAGGACGGGCCGGCGGACGATCCGATTTTTCTGGCGCTGGGCGCGACCATTCGAGAACGCCGTCTTCCGGTTCAATTGTTTGCCGATCTGCTCAGCGCGTTTCGTCAGGATATCACGGTGCATCGGTATCCCACGTGGGACGCCGTGCTCGACTATTGCCGGCGATCGGCCAATCCCGTCGGCCGACTTGTCCTGCGCATCGCGGGCTACGACGACCCCGCCCTCGATCGGTCTTCGGACGGGCTGTGCACCGCGCTGCAGTTGACGAATTTCTGGCAAGACATCGGACGCGACGGGCAGCACGACCGTCTCTACGTACCGCTCGAGGATGTCGATGCGTGCCACGCCCGGTTGCAGGATCTCACCGAGTTGCGGATGACCGATCCATGGCGCCAGGCGCTTCAGCGCGTCGCCGGCCGCACGCGCGAATCGTTTCGTGCCGGGCGCGATGTGTGTGACGGCGTGCAGGGCCGGCTTCACTACGAGCTTCGAATGACGTGGCTCGGCGGCATGCGCATCCTCGACCGTCTCGACCGCGCCGACTTCAACGTCTTCGTCTCACGGCCGACGCTGACGTTGCGCGACGCGCCTCTGCTCGTCTGGCAGGCGCTGACCTGGAACCGATCATGAGCGGCCGCGCCACGAGTTTCTATTACTCCTTCCTGGCGCTGCCTCAGGAAAAGCGCCGGGCGATTGTCGCCGTATGGGATTTTTGTCGCGCCGTGGACGATGCGGTCGATGAGGCGAAGGACGGCACCGCGGCACAAGCGCTGGCGCAATGGCGGGAGGAGTTGAAGATCCTGTATGACGGACAACTGCCGGCGACGCCGCAAGGCCGTCAATTGATGCCGTACGTCGAGAAATTCCGCCTTCCGCGTTCAGCCTTCGAGGATTTAATCGACGGCGTCGCGATGGATCTCGAGCAGCGGCGTTACGATACGTTCGAAGCGCTCAGACAATACTGTCTGCGAGTGGCGTCGGCCGTCGGACTGGTGTGCGTCGAGATTTTCGGATACCGGAACGTGCAGACGCGCGATTACGCCATCGACCTCGGAATCGCCCTGCAGCTCACCAACATCATCCGCGACGTCTCGTCCGATCTGGCCCGCGGCCGTGTGTACATTCCGCTCGAAGATTTGCGGCGGTTCGACGTGTCGGAAGACGACCTTCGCGCCGGCACGCTCACCGACAACATTCGAGCGTTGCTCGCGTATCAATGCGAGCGCGCCAGGCAGTTCTATCGCAAGGCCGACGCCGCGCTGCCGAAGCCGGATGCCAAAGGGCTGGTGGCCTCGCAGATCATGGGCGCGATCTACTTCGATTTACTGCGATCGATCGAGCAGGCCGCCTTCGACGTCTTCAGTCGCCGGATTCGTGTGTCGCGTCCGCGTCAGGCGATGATTGCCGCGGTCACGTGGTTGAAGGTGATGGTGAGATGACGCCCGATATCGTCGTCATTGGGGCCGGCGTGGCGGGGCTCGCGGCGGCTGTGGACCTCGCCGATCGCGGTGCGCGTGTGTGCGTGCTCGAAGCCAAGGCCGTACTCGGCGGGCGCGCGACATCCTTTAATGATCCGCAGACCGGCGAACGGGTCGATAACGGCCAGCACGTGCTGCTCGGCTGTTATCACGACACGTTCCGATTTCTCAAAAAAGTCGGCACAGAAGATCGCGTTCGGCTGCAAACCAATCTGGACGTGGAGTTCGTTGACAGGAGCGGCGCGCGAAGTCGCTTGCAGTGTCCGGCGCTGCCGGCGCCGTTCAACCTCGTGGGCGGCTTGCTGCAGTGGGACGCGCTCGGATGGCGCGATCGTGTGGCCGCGTTGAAAATGGCGCGGCCGATTCAGATCGCGCAGGCAGGGGTGAGGGAAGAGGGAAGAGGGAAGAGCCCGACGAAGATCGCGGCGTCGCCGGGAGAAACGGTCGAGGAGTGGCTGACGAACAACGGGCAAACGGCGAGGCTGCGGGAGATGCTGTGGGAGCCGCTGGCGCTCGCGGCGCTCAATCAATCCGTGCGCGAAGCCGCGGCGCCGCCGTTCGCGCGTGTGCTGGGCCAGATGTTCGGCGACGATCCGCGCGATGCCGCGCTCGGTCTGCCGAGCTGTCCGCTCGACGAGCTCTACGCGGAACCGGCGCGCGCCTTCATCGAAGCGCGTGGCGGGGAAGTGCGGGTCGGGTCGCCAGCGCGCGTCGTTCTCGAGGGCGGCCGCATTTCGCATGTGGAAACGCGAGGCCAGCGCATGCAGCCCCACCGCGTCGTTTGCGCGGTGCCGTGGTATGCGCTCCCTGATGTATTCGTCGGGGACACCGGCGCGGTGGACGATGTGCGTCGGGCCGCAGCGGCCACGGCACCGTCGCCGATCGCAAGTGTCAATCTGTGGCTCGATCGCCGCATCATGAAGACGTCGTTTCTCGGCCTGCCCGGGCGCACCATGCAATGGGTATTCGATAAGGCACAGATGTTTGAAGGCAACACGTCTCATCTTACGCTCGTCGCGAGCGGCGCCGAAGAGGTGATGGGTGTCACCAACGACGCGCTCACCGAGCTGGCGCTGCACGAGCTCCGCGAGGCCGTGCCCGAGACGCGTGCCGCGCGCGTGCAACGGGCGTCTGTGGTGCGCGAGCGGCGGGCGACATTCTCGCTTGCGCCCGGCCAGCCGAAACGGCCGGCGACACGCACCAATATTGACCAATTGTTGCTGGCAGGGGACTGGATCGACACGGGCCTGCCCGCTACGATCGAAGGAGCCGCCGTCAGCGGCCGGCTGGCGGCCGAGGCCATTTCATGAATTCCGTTGTCGTGCACTATCAGGAAATCGCGCTCAAAGGGCGCAACCGCCCGTGGTTTATTGGCCGCCTCGTGCGCAACATCCGCACGGCGACGGGCGATCTCGACGTGACGCAGGTGCTGACGAAGATGGGCCGCATCGAGGTCGTGCTCGGATCGCCGCAGGCGTGGGAGCCGGTGGCCGACCGGCTGCGTCACGTGTTCGGCATCGCAAACTTCTCGCTCGCCGGTCACGTGGCGCTCGATGTCGATGTGATCGCGAACGCGATTCTCGCCGACCTTGCCGCTCTGGGCGACCTGAAGGTCGCAACGTTCCGCGTCTCCGCCCGGCGCGCCGATAAGCGATTTCCGCTGACTTCGCCGCAGATCGAGCGGGAGGTCGGCGGCCGCATCAAGGAAGCCAGGGGGTGGACCGTGAACCTGGACGAACCGGAGTTCACGATTCACGTCGAAGCGCTCACCGGCGAAGCGTTCTATCACTTCGGCAAAGAGCCGGGGCCTGGCGGCATGCCAACCGGCGTCAGCGGACGCGTGGTGGCGCTGCTCTCCGGGGGCATCGATTCGCCTGTCGCCGTGTATCGCCTGATGAGGCGCGGCTGCCGGGTCGTGCCCGTGCACTTTCACAGCTATCCGATTCTGTCGCGTGCGTCGCAGGAAAAAGTCCGCGAGCTGGCGGCCGTGCTCACGCGGTATCAACAGCACACGCGGTTGTATCTGGTCGCGTTCGGCGAAATTCAGCAGCAGGTCATGCTCGCCGTTGCGCCGCCGTTGCGCGTCGTCGTGTATCGACGGCTCATGTTCAGGATTGCCGAGAAGATTGCGCGCAACGCTCACGCGCAGGCGCTCGTCACCGGTGAAGTGATCGGGCAGGTGGCGTCGCAGACGCTGGAAAACATGACGACCATCGGCGCCGTCGCGACGCTGCCGGTGTTCAGGCCGTTGATCGGCATGGACAAGGACGAGATCACGGCGCAGGCTCAGCGGCTCGGCACCTACGCGATTTCGATTATCGAAGATCAGGATTGCTGCCAGCTGTTCACGCCGAAACATCCAGCCACCAAAGCGCGGCCCATCGACATCGAGAACGCCGAACGCGCGCTGCCAATAGACGAATTTGTGCGGCAAGCTGTTGAAGGCGCGGTGATAGAGGACTTCAATTACCCGGATGATAAAATACCCAGTCTGTCGGCGCGGCTCTCAGGTCACATAGCGGAAGGGGATCATGGCAGTTCAAATTAGTGGTTCGAAGATCGAAGAAATTCTCGGGCCTGAGGCATCAAACCTGCTTCAGCACCAGTGCAAGATTTCAAAAGACACGCTGCATCTCCCCGGCCCGGATTATGTCGAGCGGATTTATAGCCTGTCGGATCGCCCGACACCCGTGCTTGGCAGTCTGCAGTCGATGCTGGATCACGGCCGGCTCGGCGGCACCGGTTACGTCTCGATTCTGCCGGTCGATCAGGGTATCGAGCATTCGGCCGGTGCGTCGTTTGCGCCGAACCCGATGTATTTCGATCCGGAAAACATCGTCAAGCTGGCAATCGAGGGCGGCTGCAACATGGTGGCCTCGACGCTCGGCGTGCTGGGATCGGTGGCTCGGAAGTACGCGCACAAAATTCCATTTCTCGTGAAGCTGAACCACAACGAGTTTTTGTCGTATCCAAACGCCTACGATCAAATTCGCTTTGCGAACGTGCGTCAGGCGTTCGACATGGGCGCGCAGGGCGTGGGCGCGACCATTTACTTTGGTTCGGAAGAATCCAAACGGCAGATTCAGGAAGTCACCGAGTGGTTCCATCAGGCGCACCAGCTTGGGATGTTCACGGTGTTGTGGTGCTACCTGAGGAATCCGGCGTTCAAAACCAAGGACGTCGATTATCACGTTGCTGCCGACCTGACCGGCCAGGCCAATCACCTTGGCGTGACCATCGAGGCCGACATCATCAAGCAGAAGCTGCCCGAGAACAACGGCGGCTACAACGCGGTGAACTTCGGGAAGACACATAAGAAGGTGTACTCGGAGCTGTCGTCCGATCACCCCATCGATCTCACGCGCTACCAGCTTGTGAACTGCTACATGGGGCGCGCAGGATTGATTAACTCCGGCGGCGCATCTTCGGGTGAGAGCGATTTGAAGGAGGCGGTGAAGACCGCCGTCATCAACAAGCGCGCCGGCGGGATGGGACTGATTTCCGGACGGAAAGCATTCCAGCGTCCGATGAAGGAAGGCGTTGGGCTGCTCAACGCCATCCAGGATATTTACCTGAACAAGGACGTCACTATCGCGTAATCGTCTCCGAGCCGCTCACTGGCAGCGAGCACGCGGTGCCGGCGTAGGTGACCAGAATGTTGGATGTTCCCTGGAAGGTTCCTGTTCCAGTAAGCGAAAACGGACACGATGTGGTTCCCTGGGTCGCCATGCCCGATGCGGCCCAGGGGATCGACGTGTCGCTGTGAGTCGCCACGACCGTCCCCGCTAATGTCGTTCCGCCGGCGCACGTCGCGTGAAAGTCGCCTGTAATTTGAGCGCCGGTTTGCGACGTGACTTTCCACTGCGTGTTCCCGCAGCTTTGCGTCGTCGGATACGATGTGACGGCGGGCCCGGTCCACGTGCCGAGGTACGACCGCACTGCGGTCGAGGAGCTGTCGCTGGAGCTGGTCGGCGACGTGCCGAGAAACTGGTCGAGGCCGAAGCAGGCGGTGGTGATGAGCGAGAGAATAAGTATGAGTGCGGCGCGAAGGTAGTTCATGTTCGGGGTATCGGTACGGCGAGGAACTGACGATAGTGGTATCTTTCGGATTATGTCGTTGCTGAAGGTTGCCCGCATGGGTCACCCGGTGCTGCGCACGCGGGCGCGCGAGATCGAACGCGCCGAGTTGAAGCAGGCGTCGATGCAGAAGCTGATCGACGACATGATCGACACGATGCACGAATACCACGGCGTCGGTCTGGCCGCGCCGCAGATTCACGAAGGCGTGCGGATTTTCGTGGCGGCGATCAACCCGATCGAGGAAGAGCCGCTGCCGTCCGATGCCGAGCCGATGGTGTTCATCAACCCGGTGATTACGCCCGTCGGCAACGACACTCGTGACGACTGGGAAGGGTGCCTCAGCATCCCCGACATGCGCGGCCGCGTGCCACGGGCGCGCGCCATCAAAGTGACCGCGATGGATCGATCGGGCGCGAAGATCGAGATTGCGTCACAGGATTTTCCGGCGCGAGTGATTCAGCACGAAACCGACCATCTGGACGGTGTGCTGTTTCTCGATCGGATGCGGTCGTTCGAGACGCTGGCCTACCTTGATGAGTATTCCCGCTACTGGTCGAAACACGACGGCGATTGATCGCCCGCCGGGGCGGCCGCCACATGTGCTGAAATTGAATAGGTAACCCTGAGGTTGCTCGTGGAAGAAAATCGGCTTGATTCGGCTGACTGCGCAACCTAGAGGTTGCTTGTTGCAACCACAGGGTTGCGTGTCTGGCTAGTTGGCGTTGATTTGAGCGAACAGGCAACCTTAGAGTTACCTATCTCGTTCGGGGGACGCCCCGTGTCCCTTCCTCGCCCGCTCGACTTCGACTGTCCGGACCTACGTTACGGCGCCACCGTATACGCGACGAGCTCCGCGGGAAACTCAGGCCCGCCGATGGCGACGACGA
>JANMJM010000179.1:0-12536 GCA_031371345.1 Vicinamibacteria bacterium
CCGCTCTTCGCGTGAGGGCGTTTCAGAAGATGCCATGCCGGCGCCCGTGGTGTCCACGACCGCGATCGCGGTCACCTCCGTCGTCACCGTAGGAATCGGCTCGCGTCCGCCGCCGCCGGCTGACGATGTGTCGCCGGTGGGCGCGCTGGGGGCCACGCTCGTGCCGGGGCTCGGCCGTCCGCTCAACGCCGCGAGATAAATGTTTCCCTGCGGATCGAGCCGGATCGCGTGGACTTCCTGGAACGTCGAATCGAGCGCGAGAAAGGCTTTTCCCGCCGCGTCGATCCGAAACAGCCGCCCGGGCCCTTCGGTGCCGACGAGCAGTTGACCATCCTTCTCGAAGGCAAGCGTGATGGCGTGCGTCGTTTTCGTTCGATAGAACGGCGCGCCTTTTCCCTCGGGCGTGATCTTGTAAACAATGCCTTTTTCGCCAGTGCCTGCGTAGAGATTGCCGGTCTGGTCGAGCGCGAGGCTCCAGATATATTTGTCTTCCGGATCGAAAAACGGCGATCCGTTCCCGTTGCGATCGATTTTGTAGATTCGCCCCTCGGGCGAGCTCGCGGCGTAGAGCGTGCCGTCCGGGGCCAGCGCCAGCGCATGAATTTCGAGCTCGGTTGTGTCGAAGAACGTCGTCGTTTTGCCGGAATCGACCTTGAAGATTTTGCCCTCGTTGCCGCTACCCACGTAAATTGCGCCGTCGGGGGCGACGACCATGGCCCAGAGGAAAGGGGCGTTCGTATCGGCCACGAGTTCGGTCGCGGGACCAAGCACGAGGCGGCCGTGACTGTCGACGGAAAGGTTCTCGACCTCGCCGCGCAGGAAGTCGGTCAGCGTCGCGGTTTGCCAGAAGACGGGTTTCGATGCAGCGACGGTGGCGGCGGCGGCGACAACAAGAGCGAGTACGAGCAGATTTCGGAGATGCACACGCATTGTTTTCAGCCGGTCAGCGGTTAATTGGCGTCGAGGTTAATCGTCAGCATGCGCGAACCCACGACGACGAATTCAGTGGGCAGGTTCCATTCGCCCAGGGTCGCGCTCCGCAACGGCACGAAATCCCCGGTGCTGCGATCGGCCTCGAGGACGCCCATCACGGAAGGCGGCAGCGACGATAGCGGCTCGCCGCTGATGACGGCGCCGGCGTCGGACGCGAGGAGCCGCACATAGAGACGGTTATTTTTTCGAAGCGTGTTCAGCGTGCGCATCAGCTGCGGAACGCTGCGCGGCTCGGTTGGCTGGCGTACTTCGCGCCGTTCCCACTGCGCGAGGCGCGAGCCATCCGACACCATGATCGACAGCGACCCGCTGGCGGCTGACGGAATCTCCAACGGCACCGTGCGTACGACCTCTTCGCCACGATAGGTGCGCATGAGCACCTTCAGCGGCACGGTCTTGCCGGCCCGGGCGCGAACGCCGTCGAGCCAGACGCGCTCGATGGTCGCCGTGCGCGGCTGCTCGGTCGATTGAATCGTGAGGTCCACTGCCTGAATTTCAATTGGTTCGAAATCGTTGCCAAGGAGGAACGTCAGGGGCGCCATCACCGATGCTGCGGTGTTCAGCGAGGCGCGATCGCCGGAGAATAAATCCTCGATGTCGATCTGCCCGTGCGACTTCACGTTCATCGTGCCTTTCACGTTGAATGTGGCCGCGCCGGTCTCACGCTCATAAGACGTCAGCGTGCTCAGAATGGCCGCATACGTAAAGAGCGGCGTGAATAGCTGATCGTTCACGACCTGGAATTGGAACGATTTCTTGAAGCCGCGGTCGGACTCGAGCGAAATCTTCACCGGAATCGTGGCGGGCGCAGAACCAAGGAGACCCGCGATCGTGGTCGCGCGGTCCTGTTGGATGGTGCCGACTACGTCGCCCGACGTCGCAATCTTCATCGAAGACGTCATGCTCGGCAGCAACGTGTGCACGTACGCCCTCGTCATCGGAAACTGCACGGGACCGAGATTGAAAAATGGATGGCCGAAGGCGTACACCCGGTTGCCGACGACCTCGGTGACCGTTCCGGTGGCGGCCATGTTGAAATCGCCGCTCACGATATTGACGCCGACGGCATCGCCGGGCTTCAACGCGCCGGCGCCGGCGTCACTGTTCGCATCGGCCGCGCCTGCACCTGCGGCGGCGCCTGCGACGGGAAAGAAACCGTAGTCGCGGAACGCCGAGCCCAGAAGGTCTGACACTTGCGGATCGAAGCCTCCCATGCTCAACGGCGTTGCGATGGGCCGAAGCAATGTGGCCACCTGGCCGCTCACGCCGGTGCCAAAGATCTGCACATCGCCAGGGCGATCGGCGAAGGGACGGGTCCACGCGAGCGACGCGCTCATCGCGGCCGACAGGCTTTCGCGCGTGACCGGGATCTCGAGACGGGCGCGTTGCATCGGCGCGCGCGGTGTGTCGAGCGTGGCGGCGTCGATCATTTCGGCGATCGGCGTAATGCCGGCGATGGGTTCTTTCGAGAAGGCGCCGAGCGAATACGACACGGCACCCACGAGCTGGCCGTCGATATACACGGGGCTTCCGCTCATGCCGGCGATCACGCCCGTCTGCGCAAGTGGTCCGCCCTCGAGCCGCGCGAGGATTAAATCGCGCTTGGGGCCGATGACATTGCGAAGCACGCCAAGGATGTTGGCTTTGAACGGCTCAACCTTCGTGCCTTCAAACACCGTGTGGCCAATGGCCACCATGCCGGGTTTTATCTGATCAATCGGGTAGTAGGGCGGGGCGGCCGGCAGGGACACGACCAGCACCGCCATACTCGCTGCGAGGGCGAAAAGAAGTCTCTTCATGTTGTTGAATCTATGGGGGATTCCTTCCATCAATAGTCGCACAAACCTTGACAATTTCAAAGGCTTCCTGCTATCGTCCAACATCTTTCGCCATGCAGACCACCAGCAGCCGAATCCTGTTTAGCGCCCAGCTCCCAGCTGCCAGCTCCCAGTCCGTCACTGGAAGCTCGCAGCTGACAGCTGGAAGCTCATTTGGATGGTGGTATTACGCCCAAACTGAAGGGGCGCCTGCCTTGGCCTGAAACCGAATAATTCGGGAGCCAGCAAAGCCTCTTCAGCCTTCCAGTTGAAGAGGCTTTTTTTATGTCAGTACCACTGCTTGTCGTCACCGTCGCTGCGCCCACCACGGCGGAGCTCTGCGCCCGCCGCGACGCGGTCGTCGGTGCCGATCTGATCGAGCTGCGCATCGATCAGGCGGTCGATCCCGACGTGACCGCAGCGCTGGCCGCTCGCCGCACACCGGTCGTCGTTACATGCCGAGCGAAGTTTGAAGGCGGCGGATTTCAGGGCTCCGAACGAGAGCGATTCGCCATACTGCAATCGGCAATTGCGCAAGGCGCCGAATACGTCGACGTCGAATTCAAGGCCGAGTTCGCGCCTGACTTAATTCGCTCGACGAGCGGCAAAGGCATCGTTGTGTCCTCGCACGACTTCGAGGGTGTGCCGTCCGATCTGAACGATCGCGTGCGCGCGATGCGTGCAACGGGTGCCGAGATCGTGAAGGTTGCGGTTCTTTCGCGGTCGCTCTCCGACAACTTGCGACTGTTGAGCCTGAGTCCTTCGACGGGCAAAACGGTTGTCATTGGGATGGGACCTTCGGGGCTTCCGACGCGCGTGCTCGCGGCGCACTTCGGATCGTGCTGGTCTTTTGCCGGCGACGGCCACGCCCCTGGCCAGATCATGGCGTCGCGCATGCTCGGCGAGTTTCGCTTTCGAGAAATCACGCCGCGCACGGCGATCTACGGAATTACCGGCGCGCCGCTTTCGCATTCCGTTTCGCCGTCGATGCACAACGCCGTGTTTCGCGCTGCCGGCATAGACGCCGTCTACATGCCCATGCCGGCAGCCAGCGCCGACGATTTCATGGCCTTCGCCAACGCGCTTGGCGTGAAGGGCGCGAGCGTGACGATTCCCTACAAAGTGGATCTGTTCAACAAGGCCGACGAGGCCGACGACCTGAGCCGGAAAGTCGGCGCCATCAACACACTGCGCCGCGACGGGGATCAATGGCACGGGCGCAATACCGATGTCAGCGGATTTCTCGCCCCGCTGTCGAACCGGCTGCAACTCCACGGCGCACGTGCAGCGATCATCGGAAGCGGCGGTGCAGCCAGAGGCGTGGCGGTAGCGCTGGTGTCGGCGGGATGCGGCGTGACGGTGTACGGCAGAAATCGCGCGAAGGCGGAAGACGTCGCGCGGATGGCGGGTGCGATTGCGGCGACGCTGCCAGTCCGGCCGAAGAGCTGGGACCTGCTCGTGAATACGACGCCGGTCGGCACAGCGCCGAACGTCGACGAGACGCCGTTCGAGGGGCCGTTCGACGGCCGCGTCGTGTACGACCTTGTCTACAACCCCGAACGTACCCGTTTCCTCAAAGCTGCCGCGACCGCTGGATGCGACACGATTGGCGGGCTCGACATGCTGATTGCGCAGGCCGAAGACCAATCTGAATGGTGGCTCGGACGGCGTCCCCCGGAGAATTTAATGCGCAAGGCGGCGCAGGCGAGCTTATGAAACTGACCTCATTTGATACGTTCACCGAGTTGGCGCAACGCAGCACGTTCGTGCCGGTGGTGAAAGAAATAGTCGCAGATCTGCTGACGCCGGTGTCGGCGTTTCTGCGGATTGCGGAGAACTCCGATTACGCCTTTCTGCTCGAAAGCGTTGAAGGTGGCGAGCATGTCGGACGGTATTCGTTCCTCGGCAAGGACCCGTTCGTCACGCTGCGGTCGCGCGATGGCAAGACGATTGTCGAACGGGCCGGTGTGACGAGCGAAAATGCCGAGCCGTTCATCGACGTGCTGCGGAAGATGATGGCCGACTACAGCTCGCCGTTCGTACCCGAGCTGCCACGCTTCACCGGCGGCGCCGTCGGCTACCTTGGGTACGATACGGCGGCGTGGTTCGAGCCCGTGACGCTGCAGACGGACGGGCAAACCGACGAGGCGCTGAAAGACGAAGCCGGTTTCATGATGTTCGACACGGTGCTGGCGTTCGACCACGTTCAGCATCGCATTCTCATCATCGCGAATGCGCGCATTACGCCAGACGACGATCTGGACGCGCTGTATCAATTCGCGTGCACCAAGATCGAATTTCTGGAACGCGAACTCCGCCGCGATTTCTCGCATCCGCCGCCCCGGCCCGGCAAACCGGTGGTGGTGAAATCGAATATCCCGCGCGAGCGCTTCATCGAGATGGTGAAGACCGCCAAGGAGTACATCGCGGCCGGAGACGTATATCAGGTCGTGCTCTCGCAACGGTTCGAGTCGGAGATTACGACCGATCCTTTCACAGTCTATCGCGCGCTACGACACGTGAATCCGTCGCCGTACATGTATTTCCTCCGGATGGGGAAGCTCTCCATTGTTGGATCGTCGCCGGAGATGCTCGTGCGCGTCGAAGGCGGCATGGCGCAGACGCATCCGATTGCGGGCACGCGCCCGCGCGGACGTAGTGAAGAAGAGGACGCGCGGCTCGCCGAGGAGCTGAAGCGTAACGAGAAGGAGCGGTCCGAGCACGTCATGCTCGTCGATCTCGGCCGCAACGATCTTGGTCGCGTATCGCAGTTCGGATCGGTCCGCGTTCCGCAGTTCATGGGGCTCGAGAAGTACTCACACGTGATGCATCTGGTCTCCATCGTCGAAGGCAAGCTCGCCGACGACAGCGATCGCCTCGATGCGCTGGTCGCGTGTTTTCCGGCAGGAACCGTTTCGGGAGCCCCGAAAGTGCGCGCGATGGAAATCATCGCGGAGCTCGAGCCAGATCGGCGTGGGATATACGCGGGAGCCGTTGGCTATCTCGATTTTGCCGGCAACCTCGATTTCTGCATCACGATTCGCACGCTCGTCATTACCGGCCAGCGCGCCTCTGTGCAGGCGGGCGCCGGAATCGTCGCCGATTCGAACCCATCGGCGGAGTTTCAGGAGACGCAGGACAAGGCACGCGCGCTGATTAGAGCGCTCGAATTGGCAGAAGAGGGTCTGTGATGGATACGCGCGTCTTGGCCGAACGCCTGGAGCCGAAAGCCTAAAGCCATGATTTTAGTTATCGATAACTACGATTCGTTCACCTACAACCTGGTCCAGTATCTCGGCGAGCTGGGGACGCAGCCCTTCGTGCGCCGCAACAACGAGATCACCCTCGACGAGATTGCGTCGTTGAAGCCCGAGCGCATTGTCATTTCTCCAGGTCCCGGGCGTCCAGAGCAAGCGGGCATTACGCTCGATTGTATTAAAAGGTTCGGCCCGACCGTGCCGGTGCTTGGCGTGTGCCTCGGGCATCAAGCCATTGGGATGGCGTTCGGCGGACTGGTCGTGCGCGCGAATGCGCCGATGCACGGCAAAACATCGGCGATCAAACACAATGGCCAAGGCGTGTTCGCCGGCATCGCGAGCCCGCTCACGGTCGCGCGCTATCACTCGCTGGTGGTTCAGCAAGATGGCCTGCCAAAAGAGCTGGAGGTGACGGCGCAAACCGAAGACGACGGCACCATCATGGCGCTTCGGCATCGCCAGTTCCCGATCTACGGCGTCCAGTTCCATCCCGAGTCGATCATGACGCGCGAAGGGCAGCACCTGCTGCGCAATTTCTTGAAGGTCGGCGCGCCATCATGAGTTCTGTGAAGATCTCGGGGCTGCTCGAGAAGCTGATGCGTCGCGAGAACCTCTCGATGAGCGAGTCGGCAGAGGCCATGGCCGCCATCATGAGTGGCGCGGCGACGCCCGCAGAGATTGCCGCGCTGCTGATGGGCCTCACCATGAAAGGTGAGCGGCCGATGGAGCTCGTGGGACTGGCCACGACGATGCGCGCGAATGCGGTGAAGTTGTCGAGGAACTTCACCGACGTGTTCGACACCTGCGGCACGGGCGGCGATCGATGCGGCACGTTCAACATCTCGTCGGCGGCGGCGCTCGTGGCCGCGGCGGCAGGCCTGCGTGTTGCGAAGCATGGCAACCGATCGGTGTCGAGCAAATGCGGCAGCGCCGACGTCTATGAGGCGCTCGGCGTGGATGTGGCGGCCGCACCGTCGGTCGTTGAGCAGTCGCTCACCACTGTGGGGATCGCGTTTTTCTTTGCGCCGACGTTCCACCCGTCGATGAAGCACGCGACGCCGGTACGGCGCGAGCTCGGTGTCCGGACGGCGTTCAACCTTCTTGGTCCGCTGACGAATCCAGCCGGTACTCGCACGCAACTGGTCGGTGTCCCTCAATCGGAGCTCACCGATTTGATGGCTCGCGCGCTGCTGCTCCTCGGCGCCGAGCGAGCGTGGGTCGTCCATGGCGCCGATGGCATCGACGAGCTATCGACGACGGGATACACGAAAGTGTCGGAGTGCCGTAATGGATCTGTGAAGACGTTCTACGTGCATCCATCGGACTTCGGTCTGCCGAAAGCCGCCACGAAAGATTTGCAGGGCGGCGATGCCGCAACGAACGCCGCGATCGTGCGCGAGGTGCTCGGCGGGGCGAAAGGTCCGCGTCGCGACGTCGTCCTCCTCAATAGCGGAGCCTCGCTGTTCATCGGCGGCAAGGCGGCCTCCGTGCGGGAAGGCATCCAGCGCGCGGCCGCCGCTATCGATTCGGGAGCGGCGACCAGAACGTTGAACGCCATGGCTGCGGCGTCGAGGCCGCAGGCCACGGCGGGGCAAACATCATGACGGACGCCGGGTCGAGGCCCGATCTCCTCGAGGCCATCGTGGCGGCCACGCGGCGCATCGTCGAGGTGCGTACGGCGCAGGTGTCGCTCGACGAGATTGATAGTCGCGCGGCGGCAGTCGAGCCCAAGCAGGGCATGTTCAGGGAGTCGCTCGAGCGGGAGGATCGCGTCAACGTGATTGCCGAGTGCAAGCGGCGCTCGCCTTCGCGCGGTGTTTTGAGAAACGACTACGACCCCGGCGCGATCGCGATGGGCTACACCGAGGCTGGCGCTGTCGCGATTTCGGTTCTGACGGAGCCGACCTTTTTCGACGGCTCGATGGAGCATCTCGCGGCCGTGCGCCACGCGACGGCGCTCCCCCTCCTGCGCAAGGACTTCATCGTCGATCGCTATCAAATTCTGGAAGCTCGCGCCGCCGGCGCCAATGCCATCCTGTTGATCGTCGCCGCGTTGACGCCAGAAGCGCTGAAGAGCCTCCATCTCGCCGCAACCGATGCGGGGCTGGACGTGCTCGTCGAGGTGCACGAGCTGTTCGAGCTGCCGGCTGCCTTGGATGCGGGAGCGTCGATTATCGGCGTCAACAATCGCAATCTGCGGACGCTGGAGGTTGACACGAGGTTGAGCAGCCAACTGATCGATCTGATTCCGGAAGATGTCATCGCCGTGGCCGAGAGCGGCTTGAAGACGGCCGACGATCTCCGCCGCCTGCGCGGCGGCGGCTACGACGCGTTCCTCATCGGCGAGCGGTTCATGACGGAGGCCGACCCTGGCGCGGCGCTGAAAGGACTGTTGTGTTCGTGAAGATTTGCGGCATTACACGCGCCGAGGATGCCGACCTGGCGACGGAGCTTGGGGCGAGCGCGCTCGGTTTTGTGTTCTGGCCGGGCAGCCCGCGCTATATCAGCCAGGAATCGGCTCGACAGATCGTGCGGCGTCATGCGGGAACGGTCAAAAGCGTCGGCGTGTTTGTCGATCAATCTCCGGAGGAAGTGACGCACATCATGGACACGGTCGGCCTCGACGTCGCGCAACTTCACGGAGGCGAATCGCCGGAATACTGCCGGGATATTGTGAGCCGTAGTCTGCCGGCGCCCGGAGGGCGAAGGCAGGTGATCAAGGCGATCGGATTGCAGAACGGCGAGCCAGCCGTGCTCGACGAATTCGATCCCGAGATAATGATTCTGATCGACGCGCACGATCCCTCGCGTTACGGCGGTACCGGCCGCACCGTAGACTGGAACGCGGCGAGGCAGATTGCGGCATCGCGCAAGACGATTCTCGCTGGGGGGCTGAATCCCGAAAATATCACCCGCGCCGTGGCGGCGGTCCGGCCGTATGGCGTGGATTTGTCGTCCGGCGTCGAAGCGGCGCCCGGCGTGAAGGACGCGAGCCGACTAAGACGTTTTTTTGAGGCGTTGAATGACTGACACTCGATTCGGCCACCGCGATCCGAACGCGCGCGGCTACTACGGTGAGTACGGCGGCAAGTTCGTTCCCGAGACGCTGGTGGCGCCGGTGGAGGAACTGCAGCAGGCCTATTTCGAGGCGCGGAACGATCCCGCCTTCCTCCAAGAGTTGGACCGGCTGCTCGCGCACTATGTCGGCAGGCCGACACCGTTGTACGAAGCGGCGCGCTTGCGCGCATCGCTGCCGAAGCCGGCCGCCAGGATTTTCCTGAAGCGCGAAGACCTCGCGCACACCGGCGCACACAAGATCAACAACGCGCTCGGGCAGGCGCTGCTCGCCAAGCGGATGGGCAAGACCCGCGTCATCGCGGAGACTGGCGCGGGCCAGCACGGCGTGGCTACCGCAACGGTGTGCGCGCTGCTGGGTCTCGAGTGTCACGTTTACATGGGCGCCGACGATATGGAGCGCCAGGCGCTGAACGTCGTGCGCATGCGGTTGCTCGGCGCCACGGTGCGGCGCGTCGATGCAGGCAGCCGCACGTTGAAAGACGCGATCAACGAGGCGATGCGCGATTGGGTGACGAACGTCACCGATTCGTATTACCTGCTCGGGTCGGTGCTCGGACCCCATCCGTATCCATTGATGGTCCGCGAATTTCAAGCGGTGATCGGACGCGAAGCGCGCGAGCAGACGCTGACGATGAATGGACGTGTGCCCGACGTCATCGTCGCCTGCGTCGGCGGCGGCAGCAATGCGCTCGGCATTTTCGACGCGTTCATTCCCGATGCGTCGGTGCGTCTGGTCGGCGTCGAGGCGGGCGGCGAAGGCCTGGCCGAGGGGCGACACGCGGCGCGCTTCGCCACGGGAACCGCCGGCGTGCTGCAGGGCACGCGGACGTTCGTGCTGCAGGATCTGGCCGGCAATATCGAGCTCACACATTCGATCTCGGCCGGCCTCGATTACGCCGCGGTCGGACCCGAGCACGCGTGGCTGCGCGATCTCGGGAGGGCCGAATACACCTGGATTGGTGATGACGAGGCGCTGAAGGCGTTCCAGCAGCTGGCGAGGCTCGAAGGCATTATCCCGGCGCTCGAGTCGGCCCACGCGATCGCGTATGCGTGCACGCTCGCGCAGGAACTCGGTGTCGACAAGCACGTGTTGGTGAATTTATCGGGCCGTGGCGATAAAGATGTGCAAAGCGTGACGGCCTATCTGCGAGAGGAAGAGAGGCCCGTTGGCGTCTAGGATTCACGCGGCCTTCGACCGCATGCGCGCGGAGAAGCGCACAGGTTTGATCACGTACGTGACGGCGGGTGATCCGGATCTGTCGCGGTCGGGCGATATTCTCTGCGGGCTCGATCGCGCCGGCGCCGACGTGCTCGAAGTCGGCATTCCATTTTCCGAGCCGCTGGCCGACGGGCCCGTGATTCAACGTGCCACCGAACGCGCCTTGGCGGCAGGGGCGACAGCGTCGGGCGTCCTCGGCCTTGTGGCAAAAGTGCGCGCGACCGTGAAGGCGCCGATCGTGCTCTTCACCTACGCAAATCCGGTGTTGAGGATGGGCATCGACACGTTCAGCGATCGTGCGAAGGCGGCCGGCGTCGATGGAGTGCTCGTGCTCGATTTGCCGATCGAAGAAGCGCAGGGTGTTCGCGACGCGCTGGCGGCCCGCGACATCGACATGATTTTCCTGCTCAGCCCGACGACGACCGAGGCGAGGGTCAGGCAGGCGGCGACACTCGGCCGCGGATTTTTATATGGCATCTCGCGATTGGGAGTGACGGGCACGCGCGACAAGGTGGCCGACGGTGCCGAGGCGCTGGCGCGGCGCATTCGAGGCGCGACGTCGATGCCGCTGGCGCTGGGGTTCGGCATCTCGAGTCCCGAGCACGTGCGGCAAATCGGCCAATGGGCCGACGCGGCGGTGGTGGGGAGTGGCCTGGTGGCCGTCATCGCACAGGCCGGCAACGCGCCGGATCTCGTTGAAAGGGTAGAATCGTATGTACGCTGGCTGAAAAACGGGCAGACATGAAAATCGAGGATCTTCGACGGCGGATCGATCAGTTGGATGAAAAGCTGGTTGAACTGCTGACCGAGCGCGCCCATTGCGCGCTGCAGATCGGCAAGCTGAAACACGACCTTGGACTCGAAGTGTATCAGCCGGATCGCGAGGCCCAGGTGCTGCACCACGTGCAGTCTCACGGCAGACAAATGGGCAGCCCGCTCGGCGGCGACGCCATCGTGCGGGTGTTCGAGCGAATCATCGACGAGGCGCGGCGCATCGAGCGCGCGACCGCGCACGGATCGGACGGACGCGTATCAGACATGAAAGTGGAGGATCGATAAGTATGGTAGTGGTCATGGAAGAGCGCGCGAGCGAAGCGCAAATTGAAAAGGTGGTCGCCAATCTGGTCGAGCAGGGCATGGACGTGCATCGCTCGACCGGCGTGAATCGCACCGTCCTTGGCGTCGTAGGAGCACATAAAGTGGATTCAGCCCTCATCGAAATCATGGACGGCGTGCACGAAGTCCTGCGCATCACGGAGCCGTACAAACTCGCGAGCCGCACGTTCAAACCCGAGGGCACGGTCATTCAGATCGACGACGTCCGCATTGGCGGCGACGAAGTCATTGTGATGGCGGGTCCGTGCTCGGCCGAGAACGAAGAGCAGGTCTTCTCGACGGCCGCGGCCGTCAAGAAAGCCGGCGCCAAGATCTTCCGCGGCGGCGCATTCAAGCCTCGCAGTTCGCCGTACAGCTTTCAAGGCCTCGGCGAAGAAGGCCTTCGAATGCTGCGCGCGGCGGCCGATCAGCACAACATGAAGCTCGTGTCGGAAGTGATGGACGTCAGCCAGATCGATGTGGTCGGCCGCTACTCCGACATTTATCAAGTCGGCGCACGCAACATGCAGAACTTCACCTTGCTGCGCGAGCTCGGCCGCACGCGCAAGCCGGTGCTGCTGAAGCGCGGTATCGCGGCCACGATCGAGGAATGGCTGCTGTCGGCGGAGTACATTCTGGCGGGCGGCAACACCGACGTCATTCTCTGTGAGCGCGGCATCCGCACGTTCGAAAGCTACACGCGGAACACCCTCGACATTTCGGCCATTCCGGTGATCAAAAAACTGAGCCACTTGCCGATCATCACGGACCCGAGCCACGCCACAGGCAGGCGCGATAAGGTCGCACCGATGGCGCGCGCGTCGGTGGCCGCGGGCGCCGACGGTATCATCGTCGAAGTGCATACGAATCCCGACAAAGCCCTCAGCGACGGCGCGCAGTCGATGTTTCCCGCGCAGTTCGATCGCGTGATGGCCGAGCTGCGCATCATCGCGCCGGCGATCGGACGCAGTATTTGCGTCGAGCCGGTGGTGAAGCGAGGCTGGGGACGGTGATGGAAGGGGCAAGGGGCGAGGGGCAAGGGGTAAGGGGTAACGGGCGAGGGGTGGTCAGGCCTCG
>JANMJM010000189.1:0-2586 GCA_031371345.1 Vicinamibacteria bacterium
CTGCAATCAGGGCCGCTTCAGACTGTCAGAAGAGCACTTCCGCGCAGAATTACTCTCACTCGCTAAGTCGGTAATCGCGGGTCCGAATCGTCCGTAGAGCGGCCAGTTTGCGTTTAAGGACATATGGCGAAACGACTGCCAGGCCAGAAATCGATGTTCCGCGGTAAAGTCCACACACCCGTTTCTCTCACGCTCACACCCGCGCACCACGCCAAGGTACAGCAGGCAATGAAGCGCCTTGGGCTGACGCGTGCCGACGTGATCGCGTTGCTCATCGACCGACACGCCGAAACGGTATCCCTTGCAAATCCGACTGGCCGAGATCTCGCGCGGGTAGGAGGTCGACGGCCGAAAAGTGCCGATCAAGGATAGGATCAACTTCCTCAACGACCCGGCCCAGCCACGTACGCGCGTTCGTCTACATCCTTCAAGCTTCTAGCCGAGAGCCCATGTGGTCTGCGACCTCGGTTAATCTTGCTCGCAATCCTACAGCCCGCTGGGCCCTTGCGCGGGACCGGGATTCGTCAAGGTCGATCCCTTCTTCGCGAAAATCATCGCCAGCAGTTTTGCCGGCTGTGTCTGGCTCGCGTTCTTCGACACCTCGTGCGTCGCACCGGGCGGCTCGTAAAACATCTCTCCGACGCGGTACGTCTTCTCTTCCCCTTGTCCTGAAATCTTGGCGACGATAGCGCCTTCGAGAACGTAAGCGAGCACGAAGCCGGCATGGTGATGGACCGCTCCAACGCGCCCCGGCGGGTAGTCGACTTGGCTGACTGTCACTTCCCAGTCGTTCATGTTCAGATTCGGCAGGTCGTGCTTGAACACGGGCGGCCGAGCGACGGCCGCCGGCTGCTGCGCGGCCAGTGGCGCTGCTTCCGCATAGCGACCCGATGCGATCAATACAGCAAACACTCCGAACGACGCGACAGCATCCCGGCGAGTTATTTCCATAATGCGCACACGGTAGCACGTCTTCCGAACTAGTGGACTAAGATTGAGCTCGCTTGCATCATCGCGAAATCCTGCACAGCATCGCCACACGGGCCATGCTGGAGCGAGGCCTCCGTCCGGAATTTTCGCCCGCGGCATTAGCCGAGACTCAGGCGATTCGCGCCCCCGCCACCGACTCCGCCGGCGTGCGTGATCTGACGGCTCTACTTTGGGCCTCCATCGACAACGACGACTCGCGCGACCTGGATCAGCTGACCGTCGCCGAGACGATGCCTGGCGGTAACGTCAAGATCCGCGTGGCAATCGCCGACGTCGATTCGCTCGTGAAGAAAGGCTCGGCGATGGACGAGCAGGCCGAACAGAACACGACGTCGGTTTACACGGCGGGCGGGATCTTTCCCATGCTCCCGGAAAAGCTCTCCACCGACCTCACCTCGCTGAACCTCGAGCAAGACCGTCTCGCCGTGGTTATCGAGATGACGATCGCGCCCGACGGGTCTCTTGTGGCCTCGGATATTTATCGCGCCCGCGTGCGCAATCACGCAAAGCTTGCGTATCGAAGTGTGGCTGCGTGGCTCGAAGGCACGGCCGCTGTTCCGCAGGCGATCGATGCCGTCCCGGGGCTCGCCGATAACCTGCGCGTGCAGGATCGGATCGCCCACAGCATGCGATCACTGAGACACGCGCACGGAGCGCTGAGCCTTGAAACGGCCGAAGCCAGACCCGTCTTCGAAGGCGACGAGGTCAGCCGTCTCGAAGCCGCCGAGGCGAATCGCGGCAACGAGATCATCGAGGACTTCATGATCTCGGCCAACGGCGTCACTGCACGATATCTCGCTTCGAAAAAATTTCCTTCAATCCGCCGGGTGGTGAAGACGCCGAAGCGCTGGGATCGCATCGTTGCGCTTGCGCGCGAGCATAACGTCGCGCTGCCCAAAGATCCCGATTCTGTGGCGCTCGATAAGTTTCTCGTGAACGCAAAAGCGGCCGATCCCATGCGGTTTCCGGATCTTTCTCTTGCAGTGATCAAGCTCCTGGGAGCGGGCGAGTACGTCGCCGAGCAACCCGGCGACGCGGCGCCAGGACACTTCGGACTCGCGGTGAAAGACTACGCCCACTCGACGGCTCCGAATCGGCGGTACCCCGATCTGGTGACGCAGCGGTTGCTGAAAGCCGCCATCGCCAGCAAGGCGTCGCCCTATACGTTTCCCGAATTGGAAGCGTTGGCGAAACACCTCACCGCACAAGAAGACGCCGCCAACAAAGTCGAGCGGCAGGTCGGCAAATCGGCGGCCGCGCTCCTTCTCGAATCGCGCATCGGCGAACACTTCGCCGCCATCGTCACCGGTGCGTCCGACAAAGGCACATGGGCCAGACTGCTCAAGATGCCTGTAGAAGGCCGGGTGGTACGTGGGTTCGAACAATTGGATGTCGGCGAACGCATTCAAGTCGAGCTGATGTCGACGGACGTCGAGCGGGGATTTATTGATTTCAAGAACGTTGCTTCAGATGTCATCGTGGCCTAAGGCGCCTCATGAACAGCGCGTATCAGATCCAGCTGCGCGCGGCCGCAGGAACTGACGACGTCCGCTCCTCCTCCGGCCCGTGCCTTGGTATCCAGACGAAACCGAATTT
>JANMJM010000252.1:0-2391 GCA_031371345.1 Vicinamibacteria bacterium
GTGAAGGATTATCCGCAGGTGAGCTTTCGGCTGCCGACAGAGGTACGCGACAAGCTCGTCGCACTCAGTCAGGTTCGCAAACAACCGCAGTGGCGGCTCATCGTTGAGTCGGTCGAGTGCTATTTGCGTGATCTGCCGCGCCAGGAGCAAGCGCAAATTGCCCGATTACTGAACAAACGCACGCGCGACTCGTAACAAACGTTTACACGCTGTAGCGTGGTGAGACAGCGTGAACGACGTGTATTCGCCGTTGACCATTCCCATTATGATTGGCCATGCGTCCGCGGGTTCCGTTCACACCTCTTGCGATGGCCTTTTCGGCCGCGATTTTCTCGAGCGGCGCTGTACAAAATACGCCCACTCCAGAGTCGGTCGCTGTCCAGCTACTCGCATTCAACGATTTTCATGGACACTTGGAGCCGCCGTCAGGATCGAACGGACACATAGGCTCGACACCGGCTGGCGGAATCGAATACCTCGCTACTCATCTCGCGCAGCTCAAAGCACAAAATCCAAACACGCTTACCGTCGCCGCAGGAGATCTCATCGGCGCCTCCCCGCTCCTGTCGGGATTGTTTCACGATGAGCCGACCATCGAGGCGTTGAATGCCGTCGGGCTCGACGTGTCGTCGGTGGGCAATCACGAATTTGACGAGGGCTGGCCCGAGCTGTACCGCATGCAGCGCGGCGGCTGCCATCCGATCGACGGATGTCTGGACGGCACGCCCTTCACAGGCGCGGCGTTCCAATACCTCGCGGCCAACGTCATTCTCAATCCACGGACGATCGACAAGGCTGTGCTGTCCCGAAGCGGTGTGACCATTAACGATAGACGCTTGCTGCAACCCCTGTTTCCCGCTTCTGTGGTGAAAGTAGTGGGCGGCGTGAAGGTGGGTTTCATCGGTATGACATTGAGACGCACGCCCGAGTTGGTTGGGCAAAAAGGCGTGCAAGGTCTTTTGTTCCGTGACGAAGCCGACTCGGCTAACCAAACGGTCCGCCTGTTGCGGACGCAGGGCGTGCGCGCGATCGTGGTGCTGATACACCAGGGCGGGGTTCCGTCGGGGGATGATTACAACGGCTGCGACGGTGTCTCGGAACCCATCGAATCGATCGCACGTCAGATGTCCAATGACGTTGACGTGATCGTCTCCGGCCACACACATAGAGCGTACATCTGCACGTTCAGCGGGAAGCTGGTGACGAGCGCAGCGGCCTTCGGACGTCTTGTCACGAAGATCGATCTGCGCATTGACCGAACGACGGGCGATGTTGTGTCGAAGACGGCACACAACATTGTTGTCACTCGTGATGTCGAGAAAAGCGCCGCGCAAACCGCGATTCTCGCCCGCTATCGTCCCGCGTACGAAACCCTCGGCCATACCATCATCGGGACCATCGCGCGCGACATCACACGCACGCAGAACGTGGCAGGCGAGTCGGCGCTCGGCAACCTCGTGGCAGATTCCATTCTCGAGGCGACACGCGACCGTTCCGCTGGAGGCGCTGTCGTCGCGTTTATGAATGAGGGCGGCATCCGCGCAGACCTCGTCCATGATTCACCCACGTCGGAGACCCCCGCCACTGTGTGGTATTCGGAGGCGTTCGATGTCGAGCCTTTTCAGAATCGGCTCGTCACCAAAACATTCACCGGCGCCATGATTCGGGAAGCGCTGGAACAGCAGTTTGACAATCCGGACCCCGGACGCGATCAGATCCTGCAGGTGTCGGCCGGCTTTCACTACGCCTATGACCGGTCACAGCCCAGGGGCCGTCGCGTCGATCCGGCGTCGATCCGAATCGGCCGCGAAATCGTTGAGCCCAAGAAACACTACCGCGTGGCCATGACTGACTTTACGGCCGACGGCGGCGACAATTTCACGGTGTTCCCCCGCGGGACCGATGCGGTCTACGACGGGTCCGATCTCGAGGCTCTGCAGGCGTATTTCAAGCGGCATTCCCCCGCAGCTCCTGGTCCGATGGATCGGATCACCCGCCGTCAAGTAGATCCGTAGTAGGATACCGGCCCGAACCCACAAGAAAAGGAGAGGCCGATGACTTCAGTCCAACGCGCGGCGTTACTGGGTGTTTTGGCGTTCGTAGTACTCGCATCTCCCTCGTCGCTCGCCGCTCAACAGACGGCCCCTCCGGCTCGCCCCGCGCTCACCGACGCACAGATCGAGAACTTCCTGATGAACGCCAAGATCGTCGGCACAAAGGGGGTGAACACCGGCGTCACCAATACCCAGCGCGCGACGCTGACCGACGGGCAGATGACGCACGATGCGCACATCCAAACGGTCGACATTGCGAAGTCTGTGTTTACTCCCGACACCGGACGCACGCAGGCCACGCAGAATACGTCGGCCGGCGCCTCGGCTACGCCGACGT
>JANMJM010000262.1:0-9221 GCA_031371345.1 Vicinamibacteria bacterium
TGCCGTCATGATTTGCACGACGGTCACGACGGTCTGCGGTGTCTGGCTCGCGTACGGTGAACCGCCGAACCTCATCATGAAGGCGAACCTCCACCCCTTGCTCGGTGGCACGTTTTTCCTGAGATACTGCGGACCCATCGCCATCGCAACCTACCTCGTTGTGGCGCGCCACCTGCGAAAAGCGCTCGCCGGACAACGCATCAATATGGACACGATGGATGTTCTTGACGCGAACGCCGAGGACGTACGGTTTCTTCAAGCCACGCGCCACGGGGAAGTGCTCACGCCTGTTGAGCTGGTCGAAGGCCACGCGTTATACCTCGGCGGCAAGGTCGATGGTGTCCTCGAGCGGCTGCGCCGCGGCACGCCGCTCGGCACCGCTCTCGTTCAGGAACAGGTCCCCGTTGAAACACGGCAGGAACTGCTCGGCCATTACGTCAGCGACGAGCTCGCGGACTCGCTCGATCGCCATTACGTGCTCGACCTCCAAGGCGACGACGAGGGCGCGATGTTGGCCGAGCAGTGGGTCGACGATACGCTCGCGGCATCGGCCGAACTGCGCCGCCGCGCGCAGCTCATCGGCGGGCTCGCGCTCGCGCCCTTTGCCATCATGCTTCTGGTCCACGGCAGGTAT
Organism: Vicinamibacteria bacterium; assembly: GCA_031371345.1. Classification (GTDB taxonomy): domain Bacteria; phylum Acidobacteriota; class Vicinamibacteria; order Vicinamibacterales; family JAMQPK01; genus JAMQPK01. Next base: position 635 of record JANMJM010000262.1, read on the forward strand.
CACGACGTGCCGCTTTTTCTTGCGTCGTTCGCGGGATTCGGTGTCGCTCTGCTCGGCATCGTGCGCATTCCCCGCATGCGGGCGCTCGCGCTTCGCGACGCGTGGCACGAGTACGCGGAGTATTACTTTCTGTTTCCGCTCTTTCTGTCGATTACCTTGCTGACGCAAGCCGGCTTCTTCGATCGCATGGAAAGCCTGATTCAGTACGGCATGCAGACGGTCGGGCAGTACCCTGTCGCGTGGTCGCAGTTCATGGGTTCGACGCTGCTCTCGGCGACTCTCGATAACAACGTCGTCGCCGACTTCGCATCACGGGCTCTTCGCAATCTGGATCTGTCAACGCTGCACCTGTTCGCCATGTCGCAGATTGCAGGATACGCGCTGGGCGGCTGTTGGACGCACATCGGCTGCGCGCAGTCGGTGGTCGCGTATGCGTTCATCCAGCGCGATGTCGACGAGCATTACACGCCGATGCAGTGGATTCGGCAGATGACGCCGGTGATCCTTGAAATGCTCGTGGTGATCTCGATCCTTATCTACCTGGAGAGCACGCTGCTGACGGTACTGCAGTGAACAAAGTGGTCACCGCCGTTACTGGAGGACCCTGCCTCCCGTGACGAAGTGCTTGTAATCAGAGAACGTCTGTTTTCGCCGCGTCGACTCGAGGCCGCCCCGGACGACGGTGAACGAGTCGATGGATTCCGGCAGGAGCAACACCTCGTCAGGGTCGTTGAAGGCGACTGTCTTATAGCGAATCGTCACGGCGTCCCGCACGATGACGATCCAGTTGTCAAGGTGGTGACGCCGTTGGATCAACGTGGGGACCTTCACTTCGACCGGCCCCCGGAGACCCCGCTCCACGCGTACGACGTCGTAATTTTCACCATCCACCCAAATGCGTCCGCTCGATGCGATGTGCCCGGACCAGTCGAAGCAGTCCTCGTGTCCGTTCGGATCTTCTATCAGCTCGGGGTTGCTTTTGCGATCCACCGACGCGAAATCGATCACCAATGTCGTTCGGTTCCTGTCTTTCGCAATTCCCGCCGCCCTGAACAGGTATTCCGCGCGGTGAGCCGGTAACAGAAACGCAAGCGGTTCGGAGGACAGAGGATTTGGGTCGGTGCATCCCTCGCGGTCCTTCTTGTCCTTCTCACGCGGGACCCGCCCATTCACTTTCCGAATTTTGCGCATGACTGCGGCCTCACCAGGCGCCTGACCGCTATCTGCTTCGACGTGCAACTCCGATTCGACGGTCCGCGCGAACCCCGCCGGCGAATTATTGAAGTCGATGGGCTGTACCGTAGAGGTCTCCATGCAGATGACGTTCTGCGCGCGCTTGTAGAACTCGGTCACACGTTCGCTCACGCGCAGCAGCAGTTCTTCGACGTTCGGCTGCCGCGCCTGCGGCCCTGCGGCCGTCATCGCAGCGATTGCCAGCGCCAGAGCGGCAGGCAGCGCTACGGCATTCACGCCAGACCCGCTTTGTACAACGCCACGAGCTTTCCCCACGCGCGTTCTGCATCCGGCCTGCTGTAGGTCGGCTGTCCGTTCGCCTGCTTCGGCATGTCCGGAACGCACCACCCGTGCGCCGCCGGATACACCTCGACCTCCACTGGCACCTTCGCAGCATCAAAGACTTCTTTCAGCTTCGTCTTCGCATCGGGCTGCTGCGCGTCGTCGCTCGCCGCGACGCCGAAATACATCCGCGCTTTGATCGTCGGCGCGAGCAGATGTGGGCTGTTCGGGTTTGCCGTGACCAGACCGCCGCCGTGGAACGAGGCTCCCGCGCCGACACGGTTGGGCACCGCGGCCGCCGTTCGCACGACGAGCGGACCGCCCATGCAATAACCTTGAGCGCCGACTTTCTTCGTCCGATCGACCTGACGCTGCGCGTCGAGCCAGGCGATGAATGCCACGGCATCCCGTTCCGCCGCACCGTCGGCACCGACCGATCCCATGAGCGGCGTCAGCTTCGATCGCTGCGCCGGATCGCCGAAGTTGAAATTCGAGGCATCCTCGAACACGGGTGCCTTGGCGACACGGTAAAACGGATTCGGCACCAGAACCGAATAGCCTTCGGAGGCAAGACGCTTCGCCATATCCCGCATCGCCGGCCGCAAGCCGAATGCATCGGGCCAGATCACGACCGCTGGATGTGAACCAGTGGGCGGGTGAATGAACGCCGCGTCGCACGTACCGTCCGGAGTGCGTATTTCTACGTTCGTTTCGACCATTTGTTGCGCGCCCAGGGTTGCGCCGGCGGCCACGGCCAAGCCAGCGGCAGCCGTGGTTTTGACGAAGTCTCTGCGTGTGATGTTGTCGTTATCCATAGTGCAACTCCCCTCCGCTGCACATGATACAACTGGCATAGGGGGCTCGATGCCAAACAAAAAGAATATCCTTCGGCGAACCGCGCAGACCGATGCTATCCGGATTGTTCCACTCCACGGACATACGCCTTATCAAATGGTCGCGCCGGCGCCCCCGACGCTCACCTATCGCAAGGGCCCTCTGTTAAATGCTGTTGAGGTATTCACTATCTTCTGGGGAAAGGGATGGACGTCGAAGCCGCTGAGCGAGATGATCGCGAAGTTACATAAATTTTTTGACGTCGTCCTCACCAGCCAGTTGATCGATCAGCTGAGCGAGTACGACACGAACGCCATCAAGATCCGTCATGGCCGCCGGACTGGTTCGGTGACGATCACGACCAACGTGCCGGGCGCGTCTGTCACCGATACCGCGCTTCAAGCCTTCCTCAAACAACAGCGCGCGGCCGGCAAGGTGCCGAAGCCCACAGCGAACACGTTGTATTTCATCTACCTGCCACCAGGCGTGCGAGTGGTGATGGGAGGTGCTTCGTCATGTCAGGCATTCTGTGGATATCACAACAGCATCGGGAGTGGCACGTTCTACGCGGTGATGCCTTACCCCGGCTGCTCTGGATGCGTCGGAGGCCTGACGCCTTTTGACGCGTTAACGTCAACCAGCTCCCACGAACTGTGCGAAGCCATTACAGACCCCATTCCAGGTCAAGGGTGGTATGACGATACGAATGGTGAGATCGGCGACATCTGCGCGTGGGAGACAAAGAAGATAGGCGCCTACCTTGTTCAATTGGAGTGGTCGAACAAAGCGGGCCGGTGTGTATGACGTCCTCGTACAGGCGAGCGGGGAGGCAAAAAACGCCTCCCGTCCATGGGGTGGGGATTTGCCGCCCCACGCGAATCGGAGGCGAGCGATGTTGCTTTTATGTAGAGCAAGCGGCATGCCGCCTGAAAAGGCGCTAAAACTGCATTGTTCTAAGACGCGCCTTATCCGGCCGTGCGCGGTCCAGTTTCAGATCTCACGACTAGTTGGCATACGCTTGCGGGATGCATGCTCCCCGACTACGGATCACTGAGTTAATCGCAAGAAAGCTCCGCGGCGAAAAGATCGCCATGCTGACGGCGTACGATGCAACCATCGCGCGCCTTCTCGAACGCGCAGGCGTTGAAGCGCTCTTGGTGGGCGATTCGGTCGGGATGGCGGCGTTAGGGTATGAAACCACGCTGTCGGTGACATTAGATGTGATGGTGCATCACACGGCGGCCGTGAGCCGCGGCGCGCGGCGCGCGCTCGTCGTCGCTGACATGCCTTTCCTCACCTATCAGATCAGCCCCGCGGAGACCGTCCGCAACGCCGGCCGCCTCCTGCAGGAAGGCGGGGCGGCGGCCGTGAAAGTCGAGGGCGGGGGCGCAGTGGTTGACACTGTTCGACGCCTGGTCGATGTCGGGATTCCCGTGATGGGTCACCTCGGAGTCCTTCCGCAGTCGGTGCATCAAATGGGCGGCTATCGCCAGCGAGCCACACAGCCCGCCGAAGCGGAGGCTCTGCTGGCTGACGCCCAGGCGCTGCAACAAGCCGGCGCCTTTGCCGTCGTGCTGGAATCCATTCCGTCCGAACTGGCGCGAACCGTGACCGGAACATTGACCATACCGACCATCGGCATCGGCGCTGGCCCGCATTGCGACGGACAAATTCTCGTGAGTTACGACATGCTGGGCTTGTTTGAGGAATTCGTGCCGCCCTTCGTCAAGCCCTACGCCAATCTCGCCGCGACGGTCATCGCCGCGACTCAAACGTACATTGAGGACGTCCGTGCCGGCCGATTCCCTCTCGCCGCCAAGCACGCATCCGCCGTGGCGACAGATGCCACCGCTCGTTGACACGATCGCGGCGCTACGCGCACGGCGAAAAGACTTCCGGAACGGGGGCACAGTGGGGTTGGTGCCAACGATGGGCGCGCTACACGCGGGCCACGCTCGCCTGATCGAGGAGGCGCGGCGTGAGTGTGACCACGTCGTGGTGAGCCTCTTTGTCAATCCGTTGCAGTTCGATCGCGACGACGACCTTCGTCGATATCCGCGGTCGCTCGAGAACGATTTGGACCTGTGCAGGCAGAACAATGTCGATCTCGTGTTCGGACCAGGCGTGGACGAGATGTATCCGCAGCAGCCGTGTGTGACGGTCGCGGTTGGGCGTCTCGCCGACCACCTCTGCGGACGGCATCGGCCCGGACATTTCCAAGGCGTCGCGACCGTCGTCCTTAAGTTGTGTGAAATCGTGCAACCCGACCGCGCCTATTTTGGCGAAAAAGATGCCCAGCAGCTGGCGATCATCCGTCGGATGGTGAGGGATTTTGACATGCCGATCACGGTCGTCGGAGTACCGACGGTGCGCGAGTCCGATGGTCTCGCGCTGAGTTCAAGAAATCGACAACTCACCGAGACAGAACGCCAGTCGGCGCCGGTCTTGTATCGAGCCCTCTCCGAGGCCGAGCGCCAGATCGCGTCGGGCGTGACGGACGCTGCGATCGTGACAATGGCCGCGCGCGCTGTGGTACCTAACAACCCGGAGCTACGACTCGAGTACCTCGAGGCTGTCGATCCAGATAACATGCAGCCGGTCCAGCAGATTCTCGGTCCCGTGCGCGTGGCGGGCGCGCTGTGGGTGGGCGGTACACGGTTGATCGATAACCTGCTGTGCACGCCTCCCCGTTCATCCCAGGAGGTTTTGTGAACCATAACATGACGACAACGGCGTTTACCTTAGACGGCTATCGCATCGTTGAAACCAAAGGTCTCGTCCGCGGCGTCATCGTGCGCTCGCGCTCCATCGTGGGCACGCTCGGCGCGTCGCTGCAAACGCTCGTCGGCGGCAATATCTCGCTCTTTACTGAGTTGTGCGAACGCACGCGGGAAGACGCGTTTCAGCTCATGCTCGATCACGCGCGACAGCATGGAGCGAACGCCGTCATCGGTATTCGCTACGACGCGACTGAGGTGATGGGCGGGGTGACCGAAGTGCTCTGCTATGGAACGGCCGTCGTCGTCACGCCTGCGTAGATCTGCCGCTTTTCTTCCGGCGCTTCGCCGGCTTCCGTCTGTCTGCTGAGGGACGCGTGCGGACTAATTGAGCTCCCCGGTCTACGCGGTCCGCGATATCAACAAACGAGCGTCGCCTGTCGATAGCGACTTTCTTTGTCACATGCTGGACGTTGCAAAACTACAGCCACTGGGGAGCTCACCGCCTTAATTCCAGTTTCCACGTGGCAGCTTCAATCCGATTGACACCCGCTACTCCGGTTGTTGCTCTCCGCTGAGTCTCGCCCGCTTCGGAACGCGAACGAACGTTTTGGAACTCGATCTGGCTTGATCGCGTTTGCCGATAGCTGCAATTCTGTCAACTCGCGGCTAGCCCCCCCTAGCCCCGTGATCCTGCCCGAGGTGGCCGTGAAGCAGCGCGACGCGAATTCGTTCTACGTCATCGAACCACGAATTGCTCACCTCAAAGACGAACTTCAGAGACTGCTTTCACTGGTTGATCTCGAAAGCAATGGACGTCGCGTCTCCGTTGACGGCTTGCGGTTGAAGGATCTCTCACGGTGGCGGAACTTCACGACCAACACCGCCATGAATGCGCTCACACCAATTTCCGGACATTGCAACAGCCGCTGCGACTTCTGCTTCGAGGAGAATATTCCCTACGCCCGCGAGAAATCGCTAATGTCAGTAGCGGAGGCGCGCACTCGCCTCAGGCACTACGACCCCGCTTCTGGCGCTTCCCTATTTCCATCGAACCGACCGCACATGGAGACGTTCATTCACCCGCAGGCGCTCGACATCATTGAGCTTGCCCGCGAGCGTGAGCCTCACCGGCTGTTCTGGATCACCACAAACGGCTCGCACTTCGACGAACCTACGGTGCAGCGGCTGGCCGCGCTGAAGCCGCTGATTTTCAAACTATCGATTAATGCCGCCAATGCCGACTTGAATCGCGAGCTGATGAAAACCGGCCGGCGTACTGACATCGCGCTCGGCGCGCCCGAGCTGCTTCGCAAGTACCGCATCCCCTTCATGGGCAGCATCGTCGCGTGGCCGACCATGACCGAAGCCGATATCGAGGAGACCGTCAGATTCCTCGAGGCTCACGAGGCGTACGCGGTGCGAATCCGGCTGCCGCTGACTCACCAATGGTTGCGGACCCAGCTCGATGCCGACTTTCACGCCCATTGGGAACGCATTGGCCGGTTCGCGCAGGACCTCCGCCACAAAGTCAAAGTAGCGCTCTTCTGCGAACCGCCGGTGTACTGGGTCACTCCGATTGTGCCGGAGGTGGACGGTGTCGTGTTGAACTCCCCGGCCTACCACGCTGGCGTTCGGCCGCAGGACGTCGTCGAGTGCATCAACGGGGAGCCGATCCAGACCCGCATTGAGTCCGAGGCGACCCTCGATCGGTGTCACATGCACGGGGAGGCCGTGACCCTCCGCGTGCGGCGCGGCCACGAGCACCTCGAATTCCGCCTTGAGGATCCGCCCGACGCTCTCGACACCTACCCTTACAACTCGCGCTATTTCTACCGCGGCGAAAACTACGGCATCTTTCATGTCGAGGACTTTCGCCTTCACCACATTCAGAAGCTGCTCGATCTGATCGAACGACACGGCGCGCACACGGTCTTGATGTTCAGCTCCGAGGTCGTCGCCCCGATCTTCGAGACGCTCGTCAATACCATCCCCGATTTCGCGCAGCGATTGGAAGCCATCACGCTGTATGTGGAAACCGTCAAGGAAGCAACGCCAGGCGGCAACTATGGCGTCATGGATGCGCGGTTCGTCGAGGACTACGCCAAGGTGATCCGGCGCCGCGTACGCCAAGGCGTTCGCCCAGACCTCATCGTGATCCCCGATGCGTTTGGCAGCCCGTGGGGTGTTGATATGGGCGGCACGTCGTATACGGCACTGTCGCGGGAGTTTGGCGTCCCCGTCGAGTTGATCGATTGGCTGATGGTGTATGGCCGAGAAGTCTGAGACCGCCAGTCGGACCGTTGCGCTCGGTGCGTACCAGCGCCTTGAGACTCATGGAGAGGTCCTCCATCCGCTCGTGGCGCACGTCCGCCGACGGCTCGAGGCGCTTACCGCAATCGTCGACTTTGAAGCCGGCGGCAAACCCGTAGCGATCGATGCTTTCCGACTGCGCAACCTGCCGGCGTGGGCGGTGGACCCTTCTGGACACCTCTTGGATAACATGGGCGCACTCTCCGGCTATTGCAACGCGCGATGCACGTTCTGTTACGAGTACGGCAATCCGCTGCCGTACGACTTGACGATGCTCGGCCTCGAGGAAAGCCGCACTCGCGCCCGCTATTACGATCCGGACCGGCGGAAAGGACTCCTTCAGTTCCGGACGCGCTTAGATCTGGAACCCTTCACGAACCCGCGGCTGCTCGACATCCTCGCCGAGTTCCGCCGGCATGACGCCGCGCACGTCATCAGTCTCACCACCAACGGCGCGCGCCTCAGCGACGAAATGATTGACGGTCTCGCCCGCCTCGCGCCTGTTCATCTCGTGCTCTCGGTCAACAACGCCGACCCCGAGGGACGCAAGACCTTGATGCGCGACGGGCGTCCCGATGTCGCCATCTCCGCTGGCGCGCGCCTGCGGCAGCGTGGCATCCCGTTCACGGGTGGGATCGTGGCCTGGCCGGAAACGTCTGACGGCGATCTTCGACGGACGATCCGTTTCTACGACACGCTCGGTGCGCGGGCGATCCGAGTGTCGATGCCGAGTTACTCTGGCTTCTTCAGCGGCGACGCGACGCTCTTCGACACCGACATGGAATGGGACCGAGTGTTCTCTCTCGTCGAAGAAGAGGCCGACCAGATCGACACGCCGATCTCGGCAGCGCCATATCTGCCGCGAGGCATACCCATCGTGCCCCGGGTTGCTGGCGTCATTCGCAACTCTCCCGCCGCCAGAGCGGGCATTCGACGCGGCGACATCCTGATGACCGTGAACGGACACGCTCTGCGATCGCGCATGCACGCCAAGCGACTACTCCGAGAGGAGGGCGTGCGGAGTCAGGGCGTCGTCCAGGTTACGCTCTCGCGTGGCGACGAGACTCACACATTTATATTGGATGATCGATCGTCGCCGGACGAGGACTTGTACCCGTACAAACCTGCCGGGTACCTCGCGCCGTCGGCGGGTGACGAATCGTACGGCTCGCTCTTTGGGCTGTTCCTTAACGACGACCTCGATCCCG
>JANMJM010000271.1:0-2143 GCA_031371345.1 Vicinamibacteria bacterium
CGAACAACGGCGCCGAGGCGAGCGCGGCGACCAAGAGTAGAATGACGACCACTAACCTGCGCGTCATCTGATCCTCCGGAAAAAATTTTCGCGTGGATCAATACTAGACCAGTTTCAGGGGAGCCTCAATGGAGTTCCTCGCGCGGCTCGAAAGCACCGGTTTCGCGATCTGGGTCCGCGAGTCTCCGTCGCTCTTCGCGTATCCCGGCATCCTGTTCCTTCACACGGTCGGCCTCAGTTTACTCGTCGGGACCAACGTCGCGATCGATCTTCGATTGCTCGGTCGCTCGCGCGATTTGCCGCTGGCACCGATGGAATCGTTCTTCCGGGTGATGTGGATTGGGTTCTGGATAAACGCGCTGTCCGGTACCGCACTGCTGATCGCCGACGCGGCGACGAAACTGATCAACCCGGTGTTCTACATCAAGCTCGCATGTATCGCGTTCGGCGTCTTCACGATGGTGCAGATTCGGCGGCGCGTGTTTCATGGCCGCTCGCGTGGGCGCGCGCTCGCCGTCGCTTCGCTCGCGGTATGGGCGGGCGCGATTACGGCGGGGCGGTTGATGGCGTATTTCGGGCCGGTGTCGGGGATGAGTCAGTAAATGCATTACGTCCAGATACTGGCGGCGTGGTTGAAGACGACGAGAGTGTCGTGGGCCGTGGCCGGCGGCATTCCGTGGCTGTGGCCACTCGGCGAAATCCTTCACTTCATCGGATTGTCGATGCTGGTTGGGATCGCCGGCGTGCTCGATTTGCGCATCCTCGGCGTTGCGAAGGGATTGCCGCTTGCTCCACTGCAACGGCTGATGCCGTTTGCAGTCGCCGGCTTCGCCATCAACCTGATCACGGGGCTCCTGTTTTTCGCGGGCGATCCGTTTCAATACATTCACAATTACGCGTTCTGGCTGAAGATGCTGTTCGTCGCGCTGGCTGGTCTGAACGTGCTGGTGTTTTACGCGCTTGGACTGTCGCACCGTATTCACGCAGTCGGTGCCGACGGCGATGCGCCGCTGGGCGCGAAGATGGTCGCCTGCGTGTCGTTGTTTCTGTGGGTCGGTGTGATGTTCTGGGGACGCATGCTGCCGTTTCTCGGCACGGCGTTCTGAAGACAGGAGCGTCCATGAGTGCACTCGCCTTCATGCTGGCCGCGCAAGTGGGACTCGCCGAGCCGCCACAGTGCCGCGCGATAGACGCCGCGCTCAGCGTGTCGCCGGCGACGGTCACCGTCGGGACCCCACCCACGTTCACGATCGTCCTGAAGAATGTGTCCGACGCATCGGTGCGAGTGCTGGATCCCCGCGACGAGCGTCGCACCGACCTGACGCAAACCTACTACGAGCTCGTGTTCGAACAGAATGGGCGCGCGCTGACCAACCTCCGCCGCGTCATTTCCGATCCAGGTCCTATCGACTCGTCGAATTTTTTTATGCTGCCGGCCGGCGGCTCTGTGAAGACGGCACTCACTACTCCGATTGATCTCCGTTCGCTGCCCGAAGGAAAGTACTCGGCACACATACGCATTACGCTGAATCCCCTGACCAGGCCTGTCCCGCCCTGCCGTTCGGGCCGCGTCTCGTTCACGGTCGCCAAGTGAGCGTCGACGTCTCCACCGAGATCGTTATCAATCGACCAGTGGCCGAGGTCGCTGCGTTTGCGGCTAACCCGGACAATGCGCCGGATTGGTACATCAACATCAAGTCGGTCGAATGGAAAACAGCGCCGCCGCTGCGGGCGGGATCACAGGTGGCATTCGTCGCGTCCTTTCTCGGCCGGCGACTGGCGTATACCTACGAGATCGTGGAGTGGATTCCGGGCGGACGGCTGGTCATGCAGACCGCCGAAGGACCGTTTCCCATGGAGACGACTTACATCTGGGAGCCGGCTCAGGATGGGTCGACTCGGATGAGGTTGCGAAATCGTGGAACACCAGCCGGATTCTCGAAATGGATCGCGCCGTTCATGGCGATGGCCGTACGCCGCGCGAATCGGAAAGATCTCGCAGCACTGAAGGAGCGTCTCGAGCCATGAAGGCCGCCATTCTCGTTGCTCTCGTCCTCATCTGCGCGGCTCAGTCTGTTCACACCGCATCGCAGCCGATTCGCAGCAAGAGGGGAATGGTCATTTCGGCGAGCGACCTGGCGTC
>JANMJM010000038.1:0-5675 GCA_031371345.1 Vicinamibacteria bacterium
AGTTCTTCGTTGTCGTTCACGAGTAGGTAGTGCTTCGAGTTGCCCTTCTTGTCAACGGCATCGCTGAGGAAGTAGCCGCCCTGCGCGAAGCCTTGGACGCACCCGGTGAGCTTCACCAGTTGGCCTTCCTTGGCCTGAAGAGTGCGGGTGGCCCCAGACGTCAGAATAAGTGCGGCCGTGAGAAGTATGAAACGCTTCATCGGTCCTCCGGTATATTACTTTTGCAAGCAGGAGGCCAATTGCTATGTCGTTAGCGAGAAACAACTAACGCTGAACAGTGTCCATTAATTATCAGCGTGAGGGAAGAGGGAGAGGGCACGCACTGAACGTTAAACTGGAAACTGGAAACTGATAGCTGGCAGCTACTTCCTCCGCTTTGCGGATTTCTTCGCCGACGACTTGGCCGGTTGACCGCCGTTTTTTCGCTTGGAAGGAGGGGCAACTCGTGTCGACGCCTGTCTCGGAGCTTCGCTTGGACCACCCGACAGCATGGCGAGAAGCGCCTGAAGTCCGCGCTTCACTTCCGTGAGCCGCTCTTTCGCATTCCGTCCGAGCAGTTCTTTGAAGTGTCTCGTGTCTGCTTCGTCGAGCACTGGCGGCGCTTCTTCGTCGATCCGCCGTCGCACGCCAGCCAGTGTCAAGCCATCGGAAAAGACCAATTGCTTGATTCGCAGCACACGCTCGACATCTTCGCGGCGATACACGCGCTGCCCACCGCTCGCTTTGGTGACACCGAGATCGGGGAATTCCGACTCCCACGATCGCAGCACGTACGGCTGCACGCTCGCGATTTCGCACACTTCCGACGACTTGAACAGCGCGCGCTTCGGAATCTCGACGTTCGCCACGGTGAGTTCCTGTAACAACTTACGCGCAGTATACCCTACCCCTTACCCCTCGTCCCTTTCCCCTTACCCCTTACGCCTTGCCCCTTCCTTAACGTGCGCCCTTCCTGCGGCTTCCGCTTCCGCTTTCTGATCTGCAGACGAATCGGCGTACCGATGAAACCGAATTTCTCGCGCAGCTGGTTTTTCAGAAAACGCTCGTAGGAAAAGTGCAGCTCGGTCGCCACGTTCGTGAACAACGCAAACGTCGGCGGGGCGATTCCAACCTGCGCCGCGTACAGAATCCGAATCGCCGTGCGGCCTGGACTTGGGATGGGATGGGACGTCGTCACCGCCGCGAAAAATTTGTTCAACTCCGGCGTGGGAATTTTGCGCTGCCGGCCCTGCATCACGCTGTCGATCAGCTCGAGCAATTTGGGCGTGCGCTCACCTGTTAACGCCGAAATATGAATGATGGGCGCGTAGTCGAGAAACTTCAAATTGAACCGGAGCTTGTCGTCGAACTGCTCCGAGAAATCCTGCCCCTGCCCGCGCACAAGATCCCATTTGTTGACCGCAATCACCAGGCTGCGCCCGGCGCGTTCGGCCTCGCCGGCAATCGCGCCGTCCTGGTCGGCCGCGCCCAGCATAGCGTCGATGACGAGCACCACGACATCGGCATCGGCGACCGCACGACGCGCGGTTAACACGCTCACCGCCTCGACGGGTCCCGATCGCGCGACACGTCCCGGTTTGCGAATACCCGCTGTGTCGACGATGCGAAACTGACGTTTGTGCCACTGGAAGGGCACGTCGATCGCGTCGCGTGTCGTCCCGGCCGTAGCGCTCACGAGCATGCGCTCCTCACGCAGAATGCGATTGACGAGCGACGACTTCCCAACATTGGGCCGGCCCGCCACGGCGATGCGCGGCTCGGCAACGGTTTCTGCTTGATCTTCTGCTTCGCGCTGCTCGCGGGTTTTCGTCGAAGACGGAAGCTTGCCGATAATTTCGTCGAGCAAATCGCCGGTTCCCTGTCCGTGTTCCGCCGAAATTTCCACAATCGGCTCGAACCCCAGCTCGTAGAAATCCAGCGCGCCGGCGCGAGCGCGCCGATCGTCGGTTTTGTTGATCGCGACGATGACCGGTCGGCCCGCCGTGCGGATGGCCGCCGCAATCTCGAGATCGGCCGGCACGAGCCCCTCGCGTCCATCGACGACAAACACAAACACATCGGCCGTCGCGAGGGCCCGATGGCCGTGCTCGAGCACCAGTGCCTGCAGCGGATCTTCACTCTGGCCGAACATGCCGGCCGTGTCGGTCAACGAAAACGGCACGTTGCGCCAGTTTGCCGGCTGGTCGATCTGATCGCGCGTCGTCCCGGCCAATTCATTCACGATGGCGCGCCGGCGGCCGACGATGCGGTTGAACAGCGTCGATTTTCCGACATTGGGACGGCCGACCAGGACGACCGCCGAAAGCGATTTATGTGACATGGGGGCGTTCTAAAGCCAACTTAGGGGGAGACTTGACAGCGTAAGTCACTGTTTCTATGATATTTACCAGCACTGAGGAGAGCCTAAGCATGATCAAGGTCGACATCGTGAACGAAGTTTCGAAGATCGCCGACATCACCAAGGTGAAAGCCGAGGTGGCGGTCGATGCGGTTTTCGACGCGATGCGCCTCTCCATGCAGCGCGGCGAACGTATTGAGCTGCGCGGGTTTGGCGTGTTCCAAGTGAAGCCCCGCAAGCGCGGCATCGGCCGCAACCCCCGCACCGGTAAAGAGGTGCGGATTCCGCCCGGCCGCACGATTCGCTTCAAGCCCGGGAAGGACCTCCAGAACATTTCGTAAGTAAGTCTCGCCTTGCCCGAAACATCTCACACTCAGGAACCGGAACTACCGTTCCCTGTTGCGTTTACGCCGCGCAGAAGATTCCAGGACCGCGTCTGGCTCCACTGGCTGCTCTTCGCCGTGACGGTCTGCACGACGACGATTGTCGGCGGATTTCATTACGCTGGTTTCCTGTCAGACTTCGGTCGTCAGCCAGCCGTCGTGTCGCTGACCAGCCTGCGGTTCTATCTGCACGGCCTGTGGTACAGCGGGACAATCCTGTCGATCCTCGGCGCGCACGAGCTCGGTCACTATCTCGCGTGTCGATATTATCAGGTTGATGCGTCGCGGCCGTTCTTCATTCCGATGCCCCCGCTCTGGCCGCTACCGAGTTTGACGGGAACGCTCGGCGCGTTCATCCGCATTCGAGAGCCTATTCCGAGCAAGCGGATGCTGTTCGACATCGGCGCGGCCGGACCCTTCGCAGGATTTCTCGTCGCAGTACCGGCGCTCTTCATAGGAACGGCGCTGTCGCCTGTCGTGGCGCTCCCGAAAAACACCTCAGGGCTGATGTCGCTCGGCGATCCGCTGCTCGTGAAGCTCGCGTCATGGCTCACGTGGGGATCGATCGCAGACGGCTACTCGCTGAACATGCACCCAATGCTGTTCGGCACGTGGTTCGGATTGCTCGCCACGGCGCTGAATCTGTTTCCGATCGGCCAGCTCGACGGCGGCCATATTACGTACGCGGTGTTCGGCCGGCGATCAACCATCGTCACGGTGGTTTCGATTTGCGTGGCAATTGGGCTCACCTTTTTGTCGAGCAGCTGGGTGGTGTGGACCGTTCTGCTGATCGCGATGACTCTGGCAATGGGCCCGCATCACCCGCGCACGCTCGACGAACACATTCCGCTCGACCGTGCGCGCCTGTGGCTCGCACTCGCCGCGCTCATTATGCTGATCGTGTGCTTCACCTACAACCCCATCCAGCTTCCCGACTTCTAATTTTTCTATCGTGGCGCAGAGGCGCGCAGACGCAGAGTTTTCTTTTTGCGCCTTTGCGCCGAGATAGAAGATCTAGCGGGATGATGAAAGCAGCTGCTCGTATGCGGAGTACCTGTGCGACGCGAAGTCGTCGATTTTCTGCACGACCGACGCGCTGGCGTAGCCGGGCATCGTGTCGGGCAAGGACCACATCCCATTGAAGACCGAGCGGATGATGACGCTGCGTGTGTTATGAGGGATAGTGCCGAGGTTCTCCACATACCGGGGAAAGATGCCGTTCTGAAACAGATACAGCTCGACATTGGACACGTAAACCGCCGACAGCTCTTCGCCGCGTTGCTGGATGGCGCGCCCAATGGCGACGAGCGCCGCCGGCCCGGCCAGATCGCCGACAACCGGCACGATTAGGTCGCGCTGCTGCATTCCGCGCACGAACTGATAGTCGTCTTCGGAAATCAGAAAATTTCCGTGCCGCTTGTCGCGGTCTGTCTCGAGGAGAAGCTCGCGGTACGTCGGGTAGTAGCTCCGAGGCGCGCGCCCCCAGCTCTGGAACTTCAGCGAGAGGCCGGCATCGATGAATGTCCGGTGGAAGCGATCGATTGTCGCAAAATCCTGCGGCGACAGCGGCACGCCGAAAACGGCGATTTGGCCGTCCACCTGTTTGCGAAGCGCCCGGACGTCCTCTTCGCGGGGAGCGGCGACATCGAGCTGCGACGCAATCTTCTCGAGGCTTGCGGCGCGCCATTGATCGGGCGGCGTCGTCAGCCGCCGGCCGACCAGACGGCCGAGATACTCGGCACGCGTGTCGGACATCTGAAACAGCGCTTTGAACAACAGGTGGAGCAGCAGGTTGTCTCGCCGAACATCGATGACATACGCAATCGACGGGCGGATCGCGGCGATGTACGAGAAATTCTGGTCGGGTCCGACGCCGATGTAGGCGCCACCCGTGACCCGCCCCTGTTTTAACGCCGGCAGGACGTGAAGATATGAGCGCTCGTTGGAAATCAGATTGTCGGTATCGAAGCTGCCGCCCGCTTCCGACAGCGCCCGGACCTGTTGAGCGAAGCTGCTCGATCCGGAAATTTGGGCGTGACTTGCTCCGTAAGATCCGACGATGCCGGCAATGAAAATCGCCAGAATCGCTGAGGCCGCAGCGTGTGCGCGTTTCAGAGGCACTATGGTAGACTTCGCCGTCCGAAATTATCACAGTTGGGTTGCGTACGTACGCTCCTGTCATCCGCGTAATACGGCTAGATCCCCCAACTTGAAAGGCTACTTTGAAGGAGGATACGTAATGATTCGTGGCTCTCAGGCTTTCCTTGCCGCGTTGGTCCTGATCGCAGGATGTTCGGTTGCGTCGGCCCAGGAAGCAACAATTGGCGCAGGAAAGATCGAGCTCGGCGGCTTCCCTGGTGGCGGGACGTTCTTCGTCGGTGGTGACGACAATAAAGAAGTGAACTTCAACGTGTACACCGCCGGTGGAGGCCTCACCTACTACCTGAACGAAAAGACCGCCGTCGAAGGCGAAATCACGGGCAGCGTCGGCTGGGCGCAGGACGTCTTCTTCAACAAAGCGAAGGTGATTCACGTTCAGATGCCGAGCGTGTGGAGCTACAGCGGCAACGTACTGTTCTTCCCTGGCGGCACCGCCGGCAAACGTGTGCCTTTCTATCTTACGGGCGGCATAGGCGCCGTTTCTTTGTCGCCGCGCGTCCCCACCAAACAGTTCGGCTATGACGTCGACACCGTCGGCATGCAGACATTCATCACGGAAAACATCGGCGGCGGCATCAAGATTTTTCGCGCGGCCGACGCGCCCAACTGGGGCTTCCGCGCCGACTACCGCTACCTGTTCGTGAACTCGAACAGCAGCGCTCCAGCGTTCTTCGCCAGGTCGAAGTCGCGCGGCGCGCATCGCGTTTACGTCGGGATGCTCTATACCTGGAAGCGATAAGGTAGGCCGGGTAGCAAGGGCAAGGGGTTAGGGGTAAGGGGCGAGAGGTAAGAGG
>JANMJM010000055.1:0-7622 GCA_031371345.1 Vicinamibacteria bacterium
GTGGCAGCTTTCAGCGGCACGTCCATAGGGAGTCTACCGCGACCCTCGAAATCCGGCCATGCTATTCAGAATTCGTGCCGGAGTACCATATCTCACAAACGACGAGGTTCGCAGCTGAAAACCCCGGCGTGTCCCAAACTAAGTATCGGATCGAACACTTTTGGAGGAAAGCGCTGAATCTACAAATAGATTTTGTTCGTCACCCGCGTGCCCGCCGCTACGTCATTCGCGTACGGCCGGATGGCAGCGTGCGTGTGACGGTTCCTCGCTGGGGGTCGAAGCGTCACGCCGAGCAGTTTGCCGCACAGCAGGCCGACTGGATCGAGCGGCAGCGACGTCACGTCGAGGAACACCGCCAAACGGTCGTCGAGCGCAGCCCTGCGGAATTACGAGAACTGCGGGCGCGCGCCGCGCGGGAACTTCCGTCGCGGCTGCACGAATTGGCGCAGCGGCATGGGCTCGTGGTCGCCAAGGTCAGCATTCGCAATCAGCGGTGGCGTTGGGGATCGTGTTCGCCGAAAGGGCGCATCTGTTTGAACTGGCGGCTCGTGCTCATGCCCGATGCGGTGCGCGACTACGTCATCATCCACGAGCTGATGCACCTGCGCCGGCTCGATCATTCACCGACGTTCTGGAAGCTGGTGGCGGCAGCCTGTCCCGACTTTGAGGCCGCGCGAGCCTGGCTGCGTACCAACCGTCCGACCAGCGGATGATGATCCGATCCGTAATCGAGGGGCGCGACTTCGTACTGCGCCGTCCAAGTGCCGGCGATTCTGAAAAATAAATAATCCAGCACACTCAGCCCGCGCCTCCTGCCCGCCGCGACGACCGGCGTGCCGAAGATCTTCGCAAGACGACGAGGCGCCGGCTCGGCCTTCCCGTGCCACGTGTTTAAATCGGCGCCGAGCGCGAGATCGTCCTCCGGCAGCAGCGACGCCATCGACGTCACCTGCAACTCGCGGATGGATGACGTGCCGAAGAACCACAAACGCTTCGGTGCGCCGAGCGCGTCGAGGTGCAGCACGCCGACCGACAGCGCGGTCCCGTCCGTCGAGGGAAGCGACAGCCTCGCGAGAATCGCCACCCGTCGCTGACGCTCTCCGGGAAGTTCCACAGCGATGGGGTCTACCATCGGTAAGGTCGAGACAATCGCGCTTCCGCGGTCGGCTGCCGGATCGTGCGTGGAGTTTCCGTTTCGCATCGACGGAACATAGATCACCGACAAGTCGAGGTCGCGGCTGATCTCAATGACGTCGACGGTGCGCGTTGCACGCGCGCGAATGCGTCGCGCTCCTGCCGCGCCGGTCGCGTAGGGCGGGACATCGCGCACACGGACGGCTTCCTGCAGCATCAGCACAAAATGGCGAACGGGTGTGCCGCCGGTAAACCGACCCGACCGCAGATCGCTCACGAACGCCTTGATATCGCCGTTGCCGACGTGCACGTTCCAGCTCACGAACGCGATGTCTTGGAGTGTGATGGCGGGGGACTCGGCGACGGGCGCCAGCGGCGCCGGCTGCACCACGGGCGGTCCGACGCCGGCGCACCACGCGTCGAGCCGCGTGCGGTCGCGCGTGTCGCCCGGCGCGAACCAGCGCAGCGCAGGCGATCGGCACGATCCTGCAGCGGCGGGGGACATCACCGGAGGGCTTACCCGTACGCAGCCGCCGGCCAGCGAAGACACCACGGCCAGCGTTGAAAGAAATCTTTGAATATAACGATTATACTTTGTCGCTCTGCGACCTTCGCCGCCGGAGTGGTGAAACTGGCAGACGCGCGGGACTCAAAATCCCGTGACCTTCGGGTCGTGAGGGTTCGACCCCCTCCTCCGGCACCATCTAACCCGCTCTAGCTACTCTCTACGGCCGAAGGTTGGAGTGCCATTTTCTTCTGCAATTGATTGTCGGCGACTTCCCTTAAGGTTGGGGGGATGTGCCAATGACCGGCGACAACGACCCAAATTTCCAAGCACCCTCAGCTCCGGCCTGGCACACCTCGAAAGACCTCTCTTCAAGATATCGCCCGGTGGCAAGTAAGCGCTGGAAAGAGGGGAATTTTCAAGTAGAGTTGAGCCCTCCCCGAAACAGAAGGAACCTGACAGGAGGTGGACCAGGGTGGCAAGCGCATGGTTCAGCGCTCAACGCTTGAGGCCGATCACGGCGGCTTCTGGGATTTGCGACCGGCGGAAATCGGCCGCAGTGTAACGTGCCTTATGTCTCACTCGCGGCACTGTTCAGGATGGCATATCGCTATCCTTTAGTCTTATGTCCAAGGAGGATGGAAAAATTATGCGTTTAAAGAGTATGGCCGGAATTCTGGCAGCCGCGGCGGTTTTCGTACTCGCCACTGCGATGCCTACACACGCGCAGAGTTTCCTTATCTCGCCCAAGGGCGAGAAGAAATGGATGGAGTACTTCTACCGAGCCAACGGCGAGGCTCCGGCGCCCAAGCCTTCGACGCTCATCGACGGCGGCATCGGTTTCGTCTTCACGACGACGCCTGACGTGGCTCTGTTCATGACGGGACATCCCGGTTACAACCAGATCCTTCTCGGCGACCTGAGCGGCAAGTCGAGTGTTTACGCTGCCTACACGGTCAATGCCGGCATATCGGCGTTCAACTACTATGGCCAGGGGACACCGAGCAATCCGTGCGGCGCACTCGCCAGTGTCCGACTGTATTTCTCCACGAACAACAACGACCTCGGCGAGTCGCAGTACTGGTGGTCGAATCCAACAGGCCTACCACTGGCATCGGGTCCGGGCATTTTGAATGCCTCGTTTGATCCTTCACAATGGTCGGACCGAGACGGGCATTCAGGCACGTTCGATGCCGCTCATACGGCAGCTTTCAATGCTGCCAAAGCTGACGTACAGCATATGGGTCTGTCGTTTGGCGGAGGATGTTTCTTCGCCAACGGTGTCGGGAATGCATCGGGCACCGCGACTTTCGTTCTCAACGACTTTTCTGTGAACTAGTGCACGGCCCTACCACTTCCTTGGCGGGAAGAGGTAGGGCCTGTGTTTATCTCGGTGAAACGTACGGTCGGCCTTGTTTGAAAAGTAACAGATGCTCTTGAAGAATGGCTGCCAGCGCAGGCGGCGGGCTCAGCGCCAGTCCTTCTTCCGCCATCGCCATTGCGCGATCGAATTGCCCGCCCGACGCGTACGCCACCGCGGCGACATCGAGCGCGTTCGCATCTCGGCGCCCGCTGAGCTCGACGGCACGGTTCCCAAGCCGAATGGCTTCGGTGGGATTGCGAACGGCTGCGTCGGGCGCCGCGGCGAGCAGCGTCGCGAGCAATTCAACCGCCGACAGCCAGTCCGGTTTCAGGACCACGGCCTGTCGAAATCGCGCGGCAGCCTCGGCCAAATCGCCTGTCGCTCGCGAAATGAGGCCGGCGTTCACATGTGCCTCGATCAAATTCCCATCAAGCCGGATCGCATCGTGAAAACCCTGCAGCGCCTCCGACGTGCGTCCCAAGCGCAGCAACGCAATCGCAAGATTGTTTTGCGCCATCGCGTAGGCGGGGCGGAGTTCGAGCGCGCGTTGGAACTGTGCGACGGCGTCATCGAGCCGGTTTGACGCCGCGAACGCCGTCGCCAGGTTGTAATGCGCAGGCGCAGAGTCCGGCTGCAGCTTCATCGACGCCTCGAAATGGCCGGCGGCCTCGGCCGGCCGGTTCAGCAGCATATAAACCACGCCGATGTCGTCGCGCAACGCCACGCGCGACGGCTCGCGTCGAATCAACTCCTCGAGACCGACGGCGTCGGTGGCCATCCATTTGGATCGGAACGTCCGGTCCAAGAGGTCGCGGTCGCTCGCGTCCCTCGTGAGCACCTGCAGCCAGAAATCCCCCATCTCTTCTTTGGATTGCTGTCCCCAGAGAACGTGCACCGGCGGCTGCGTGGGATTTCGCACGTTGGCCGCCGAGTTGTCGTAGATGTAACGCATCTCGACGCGCGTGCCCTTCGGAAGCGCCATCGGCACGGCGTACCGATAGACGTGCTGCCAACGCAGGTCCCAGTCCTTGATGTAAATCAGCTCTTTCGTGGCTCCACCTGGCAGCGCGGCGAGCGCGCGTACCTCGCGCGCGAGGTAATGTGCGTGCGGCTGCACCGCTTGCACGACGACGTCCACGGGAAGCACGAACCAGTCGGTCACTTCGTAGTTGGCGTCGCCGGCCGGTATGTCGATGCGCTGGTTCGAAAGGCGCATCATCACGGGCGTCTGTTCGGGCGGGTCGTCGGTGAAGTACAGCCCGATGGACGGCTGGATCACTTCGGGCTTGCCGCTGGGAACCATGTGCATCTGCACGACGAGATCGCTGTTCGGTGCGAGCGTCCACGCCAGGCCTTTCGGCAGAAGGGGAGCGGCTTGGCCTGGCGTCCATCCGAGGAAATGGCCGTCGGGATACACGGCCGATCGAAGAATAATGCCGTCGTAACCCGGTGCGGGATCCTGCGTGTCGAGTTGACGCGAGGCCGGCGTCGCGTCGAGCCTGATGTTCGCGTGATGTACTCGAGCATTGCCGGCGCTGAACTCGATGCCGCGCACGTAACGTAGGGTATTCACCGGAAGAGAAACGACGAAGACGCGCGACACATCCGGTCCGTCGGCGGAAAGCGTGTACGGTTCTGGGAATTTGACGACCAGGTCTGGCGTGCCGAGCTGCCATCCCGCATTCCAGCGAGGCGCTGGGGGAAGATCGCGCCGGTTCCCTTCGGGCGCGCCGCCGGCAGCCCACCGTTGAATGACATCAATCTCGGACGCGCCCAGCGGATCCAATCCGATGAAGGCGCCATGGCCCGGCTCCACCTTCCACGGCGGCATCAGCCGGTTTTTTGTCAGCAACGCCATCTGCGTGGCGTGCGGCCGCGCGTCCGCGTACGTGAGGAGGCTGAACGGCGCAGACCCGCCGGGATGATGGCATTGTGCACATCGAGCGAAGACGATTGGCGCGACGTCCTTGTTGAACGTCTGGCCGGATGCCGGCCAAGCGGTTAACCACGAGATCGCCAGCAAAAGGCCACTTACCTGCTTGTACATCAAAGTGTTAGCGCCAAAATTACTGCGAAATTGTCAGCCGATGCAAGCCAGTAAGACAGGTGAACAAATGGCGAAAGCAGGCGCTTTTTTGGCACTTTTCGTTGCTTTCGTGGCGATTTCCGCGTTATACTGACAAGACGTTCTGCGACAGTTTCGTGCCTTCATCTACGCACCTCATGACGGGGGAACCACTGTGACATTCGAGGTTGGAGACAAGGTCATTTACCCGAACCAAGGGCTCGGGGTCGTTATCCGTATCGAAGAGAAGACCATCCTCGGTACTACCTGCGGGTTTTATCATCTGCGCATCGTCGCCAACGAGACGACGGTGCTCGTGCCGATCGACAACGTCGACGGCGTCGGGCTTCGCCGCGCCATCGGCGACGCAGAAGTCGAGCGGCTGTTCAACGCGCTTGGCAACGGCAAGATCGATAACCATCAGAACTGGAAAGGCCGCTTCAAGGACAACTCGGACAAGATGCGGACTGGTTCGATCTATGACGTGGCGGACGTGCTGAAGAGCCTCACGCTGCTCAGCCGGTCGAAGAGCCTGTCGTTTCGCGAGAAGCGCATGCTCGATCGCGCCAAGTTCCTCATCGTATCCGAAATTTCGGAAGTGATGCGCGAAACGTCCGAATCGATCGAAGGGCGCGTCGAGAAAGCGCTCGAGCGCAGCTTCACGACCCGCACGCGCGCCATCGCGCGGGCGAAAGCGGCGAAAGTGACGCCGGTGCCACGCCCTGTGGCGCCACGCCGAGCGGCACGCGCTTCGTAACTCGCCCTACTTGGTGTCTACTTAAGGCCTGAATCGGTTCGCCGGTTCAGGCCTTTCGTGTATCCGACGTGTCCACTGCCATCGCCGCCGTCCGTTCGGTTGCCGCCTACGTCGCGGTGTCGTTGTATGTGGCCCTCGCCGCGCCGATCGGAATGGCGGTCGCCATTCTCTTCCGCTGGAAAAACATTCTGTACGTTCTCGGCCACTGGGGCGTCACGCTCGGGACCTCGCTCGCCGGCATCCGCACGCACGTCGCCGGACGCGAAAATGTTCCCGCGCACGCGGTCGTGTTCTGCGCCAATCATCAAAGCAACATCGACCCGCCGATTCTCTTCAACGCGTTGCACCGCCGCCTTCACGTGCTGTTCAAGAAGGAGCTCACCAAGCTGCCGCTGCTCGGAAAAGCGTTTCAAGTGGGCGGCTTCGTGCCAATCGATCGCGCGAGTCGCGAGCAATCGATGGCCGCGATCGATCAGGCTGCCGAGTCGTTGAGGCAGGGCAATTCGTTTCTGACATTTCCCGAAGGCACGCGCAGCCGCACCGGCGCGCTGCTGCCCTTCAAGCGCGGCCCGTTTCTGATGGCGCTGAAAGCGCAGGTTCCTGTCGTCCCCGTCGCAGTGCAAGGCGGCACGGCGTCGATGCGGAAGGGAAGCCGGATCGTGCGGCCCACCATCGTCAGCGTGAGAATCGGCGAACCGATTTCGACGAGGGGAATGGACGTGTCGGATCGCGAGAGGCTGGCAGATTTGGTGAGGGACAGTGTTGAGAAGTTGCTGGCGCTGGGGCCGGTGGAGAAGTAGCAGATTTCCTCTTTGTGAACGACGCGCGGGCGGCGAATCGAATCTCCCAGATTTCAATAGTTAACCCTAGGGTTGCGCGTGGTCGCGGATTGGCTGTGATTCGACGAAACACTCAACCTTAAGGTTGCCTATTCGTCCGGAGGACATAAGCGCGGCTGCTGAAGCGGCGCGCTACTGCCCGCCGAGCAGAAACGACAACTTCCACGGCGCGAGCTTTGCGCCATCGGTTGCCGAGATGCCTTCGTCCAGCTGCACGACGACGTCCTGATACTTCGACGCTTCGTCGGCGTTGATGCGAATCTCGAGAGACCGCTTCGCCTTGTCGTATCCGACTTGAGACGCGGCGGCTTTTTCCGAGGTCACTTCGATCGGAGCCTGTCCCGGCGCCGCGACCGACTGGTATCGCCAGTGCACGCGCCCCTTGAACGTGTCGGGGTTCATGTCGCGCGAAAACTGCAGGCGGACGACCGCCTTCAGCGCGACGCCCGTCTCCCCCTCTTCAGGATCGCTGAAGATCACTTCCGGCGGCGGCCCCATCAACTGCACGGGCGCGGTTTCGGCGTTGCGCGTCTCGATATCCGGCGTCGCGCTGGAGAGTTGCTGCGCTTCAATCCACACGAGCCCATGCCCTTCGCGGACGATTCCGACGGCCTCGAGCCACCGTCCAGTGTCGACACGCTTGTCGATATCGAGGTTCAGATCTTTTCCGCGCGGGCGTATGCCGGTCACCCATACGCCGGCGTCGGCCGCGTGCAGCACGAAGTCCCACTGGCTGCGGCCTGGTGCCTGCGGCAGCTCGCCGTAGAGATTTCGGCCGCGGAACTGTCCAGTAATTCGCACACGTTCTCCGACGTACCGCAACGGATCGAGCGCGATCTGACGGAGCGACGGAGGACTACCCTCCGGCGTCACCGACATTGCGCCGGTCACGATCAGTGCAACCGATTCACCCGGCCGCGGCCAATCGCCTTCGCCGTTATTCGGCACAAGCCGGTTCA
>JANMJM010000064.1:0-8975 GCA_031371345.1 Vicinamibacteria bacterium
AGTTCTGGCAAGTCGAAACCTTCGACGAAAGCGAAGTCCTAAGGGCGATGGCAGGCACGCGTCCGACGACAATCGCCGCGTATATCCGGGCTGCCCCACCCGAGGGCCAGCCGCATTTGCGCCGGCTGTACGCGATCCTCAAGAACGTCGCGCCGGAGGCCGAGGAGGCGATCAAGTGGGGAATCCCCTTCTTCGTAGAGCCCCGATTCCTGTTCGCTTTCTCCGCGCACAACGCACACCTCAACTTCGCGCCAACAGCGGCGGGGTTGGAACCATTTCGCAAGGAACTGGAAAAGCACAAGACCACCCCCAAGGGCATCCTTCAAATTCCCTACAACACGTCTCTACCAGAGGATCTGGTTCGCAAGATCGCTGAGTACCGTCTCCGGGATGTGGGTGAACGTGAAGACGACGCTTTTTGGTAACTCCGTCCTTGCACGAAGAGCCGTGGTGGTTGAATCAAGTCTGTATGAGAATGCGCATTCTGCTGGTTGCATTTTTCCTAAGCTCGGTCTCGTTGGTCGCTCAGCAGCGCCCTGATTTTTCCGGTCAATGGGTCCTCGCAAGCTCATCGTCTGCAAGTGCGGCATCGGAGCTTACCCTGGAGCTTTGCGTTGCAGACTGGTTCTGCGGCAACAGGGCTTACCGCGTGCAACGCTACGTGCCTGCCAACAAGCCCGCTCAGCTCCGCGAATACCTAAGCGTCGAACGTCGTTTTCGCAACCAAAGCATGGAGACCTTCGAGATGACGGTCCTCAGCGCTTCCGTCCTCAGTCCTTCCGGGACCGACCGCAGCGATCTGTTCGCAGCGTTTGAAGGTCAGACCCTGATTATTCAAAAACCAACTCGGTTGAATCCAGCGGATGAGCAGATTTTGCGTAAAGAGATTTGGTCGCTGACTCCAGAGGGCTTGCTACGAATCATCACGACACGTCGACCTACCGGCGGCGAGCCGGTCAGGACTGAAGCGATTTATAGAAAGCCACAGTAGTCGCAAGCAGGAGACAGTATTCGATTAGGAACCCAGGCTGGCTAATTGGGATCCAATCGGCCCGATGGTCCTTCCCCGATCTTGACCACTCGTGTCACGAACGTGAGCTTGGAGTCTTCGATATCACCGATTTTCCCGCTGACCTCCCAACAACCGGGGGTTGGAAAAATCAGGAAACTGGGCTTGAAGTTCGGGTCATCAAGGCTGTTCCCAATCGAGGCGCGCAGCGGTGGAGCGTCCCCGTCGAGTCGACGTCCTGTAACGTGAAGTTTGCCCGAACTGCTCAACGTCCATCCAAACTTCATGACCAGAGATCCGTCTCGTGTCAGAAAGCCAGCTCCCCGGGGTTTGAAGATAACCGTGCCGTTCGGCCACAATCCGAATGGCCCAACAGCCAGAAGTCGGTTGCCATGAATTCCCTTCTGCGGCTCTGTTGAACCCGGCATGACACCATTTGGGACCGTAACGTTACAGGGCACTTCGGTGCCTTCCTGTGCCTGCAGCGCGATTAGCGGGGAGTACCATACACCGATCGCCGACGCCAAAATGATGCAGACGCTCAGCCTCATGGACTCATGATTCAAATCGTCAGCGAGTTTCGCGTGGAGGTTGAACAAGACTCAAGCGCACGAAAAAAGGATTGGCCGTCGGACCTGACGCCCGGCGGCCAATCGAACATTCTCAGAACAAGAGCTTCGCCGCAAACTGCATTTGTCGCGGAATGGCAAGACCCGTCGTCGTCAGCGAGCCGAAGTTCGCGCTCCCGAGCGTGTTGATCGGGTTCTGGAAGCTCGGCGTATTGGTGACGTTGTACACCTCATAGCGCAATTGCAGCGTGGACGAGTCGTGCAGCCTCAGTTCCTTGAACAACGCGAAGTCCAAACGACGTTGCGACGGACCGTGCATCAGAGTCGCCGGCGAGTTGCCGACGGTAAAGGCAGGCTGCGCCTGGAAGGCCGCCGTGTTGAACCACCGCTGGGGGGTCCGCTCGCTCTTCGGCAAGACCGGATCGCCCACTAAATTGGGCCGGTCGGCCGCGCCCGTATTGCCCAGCGCCGTCGAGTTGGTGACGCCAAACGGCACGCCAGTCTGCCAGTTAGCCACGGCATTGACTTGCCATCCTCCTAGGAGACCTCCAACCAACCCTTTCGCCGACCGCGCCCAAGGCAACTCGTAGTTGGCCTGGAACACCCAGGCTCGGCGGGCGTCCTGAGCAGCATCCAGGTGCTCGATGATGCTGGGATCCCAAGGCGCGAAGGTGTCAAGCGTCGCGTGCGCCAACCGGAAATGCGTCGTGAGCGACAGCCCCTGACGAAGCCGGCGCTGGAACACCAGCTGCATGGCATCGTAACGGTTCTTGTAGATGCTCGACCCCACGGTAATCGAACTCACGTTGGGCAAGACGTTGAAAGTTGCTCGCCTGGGTTGGATAGCCCCTGGGCCTGGCGGTGCGAGAGCCATGTCGGGCAGGCCGGTAATGCGCGACCCGCGCGAGCCGACATAGCCGATCGTCACCACGTTGTTCGTTCCCAATTCCTTTTCCGCCTGAAGGTTGAACTGCTGCGTCCGGGTCGACTTAAAGTCCAGCGCGACGGCTCGGAATGCTCCCGACAGTTGGGTCGGATCGGTGCTGGGCCTCTGCGTGGCGAGCGGCGGCAGACCGTCGAAAAACACGGTTGGCACGCCCCCGCTATTGCCGGCGCTCGTCACCGGGCCGTAGGAATCGATGACCGGCGGGTTCTTTAAGTAGTAGCTCGCCCCGGTGTTGGCCGGGAAGAACGAGAGGCCGTAGCCTCCCCGGATCACGACGGCGTGCGGCAGTGTTGCCGCAAACCCAAGGCGCGGCGCGAGGTTCGTGTAGTCGGTCTTGATGCCGGCGTGATTCGAGACGCCATTCTCACCAGCGACGAGCACTTTCGGCGCCGATGGCACCGTCAAGTCGAGGTTGGAGAGGTTATTCGCCTCTTCGCTGAACGGCGTGAACACATCGTAGCGGACGCCGAGGTTCACCGTCAGCCATGAGGTGGCTCGCCAGTCGTCCTGCACGAACACACTCGGCTCGTTCGTGTGCATCTGCGGCTTGAACGGCGTTCGTATGCGCGCCGCAGTCGTGGGGTAGCCCAGCATGAACGACGCGGCGGAATTGCCCCCCACGTTCGCGGAGCTGCGCGTGAGGGTGGTGTCGAACGTCCAGGTCCCCTGGAGGTTGATACTCTGAATCACGCCGAATCGCCGCAAGATGACGCCGCCGCCGATCTTGAGGCTGTGGGCGCCCGCCGTTTTGGTCATCGAGGCGTGGTACTGCTGCGTGCGGTTGTGAATGATTAACGGAACGGCGTTCGAGTCGCCGAGCGGCGTAAACCCGGCGATGGTGACGGTCCCCAGCCCGGACGCGTACTCGTCGACGTTTGTGTTCTTCAGGCCGAACAACTCGCTCGCATTCGTGCCTTGGTTGTTCGGCAACGACGCCAGATCGAGCTTCACGTAGCCACCCTTGAATTCGCCGATCAGCGTCGGGCTGAACACCCGGACATAGTTCGTTTGAACGGCACTGGCGGTGGTTGTGTTCGGCCCGGGGAACCCGCCGGTTTCCGGTCCGCGGCAGACCGCGGTGATGCCGTTCGCCGCGGCATCGCAGCCGGGGGGCGCCAGCATATGTAAACGGTTATACGAATAGCGCACGAACATCGAATTCTCGCCATTGAATCGATGGTCCACGCGGCCGTCGGCCGTGTGACTCCGTTGCCAGCCAATCGTGGTGACCTGGGTGTTGTTGGCCAGGCCGCCGTTGGTGGGCGCCGGCAGCAGTGCCATGTATTGCAGCGCGACCGGATTGAGCCGTTCTGGCGGGATGATGTTGCCGGGGAACGCCACGCGCGCGGAGGTCGTCGGATCGAAAATCTGCGCCGGCAGCAGTTCCGAGAAGTCCCCTCTCCGCATCTTCAACGTCGGGAGCGTCAGGTTATTCACTTGCCCTTTGGTATTCCGGAGACCTTCGTAGTCAGCGAAGAAAAACGTCCTGTTCGACACCAGCGGGCCGCCCAGGCTCCCGCCGAACTGCTGCTGCTTCAGGATCGGATCGACCCTCGCGAAGAAGTCCCGAGCATCGAAGCGGTCGTTGCGGGCAAACTCATACGCCGTGCCATGGAATTGGTTGCTTCCGGACTTGGTCAGGATATTGATGATGCCGCCGCTGGCGCGGCCGGCCTCGGCTGAGTACAGATTCGTCTGCACGCGGACTTCCGCGATCGCATCCATCGACGGTTTGACGCCCACCGTTCCGATGGATCGTTCGTTATTGTCCATGCCATCGATCATCTGGTTGTTGCGATTCTCGCCCTCGCCGTTGATCGACACCGACGAAGTCTGACGCCGATCGTCGGGCCGGCTGCCGCTGTTGATCGCGTTGGCCGCGCCTTCGGTCGCCCCCGGGACTAATTGCACGAGCCGCATGAAATTGCGCCCGTTGACCGGCAGATCCTGGACCGCCTGCTCGCTGACGAGGGAACTGAGCGTCGCGGTGTCGGTCTGCAGCAATGGCGAAGTGCCGGTAACCAGCACGGACTCTTCCACACCGCCCACCGTGAGTCTCCCGTCGATCCGCGTGCGGTCGCCGCTGGTGAGTACGACGCGGGCCGTCTGGGTTTGAAAGCCTTGCATTTCGATCTTCACGGTGTACGTGCCGATCGGCAGCAGCGTAAAGACGTAATCGCCCGTGTCGCTGGTGATCGTCGTCCGGAGGTTGCCGGTGCCCACGTTTTCGACCGTGACGGTGGCCCCTGGCAGCACCGCCCCGCTGGCGTCGGTGACACGGCCGACGATGTCGGCGGTGGTTTGCGCGAACGACGCCGTCGGGAACATCAAGCCACTGAAAAATACGAAGGCCGCGAGAAGTGAAAGCACGCGAGCACGATGCATGGCTGAACTCCCTTCGTCGAAACTGCAAACTGCGTTGGCGAGGAGCGAACGCCTCGAATATTTAAGTGATGGCTGCGGCATACTAGCCATGGGGCCCGGTCGATCGCAAGGAGAATTCTCCCGCTTGAGATTTTGAATGATCCGGCATAATAAGCGACATGAAGATCCTCCGCAGCATCATCATCGTCCTTGCTCTGACATCGGTCGCGCTCGCTACCAGTGCGTGTCCCGAAAAGGGCCCGGCTGAAAAGGCCGGAGAGAAGATCGACAAGGCCATCGACAAGACAAAGGACGCGGCAAAAGACGCGACGAAGTAGCAGGGGCTCTTCGTATTGGTTTATTTCCTTTCGTGAATCCGCATTAGTCGCATCGGGATCGCGGCGGAACACATCACCGCGATCGTGCTCACAAGAAACACCGAGCCGAGCCCGGTCCTGCCAGCGATGAAGCCAAGCACCGGACTGGCGAGCCCCAGCGATAGATCGAGAAATGCCGTGTAGGCCCCCATTGCAACGCCTCGACTCTCCGGCGGCGCAATTCGTAGCGCCTCGACGCCGAGGCCTGGATAGACAAGCGAATAACCCAGTCCGGTGAACGTGACGCCGACCAACGCCGGCACGGGCCCGGGCGCACGCCAAATCAGCGCCTGCCCCACGGCTTCGACGAGGACACACACCAGGGCAACCTTGGCGCCGCCGATCCTGTCCGGTAGATGGCCGAAGACGATGCGTCCGACGATGAAGGCAGTACTGAATGCGGTGAATGCAAGCCAGACTGGATTCCATCCGCGCTCGGCGAACAGCAGGGCGATAAAAGTGGTCACCGCGCCGAAGCCGACACCGCTCATTGCCAGGCCAAGACCAGGCAGCCAGACCGCCCCGATCACCTTGATGAACGACGGACGAAGATGCAAGTCCGAAGCGACGGGGCGGCGAAGCAGTACAACCATCGACAGCGCGGCGATCGGGAGCACGGCCGTCGTCCACGCAATCGCGGAGAAGCCGTGACGGGCATACAACGTCGTCCCGACGGGTGCGCCAACGGCAAACGCGGCATAGAGCGCAGTGCCCACCCACGACATGACCCTCCCGGTATGCTGCGGTCCGATGAGTGTCAGACCCCAGATCAGGGCACTGGTGATGATGACGCTCTCTGCGACGCCGAGCAGCACCCGGCCGACGAGCAGAATCGCCACCGATGTTTGCGGCGCCAAGAAGCGCAACGAGAGCAGATAGAATCCGCCGGCTGCGGAGGCGATGACCAGGCCCGTGACGACTCCACGTTTCGCACCTTTGCTGTCGGCAAAGTGGCCCGCCCACATTCGCGAGATCAACGCCGCCACGAACTGACTGCCGGCGACAATTCCAACGACGAACGTTCCGAGCCCGAGACCGTGATGGACGTGGAGCGGGAGCACCGGCATCGCAACGCCGATCACGAGGTACGCGATGAATACCACTCCCATGATCGGCAGCAGCGCCGTCATGGCAGGTCCACCGGTAGCCTCTGCCCGAGTGGGTGGGTGTGCCATGCGATTCGGGCGCCGGGCTCAAACGTAACGCTGGCGCCGCCAACGCGGGCCGGGTTCGTTGCTAGGAACAGTGAACCACTCAGTCGGTCCCTTATTGGATGGTTCTGATCCACTTCTCTTGATGTCCATTGGATCAGGATAGCGAGAAACAGCACGTGCGAGTAGTAATGGTGCGCGACGAACTCAACGTCTTATCAGCTTTCCCAGGTGGTGGATCTGCAAGCGGGCGGCATCAGCGGCAGGCCGACGGGGCAGCCAGTAGGGCAACCGGTTCAGAGGAGGCGCATCGACTCGACCCGCAGGCGGTTGACC
The DNA here is from genome assembly GCA_031371345.1 of Vicinamibacteria bacterium. Classification (GTDB taxonomy): domain Bacteria; phylum Acidobacteriota; class Vicinamibacteria; order Vicinamibacterales; family JAMQPK01; genus JAMQPK01. The sequence continues at coordinate 6,753 of JANMJM010000064.1, forward strand.
TCGGTCCGCCTCCCTTGAACCTCAACCTGCTTGCCGTTGAACGACAAGATCGCGCCGGGCGGAGGATAGACGCTATCGTCAAAGGTGAGCGTCCACCTCTGTCCCTGCTGATCAGTGAGACTGTAATTCCTGCGCGCAGGCAGTCCTGAGTCAGGCGGCGGGTCTCCAGTCACGACCACAAGACGGCCGGTGATTGTGATGCGGTCCTGCGCTGGGGCTGCCGGCGTAGGGGTTGCCGGCGTAGGGGTTGCCGGCGTTTGGGTTGCCGGAGTAGACGAAATCGTCCCCGAAGGAACTGGACTGGTCGGGATGTCCTTGGTGGATATCGGGCCGCAGGCGACGCTGAACGCCAGGCCGAGTGCGGCGATGAGGCGCCGGTTGAAAATGAGCTTCAGCATGGTGTTACCCTCGCCGGAAAAATGCGACAGGGCTCCCACGATCGGGAGCCCTGTCGCATTTCATATCACTTATTTACCTCCCTTTATCGTCACGTCCTTGGAAGCGGTATTGTTGGACATCACCGGGTCACCGGTGGTGCTGGAAACAGTCACGCTGTTCGTGATCGTGCCCTGGGCTCCCTTCACCGACAGCATGATGAAGAACTCCTTGCTTGTGAGGGTGGCTATCTTCCCCAGGCTGCAAGTGAGCGACTTGGGAGCCTGGAAGATGCACCCGCCGGGATTCGTATTTGACGAATATATCGCCTGCTTGAGGTCGGGAAGGGTATCGACCACCGTCACATTCTGCGCGTCGGATGACCCGAGATTGTTCACCCTGACCTTGTAGGTGATGGTCGTGTTCGGCTTGTAGGTGTTCGCATCTGCGGTTTTCAGGATCTCGAGATTGGCGCTGGTCGTAACAGTCGTACTGACTGTCTTGACGTTATTTGCGTTGTTCGGATCCGTGACGCTGCTGGCGACCTCTCCGTTGTTCACCAGTATCGTGCCATCCGGAACGTCGGGGTTGACCTTCACAATAACCGCCACTGAGGCGGCTGCCCCGTTTGCGATTGTGCCGAGGGCGCACTTGAGCGGCTTTGTTGGATCGCCCGGTACTACTCCGGCCTGGCAGGACCCCTGGCTTGGAACCGCGCTGACAAAGCTCACCTGTGCCGGCAGGGCATCAGTGACGACCACGTTGGTCGCCGACGATGGACCGGCGTTCGCGACGGTGAGGCTATAGGTCAGATTCATTCCTGCGACAACGCTCGACGCCGCTGTCTTGTTGAGGCTGAGATCGGCCTCGCCACGGAAGCTCACGCGTCCTACTGCCGTGTTATTTCCCAAATCCGGATCGGGCGTCGCGCTCGATACTGACGCCGTATCATCGACGTCACCGGTCGTGGCGGCGGTGAATGTGATCCTGATTGTGTCGCGGGCACCAACCGGTAGAACCGCGTCGGTGCAAGTAATGGTTGTACCGCTCGGCGAACTGATTGGCGTCGCCGGGAGGCAAACGGCGGGCGGTCCCGACGTGGTTATCGACGAAATGGCCGTAATCGTCACCGGCATTGAATTGATGATGCGGTCGGTGATGACGACGTTCTGTGCGTCGGAAATGCCCGGGTTGTCCACGTAGATTTCGCAGAACGTAGACGTTCCCGCCGGTTGTGTGTTCGGCTGGTCCGGTTTGCATTCCTTCGACAGGGACAAGTCAGCTTTGCTCACTACGAGCGTGGTCAGGCTGAAGTTGTTGTTCGTAGAGGTCGGGTCATCGTCCTGCGCCGCGACGACGTTGACCGTGTTGGTGATCGTGGTCGTTCCGTTCGTCAAGGGGATACTGGGACTGACCGTCACGACAATGCCGAAGGTCTTTGACGTGTTCGCCGCCAGTGTTCCCGGCAGGGTGCAGGTCAGCACTTGAGCAACCGGGCCTGTGCACGCCGACGGGCCCAGGGTGTTCTGGGCGTAGGTCGTGAAGGCGGGCAAGGTGTCCTTGACAACTACCCCAGTCGCGGGACCGGGTCCAAGGTTGCTCACCGTAATGTTGTAGGTGAGCAGTTCCCCCGCCACTCCGGTGCTGGGGTTGGCGGTTTTGACGACTGATACATCTGTATTCGGGTTGATACTCAGTACCCAGCCGTCGTCGTATTCGGAAACGATTGCCACCGTGACGCCGCGGAGTTCGTCTACGAACAACTCGCCTGGGACCCACACCGCGCCGCTATCGCTCGCGTTGCCGTTATTGGTACCATCGACGATCTCGGAGGCCGTTCCGGGTGAG
>JANMJM010000068.1:0-48159 GCA_031371345.1 Vicinamibacteria bacterium
CGAACCGGAAGAGTTTCTCAAAGCGTTCCGAACGATGACGCGACGCGTGCTGCCCGGAGCCCGCGAGCTTCTTGACTCGCTTCGTCCACGCTTTCGATTGGCGGCCTTGAGCAATTCAAACGAGCTGCACTGGGATTGCAACACGAACGAGTTGAAGGTGCTGGAGTTGTTCGAGTTCGCGTCTCGGCCGGCGTCGATGGCGTACGGAGGTACTGCCCGATTTCGCGAGGTCCCGAAAAGTCGACGAGCACGCCGCCTAAATCGAAGAGGAGGAGCTCCACGTTGGCTTTGGGCTCTAGGCTTTGGGCGTTGGGCATTCGTGTTTTTGAAGTTGACTCGACAAGTGACAAGGAGTGTCCCGGAACTGATAGTTAACTTCAAGGTTGAACGTTCACCCAAATCAAAGCCGATTGGCGAACTTAGGCAACTCCACGGTTAACTATTGAAATCGAGGAGATGTGAGGTCGCGGCCCTGCGTCGTTCCTAAAATCGTTATTGTCCTGCCGTGACTTCGGCGCTTTAGGAGTTTTCGTTTAGCGCATCGAATTGCTCTGCGAAGCCTGTTATAGTTATTCAATTACCGCCAGGGGTATCGCGTCAGCGATTGAGAGTAGACCCTTGGAACCTGATCCGGTTGACACCGGCGAAGGGAGCGCGGTCCTGTCAAGATCCGCACTGCCTTTCGCCTGCCTGTAAGTCAGCCTGCAAGAAGGAGCTCGACATGTCCGTCCAGGAAACGCACCCCAACTCGCGCAAAGTTCATGTTGGCCCGTACAAGGTTCCAGTGCGCGAGATCGCGCTGTCGGGCGGAGAGCCGCCGATGCAGGTCTACGACACGAGCGGGCCGCAGGGTTACGACGTGCGCGAAGGATTGCCGCCGCTGCGACGCGACTGGACCCTCGCCCGCAAAGACGTCGAGTCGGTGCCGCGCACCTACATCCCCGATTCCAGGCGCCGGGCCGAGCTGCCAAAGACGTTGTTCCGATCCGTGCTTCGCGGAAAGGACAACTGCACGCAGCTCCACTACGCGCGGAAGAACATCGTGACTCCGGAAATGGAATTCATCGCGGCGCGTGAAGGGTTTGACGCCGATTTCGTCCGGTCCGAAGTGGCGCGCGGCCGAGCGATTATCCCGGCCAACATCAATCATCCCGAGCTCGAGCCGATGATCATCGGCCGGAACTTCCTCGTGAAGATCAACGCGAACATCGGTAATTCGGCGGTCAGCTCGTCGATCGAAGAAGAAGTCGAAAAACTGCGATGGTCGATTCTCTGGGGCGCCGACACCGTCATGGATCTCTCGACCGGACAAGACATTCATGAGACGCGCGAATGGATTCTGCGGAACGCGCCGGTGCCGATCGGCACGGTGCCGATTTATCAGGCGCTCGAAAAAGCTGGCGGGCGTCCGGAAGATCTCACGTGGGAGATTTATCGCGACACGCTCATCGAACAAGCCGAACAGGGCGTTGATTACTTCACGGTGCATGCCGGCGTGCTTCTGCGCTACATCCCGATGACCGCCAAGCGCGTCACCGGCATCGTCTCGCGCGGCGGGTCCATCATGGCCAAGTGGTGCCTCGCGCATCATCAGGAGAACTTTACGTATACGCACTTCCGTGAGATCTGCGAAATCATGTAGGCCTACGACGTGTCGTTCTCCCTTGGAGACGGCCTGCGGCCGGGATCGATCGCCGACGCGAACGATCAGCCGCAGTTTGCAGAGCTCGAAACGCAGGGACAGCTTACCAAGATCGCGTGGGAATACGACGTCCAGGTGATGAATGAAGGGCCCGGTCACGTGCCCATGCATCTGATCCGCGAGAACATGGAGAAACAGCTGAAGTGGTGCGATGAAGCGCCCTTCTACACGCTGGGGCCGCTTACCACCGATATCGCGCCCGGATACGACCACATCACATCGGCGATCGGCGCGGCGATGATCGGTTGGTACGGCACCGCGATGCTGTGCTACGTCACCCCGAAAGAACATCTTGGCCTCCCGAACAAGGAAGACGTGAAGGCCGGCGTCATCGCGTACAAGATCGCCGCCCACGCGGCCGACCTTGCGAAAGGCCACCCGCGTGCCCAGAAGTGGGACGATGCGCTGTCGAAGGCACGTTTCGACTTCCGGTGGGACGATCAGTTCAACCTGGCGCTCGATCCGGTGACGGCGCGCGCGTATCACGACGAAACGCTGCCAGCCGACGGCGCGAAGCTGGCGCACTTCTGTTCGATGTGCGGCCCGAAATTCTGCAGCATGGAACTGACGCAGCAGGTCCGCGACTACGCCGCAAGTCAGGGCATCGCGGAAGCCGACGCCTTAGAGACGGGCATGAACGAAAAATCGGAAGAGTTCCGGCAGAAGAAAGAAATCTACGTCGCCAAGCCGGTCTAGCGCGGCGCGCCCGGTGGTGTGGGCACGACCTGGATGATGGTCGGGAATCGGGCTGGCTTACCGTCCTTGCGCGGATTCAGGTACCCGGCGTTGCCGTTCCACGCGTAGTCTTTAATCGTGACGCCCGGCGGAAACGACATCGTCTCTTCGCGGAATCGCCCGACGTCGAACGCATGCGTGGCGGGCGCGTCGAAAACGAGCGTGCCTTTGGTCTTCAGCACCGACTGGTAGTACTTCACGAGCGTTGGAAACGCCGCATCCGATCCGAACAGGTAATAGCGTTGGCCGCGACCGGCGTCGTACGACGTGATGAACTGCGCGTTCGGATAAAGGGGAACACCGAGCATCGCTTCAGTCGGCGGGGCGTCCGAAACTGTTGTCGCCGGTGGCGGAGTAGGCGCAGGTGGAGTCGCCGTTTCAGGAAGAGCCGGCACCGGTCGTGCCGGCGCCGTCCGGCCCGGAAACGGCTGAGGCACTTGGGCCGCGACCGGCAACCAGGTGGCGACCACCAAAACTGTCAGCACTCCTCCAGCGCGTCGCATCCCGTTTATTATATGCAGTACGATAGCGGCGAGCTGAAACTGTCCACCCGAGGTTTACGTCTAAATTGATATGAATAACTCCCTGAAGACCGTCCTGCTGCTTGGGCTGCTGAGCGGGCTGCTCCTGGCTATCGGAGAGCTGCTTGGCGGCGCGCAAGGGCTGGTCACGGCGTTTCTCTTTGCGGTCGTGATGAACTTCGTCTCGTACTGGTTCTCCGACAAGATCGTCCTCAAGATGTATCGCGCCCAGGAAGTGGGGCCCGAGCACAGACTGTCGGTCATCGTGCGGCGGCTTGCCACGCAGGCCGGTCTGCCGATGCCGAAGGTGTACGTCATTCCCGACCCGTCGCCGAACGCGTTTGCGACTGGACGCAACCCGAGCCACGCCGCGATTGCGGCCACCGACGGCGTGCTGCAGTTGATGAGCGATCACGAGCTCGAAGGCGTCATCGCACACGAGCTGGCCCACGTGAAAAACCGCGACATTCTGATCAGCTCGGTCGCCGCGACCGTGGCGGCCGCCATCATGATGACGGCGCGCATGGCGCAGTTTGCGGCCATGTTCGGCGGCGGCAGCCGTAACGATCGTGAAGGCTCGAACCCGTTCGCGCTGCTCGCGACGATCATCTTCGCCCCGATTGCGGCGATGCTCGTGCAGGCGGCCATTTCGCGCTCGCGCGAGTTCGCCGCCGACGCCGGCGGAGCGAAGATCGCGGGGAATCCCTACGGGCTAGCGGATGCGCTGCGCAAGCTCGAAAGCGCGTCGAAACAAATCCCGATGAACGCCAACCCGGCGACAGCGCACATGTTCATCATCAAGCCGTTTTCGGCCAGTGGATTGATGAGCATGTTCAGCACCCATCCGTCGACCGAACAGCGGATTGCGGCGTTGATGAATCTGAGATAGTCCAAGGCCGTCTCCTATTTCCACTCGAACGAACCCTGACTCTCAGCGCTCGATGAGTCGTCTTCATCCTCATCGCCGCGCCTTTCTGTTTTTCCCCTCCGATGTAAGCCGTGTCGCTCCTGCAGGAGCTTCACGATCGCCTGCACCTCTTTTGCGTAGCTTTTCGGCGCGTATGCGCCACTGTAGAGCTTCTGATACTTCACGAACAAGTCGGGGAAGTGTTTCTCGAGAAAGCCCATAAAGTGGGTACGCGTTCCATCCTTTAAGTACAGGACGTTAGCGCCCATGAAGGCTGCGCCGTGATCGGCGATCGCTTTAATAGTTCTCTCGAGCCTGGCCGGCTGCGACGTGAGGCCCGGCACAACCGGCGCGATCAGCACCCCCGCGCGTATTCCGGCGTCGTTGAGCTCGCGCACGGCGCGCAGCCGCTGCAACGGGTGCGCGGTACCCGGCTCGAGAATCCGCCACGCCTCCTCGTCGACGGTCGGCACACTCATATACACCGTGCATCGCGCGCGCCTCCCGAGCTCGGCCAGCACGTCCTTATCGCGTACGACCATCGGTCCTTTCGTGATGAGCCCGACCGGCGTTCGCGCGTGCGCGAGTGCTTCGAGCGAGCGGCGCGTGAGTTTGTAATGCCCCTCGATCGGCTGATACGGGTCGGTTGCCGTCCCGAACGCGACTTCTTCCGGCTTCCATGACGGCTTGTCGAGCTCCTTCTTCAGCACTTCCACGAAATTCCTCTTCACGAGAATCACGGTGGAAAATTCATCACCGACGCCGAGCTCGAACTGCGTGTGATAGCGCCGGGCGAAGCAGTAATGGCAGCCGTGGGTGCATCCGCGATACGGGTTCAACGTAAAGCGGAAGGGCATGCCTTCGACGCGGTTGAGCGCGGACCGGCACGTGACTTCTTGATACGTCGCACCGTCGGCAGGATGTGCCGCGTCGGGCAGACCGTCGACGGCGCCGTGGGCTTTCACTTGATTGGCGATATCCCTGGTCGTGGGTGTCTCGGGGCCGAGATCAAAGAGGAGGGGATAGACCTTCATCGCAACGGCTTTCGCTTTTTCTTCTATTCTACCTCTTTTCTCCAATAATCAAGCAAGCCTGAGAGCGTTTGGTCGAGCGGTATGGCCGGCGTCCAGCCGGTGTCCTTTTCAATCCGGGTACGGTCTCCGAGGAGCACTGGGTTGTCGTTTGGCCGATAGCGCGCCGGGTCGACGCGCACCTGAACGGGAACCCGGCTCATCGCCACCAAGCGATCGAGCAAGTTTCTGATTGTGACCGCGTGTCCGGAGCACACGTTGTAGATCACGCCGGACCGGCCCTTCTCGACGACGTCGCGATAGGCGCGCGCGGCGTCTCGTACATCGATTAAATCGCGTGCGGCGTCGAGATTGCCGACTTCGATCGTCGGCGCCTTGCGGCGGGACTCGTTCATGGAAATCTGCGGGGAAACCCCCGGCGCGGCATAGGTCGGGTCTTGCCGCGGGCCCGTGTGGTTGAACGATCGCGTCAGGTAAATCTGCTGGCGATCATCGTCTACGGCGCGACGACCGAGCATTTCCTGAGCGAGCTTGCTGAGCGCATAGGGACTTGCAGGACCCGTGGGGTCGTCTTCAGTGAGCGCGCGATCGGACTGCTTATAGACGAGCGCGGAGCCGGGAATCAGCACCCTCGCGATCAGACTCGCGCTGCGAAGGCCGTCGAGCAAGTGGTGTGTGCCGAGGACGTTGGCCGCGAGCGTCTCTCGCGCATCGATCCAGGACTGTCCGACGTGCGCCGAGCCCGCGCAGTGATAGACGGTGTCGGGACGACTATCGGCAACGGCGCGCGCCACTGCCTCGCGATCGAGCAGATCGACGAATTGCCAGTCGATCGTGGGCGTGTTCGACGGCGCCGGACTGCCAGGCCGGCGCCACCCGATGACCGCGGCGCCCGACTGCGCAAGAAGATCGACGAGGTGACTGCCGGCGAAACCGGCTGCGCCCGTTACGAGAACGGCGGCCATTTCGTATCGCGCTCGGACAGCGTCGGCGAAGAAATCGGCCAGTCGATCGCCACCGCTGGGTCGTTCCACGTGATGCCAGATTCGTAGGCCGGCGCGTATTCGGCTGTGGTCATATAGACGACTTCGGCTTTGTCGCTCAAGACGCAGAAGCCGTGCGCGCACCAGCGAGGCAGATACATCATCTTCTGGTTCGAGTCCGACAATGTCGCGCCGACCCATCGGCCCCTGGACGGTGAATCCGCGCGGAGATCGACGGCGACGTCGAAGATTTCACCGCTGACGACTCGAACTAATTTGCTTTGCGCGTATGGTTCTTTCTGAAAATGCAGCCCGCGCAGCACGCCGCGCTCGGACCTGGAGTGACTTTCCTGGACGAAAATCTCGTCGACGCCGGCGGCCGCGAACACCGAGCGCTTGTAGGTTTCCATGAAAAAGCCACGAGCGTCGCTGACGGCGCTGGGGTTGATCAGGAGCACCCCTGAAATCGCGAGCTTCTGGAAGGAGAACGGCATCAGCGTCAGTCGGGTTGCTGGTCGAGCATCTCGAGCAGGTACGTGCCGTACCGGCCGCGAATCTCTTCCGCCAGCTTTCGGACCTCGTCGGCGTTGATGTAGCCCAGCCGATACGCGATTTCTTCGAGGCACGCCATCATCAAGCCTTGTCGTTCTTCGATGCTCTGCACGAAATTGGCGGCGTGCAGCAGCGTTTCGCAGGTGCCCGTATCGAGCCAGGCAATGCCGCGGCCGAGCCGCTCCACGTGCAGCGAGCCCTGCTCGAGATACGCGCGGTTGACGTCGGTAATTTCAAGCTCGCCCCGCGCCGACGGTTTCAGCCGGGCGGCGATGTCGAGCACCTTGTTGTCGTAGAAATACAGACCGGTGACGGCCCACGAAGATTTCGGCTTTTCCGGTTTTTCCTCGATGCTCGTCGCGCGTCCGTCGCGGCCGAATTCCAGCACGCCGTAGCGCTCTGGATCCTTGACCGTGTAGCCGAACACGGTCGCTCCCGAGGTGCGCGCGCTGGCCCGCTGAAGAATTTCAGGCAGACCGTTGCCATAAAAAATATTATCGCCAAGCGCCAGCGCCACGGGCGAGGTCCCGACGAACGTGCGGCCGATGAGAAACGACTGAGCGAGCCCTTCGGGCTTCGGTTGAATGGCGTACTCGAGTCGAAGACCGATCCGGCTGCCGTCGCCCAGAAGACGCCGGAACAAATCCGTGTCGGCCGGGGTGCTGATAAGCAGAACGTCCCGAATCCCTGCGAGCATCAGCGTCGACAGCGGGTAGTAGACCATCGGCTTGTTGTAGATGGGCAGAAGCTGCTTGGAGACGACGCGAGTCAGTGGGTGCAGCCGCGTGCCCGAGCCTCCGGCGAGCAAAATACCTTTCACGTGCGCGATCCGTATTGCGTTTGATAGTACGAGCGGAAGGCCGGATCGTTCTCCTTGATCGGCCGCCACCACCATTCATTCTCGCGGTACCATCGAACGGTGTCCCTCAACCCTTCATCAAATGAAACCTGAGGCGCCCAGCCGAGTTTCTGCAGCTTCGAGGCATCGAGGCTATAGCGCATGTCGTGGCCCTTGCGGTCCTCCACTTTCTTGATGAGGGAGTCCGGACGATTCGCCAGTCGCAGCAGCATGTGCGTGAGATCCACATTGCGGATTTCGTTGCCGCCGCCGATGTTGTAGACCTCGCCGTCAACGCCGTGCTCGATCACCGTATCCACACCTCGGCAGTGATCCATCACGTGAAGCCAGTCGCGGATATTCAGGCCTGCGCCGTAGAGCGGCACCGGGATGTTGTCGATGGCGTTGGAAATAAACAGCGGGATGACTTTTTCAGGGTACTGAAACGGGCCGTAGTTGTTCGAGGCCCGCGTAATCGCCACCGGCACACCGTAGGTCGCCCAGAAGCTGTACGCCAGCCGATCGGCGCCCGCCTTGCTTGCCGCGTACGGATTGCGCGGCTTCAACTCGTCGGTCTCGATGCTCGAGCCCTCCGGCACGCTGCCGTAGACCTCGTCGGTTGAAATCTGGATAAAACGGCGAAGATGCGTCGCGTGGCGCGCGGCTTCAAGCAGCACGAACGTCCCGATAATGTCGGTCTTGATGAACTCGCCCGCTTCGAGAATCGATCGATCCACGTGCGTTTCGGCCGCGAAGTGCACGACGATATCCGACGCGTGGACGAGCGGTGCGGCGACGTCGGCATCGGCAATGTCTCCGTGCACGAAGGTGTGTCGCGGGTTGGCGATGACGTCGTTCAGCGTCTCCATCCGGCCGGCGTACGTCAGCTTGTCGAGGTTCGTGATGTGCCAGTCGGCGTGCACGTCCAGCGCGTAGCGGACGAAGTTGCTGCCGATGAATCCCGCGCCGCCGGTCACAAGAACCTTCACCATCTTCTTCCGTTCTTCCTTATCGGTTCGGCGTGCCGCCAAGCGCACCGAAGATGTTCGATACGTTGCCGATGCCCGCTAGAGTAACCGAAAAGTGGAACCGCGAGTCTTGCTGCACTGGGGCGCGGGCGCCGAGCCGTGACAGATCGACCATCTGATACTCGGCCGTAAATCCGCAGCACTGCGCATTGTAGTAGCCGGCGATCCGCTGCTGCAGGACCGACTGCCTCTTGACGTCGTAATTCAAGCTGTGGATGACACCGAAGCGATTCTGCTTGAATCGCACCGTGGTGTTGGAATTGAGGTAATGAAGGAGCGCGCCTGGGATGTTTTTCCCCGTGTTATCGGGACGGAAGAGCACCTGGCTCCATCCAGCGACCAGCGACACGCGCGGGTTGTTCCATGATCCATCGGCGCCCATCGAGGTGAATTTCTGAAAGCGGCCGTCGTACTCGGTCCGGAAGGTGCCCAGCACTTCCCCGGCTGGTTGCGAGCGGACCGATATCGAGACCGGCGAAAAATTTCTCGGCGCCGACGGCGTGTTCAGGATAGACGGGTCCGTCTGGGCATAAGTCGGATCGGTGTAATAACTCTGGGTGATGGTCGCGCCGATGATCTCGCGCGGCACCGATTGAGGGCCTGCGTCGGTTTTCTTCGCGTAGAGCCGGGTGTTGGCGCCGTAGACGTACTGCGTCATACCACCGGTGATGTTATCGACGTACTCATTTTTGATGATGCGTTGCGCGTTGTCGATCGCCGTCCGGTGCGTCACGCGCATGAAGGGCTCGATCGTGTGCTTGAAACGCTGCGCGTACTTGCTGTTGGGCGCATCCCAGATACGCACGAACGTCGGCCCGCTGACGTCGGCGCCCATCTCGAAGAAACGGCGGGACACCGGCGCGTCGATTCGGTCGCCGCGCGTGCCATCAGGCAGCAGATTGTAGCTGTCGGACCAGAACGTGTTGCGCCACGTCAGCGTAGACGTGACCGCCAGGAATGGCAGCTTTGTGTACGGAAAGCGCAGGACCGGCACCACGTCGAGCCTGCTGATGTCCTCTTTCCTGGTGCGAACGTGGTTTTCGTTGAATCCTTGATTCACCAGGTGAACGACGTCGCTGCCGACCGAGTAGTAAACAGGCAGCTTCGGGATGAGCCGATCGGGCCGCGAGAGGTTCACGCGCGGCGCATTCGACCTGAGATCGGAGCGGTCGTCGGGTTGGAAGTTTTCGTAGCGGTCGAACGTGCCGGTCACTCGGAGCGTCTTCACGCTTCCGGTCACCGATCCGCCGACGAACCGGCTGCGGCTGGCAAGATTCCTGATATCCGTGCTTAACGTCTGCTTGACGATCTGATTGGACGAGTAGTCGGCGCGTCCCTGCGCATACCATCCGCCGCCAAGACCCTGGCTGAGATTGCCGTTCAGAAAATACGTCTTGCGGCCGTTCTGCTGTGACTGGCTGCCGGTGACGGGATCGACAAGAACGGTAGGGTGCTCGTTCAGATACCGGGTGTTGAGATTGCCCGATCCGAGCAACGACACGTAGCGGTATTCGCCGGAAATCTGCTGCCCCGTTTTCGAATACCAGTCATGTTGAACCGTCGCGTCCTGACTGCGGTCAATCGCCCAGAAAAATCCGTTGCTGATCGTCTGCCCCAGAATGGTCGAGCTGCCGTAGCTCGGCATCAGAAAACCGGTGGAGCGATTGTCTTTGCTGAGCGGGTAATACATGAGCGGCAGGTAGAGCACCGGCACGCCCTTCGCCTTCAGCAGCGTGTTCTTCAGGAAGGCGTAGTGATCGACCCGCAGCTTCAGCGACCCCGACGTCATCGTCCATCGCGGGTTCGCCTGCGTGCACGTGGTAAAGCCGCCGTGCGAGATGATGTAGGTGTCGGGTCCGGTCTTTTCGAGTGTCTCGCCGTAGAACTGCACATCGGGCTGCACGGTGCCGAACGCGCTCGCGTCGGGTTGTATGCCCATCGCCGCAAAGCCGCGTGCGTTGTAAAAGATGCCGAGCTTGGTTTTCGCGTTGAAGTCGGCGCGATCGGCGGCGATCTGGTGATCCTTCTGAATGACCAGAACGTTTCCCGTCGCGATCAGCCGGTTCGTGTCGCCGTAGTACTCCACGTAGTCGGCGTAGAACCTCATGTCGGGAAACTTCAGCTCGACATTACGCGACAACTTGAAGACGTTGCCCGTCACGTGTTCCTGGATGTCGGCGACAGCATTCTCCACGCCGGGAATGTCCTTTTCCTGCGCGTGAGCGACGACCGAGGTGACAAGAATGCCGGCGGCGAGCGTGAGGGCCAGTGTCTGGAAATTGACCATTAAAAATGACGAGCAGACGGGCATTCGAAGAATAACATGGGCGGGGATTAAAGGCTGCGAGCCGAGGGTCCGAGGCTCGACAGGATGTCGCCGATGAGGAAGATCGAGCCGGCGACGCAGACCAGCGGGCACCGAGTCCATGCGCGATCCAGCGCATCCTTCGGATCGATGGCGACGTCGATCTGGCAGCGTGTCGAAAGGCTGCGGGCCAGCGTCGCGAGCTCTTCAGCGGATTGCGCGCGCGCGTTGTGCGGCTCGGTCATCGTCATGCTGGAGGCGACGGGCAGGAGCGTCTTCAGCATCAGTGCGGCGTCCTTATCGCGCATGGCGCCGAAGACGAACGGCAGCGGTTCGGGAAATTCCCGCTTCAGATATTGCGCCAACGCCCATGCGCCCGCCGGATTGTGCGCCGCATCGAGCAACGCCCGCTTGCCAGATTCCGCCTGGACCATTTGTAGCCGTCCAGGCCATCGCACGTCGCGCAGGCCCGTGATGATGGCGTCGGGTCCAATGGGCACCAGTTTCTCAAGCTGCTCGAGCAACCGAATGGCGACCAGCGCGTTGGCGGTTTGATGCGCCCCGCGCAGTCCGAGGGGAATGCGGCCGTAGTCACGAAGCGGTGTTCTGACGGCGAGCGTGGTTCGTCCTTCGACGACCTGCGCGTTTGTCACCGTGCCTTGCTCCGCGTCGAGGAAGACGGCGCCGGCCGCTGCGCACATCGAGACGAGCACGTCACGGGCTTCAACCGCAACCGGACCCACCACAACGGGAATGCCACCTCGAATGACGCCGGCTTTTTCTGCGGCGATGGCAGCGAGCGTGGTGCCCAGGTACTGCTCGTGATCGAAGTCAATCGAGGTGATCGCGGCCGCAATCGGATCGACAACGTTCGTCGAATCCAGGCGGCCTCCGAGGCCAACTTCGAGCACCGCGAGATCGATCGACGCCTTCCGAAACAATTCGAATGCGATCGCCGTCGTCACTTCGAAAAATGTCGGAGGCGCTTCAAGTGACCCTGCGGCCATCAACCGGTCGATGACCGTTCGCACGTGCTCGACGGTTTCGACGAGCGCATCGGTCGTGACCGGTTCGCCGTTGATCATGAATCGCTCTTCGAGGCGGACGAGATGAGGCGACGTGTAGCGGCCGACGTGCAGGCCCGCGGCGCGCAGCGCGCAATCGACCATCGCCGTGACCGAGCCTTTGCCGTTGGTGCCGGCGATCAACATGCTTGGGTACTTGGTGTACGGTTGGCCGAGGGCCGTGCAAAGCGTTCGGATGTTCGTCAGCCCGAACTTCATCCCAAACTTCTCGAGCGAGAGGAGATATTCCAGGGAATCCAAGGCGTCAGGCCCGGGTTACGGTTCGGATGGCGAGTCGGACACTGCGCCGGCGGCCTCGATGGGGAACTGGCCCATGAAACGCAGCGCCTTTGCGATGGCGCCTTTCATCTCGCGCCGGTCCACGATTAAGTCGAGCATGCCATGTTCCATCAAAAATTCGGCGCGTTGGAAGCCCTCGGGCAATTTCTGACGAATAGTTTGTTCGATCACGCGTGGACCTGCGAACCCGATCAGCGCGCCGGGCTCGGCGATGTTGAGATCGCCAAGCATGGCAAAGCTTGCCGTGACGCCGCCGGTGGTCGGGTCGGTGAGGATCGAGATATAGGGCAACCCTTCCTGATCGAGCCGCGCCAGCGCGGCGCAGATTTTTGCCATCTGCATCAGCGACAACGCGCCTTCCATCATGCGGGCGCCCCCGGAGCACGACACGATGATCATGGGGCGGCGCGTCGACAAGGCACGCTCGATGCCTCGCGTGATTTTTTCCCCGACAACGACGCCCATGCTGCCGCCGATGAAGCCGTATTCCATCGCGGCGACAATCGCTTCGTATCCGTCGATTCGCCCGCTTGCCACGACAACGGCGTCTTGCATGCCGGTGGCTTGGATGCTCGACTTCAAGCGCGTCGCGTATGGCTTCGTGTCGGTAAATTTCAGGGGATCGGTCGACGTCAGGCCGCGATCGTATTCAGTCCACGGACCGTCAAACAGCGTCCGCAGCCGCTCGAGCGATCCCATGCGAAAGTGAAAGCCGCACTTCGGGCACACGCTCATGTTCTGCGCGAGATCTTTGTTGTAGAGAATCTGCGAGCAGCCGGTGCACTTGACCCAGAGACCTTCGGGTACGCGGCTTGGCTTTTCGGGGTCGGCGGCAATCGGCTTGCGCGCCTTTTTGAACCAGGCCATGGAAGGGCAGAATACAACTAAAAACTGGAAACTAGAAACTTGAAAGTAACTGGCCAACTTTCAAACTTACTTTCTAGTTTTCAGCTTCTAGTTTCTAGTTACCCGTACGCGGTACATAGTACCGAGTGCCTCTGCCCATCGTCTTGATTTGCTTCACCAAATCATCGAGCGCCTCGTCGTCATCCTGAGGCCGAAATTGAGAGCTCTCGATCACGAGCAGCGATGTCGCCGAGTAATGAAAGAAAAAATGGTGATACGCCTCGTTCAACTCGCGAAGATACTCTTCGTCGGGCACGAATGCTGGCCGCTCCACATCCTTGTCGCGCGCGCGCAAACGCTTGATGAGGACCTCGGTGGGCGCCTGTAAATAGATGACGAGATCGGGCGTGGGAACATCCTGCGCCAGCAGATCGAAGAGACGTTGATAGATGAACAGCTCGTTGTCGTCGAGGTTCAGATAGGCGTAGATCCGATCTTTCTCGAAGATATAGTCGCAGATGGTCACTTGCGAGAATAAATCAGCCTGACGCCGGTCGACGAGCTGACGATGGCGATTCAGGAGATAGAAGAGCTGGGCCTGAAACGCCGATCCGGGCCGCTCGGCGTAGAAGTCGGTGAGAAAGGGATTCTCGGCATCTTCCCGAACCATCGACGCGTCGAAGCGGGCCGCAAGACGCTCGGCCAGCGCAGACTTGCCGGCGCCAATGGGACCGTCAATCGCGATGTAGTGGAAGTCCAAGCTGCGGCACAGTATATTCAAATCCTTTATGCGCTGTGCCTGCGTCGCCTTGCTTCTGCTCACCTCCGCCGCCTGCGCGAGCGCGCCGCCGCCCGCGCCGGTGGTCGTGCCATTTGAGACAAAGATGTCGTGGATTCTCCGGTTGGAGGATCAGCGAATGCTGCGTGATCCTTCGGCACCGGTGACCGCGCCTTTGCCGGTGGCCAAGGGAAAGAAAGTTCTTCTTCCACCGCCACCGCTTCCTCCCGATCTGATCCGGCTTCTCACCGACGACGAGGCGCGTATTCGGCGCCGCTCGGCGCTCGCCGTGGGCCGAGCCGGATTGCCGGAGGCGGTCCCACAACTCGCGCGGCTGTTGCAGTCGGACCGCGATCCCGAAGTGCGGCAGATGGCCGCCTTCGCGTTAGGGCTCATCGGCGACACTACGGCGGCGGAGCCGCTGACACTTGCACTGGCGGATCCGTCGTTGGTCGTCGCCGGCCGCGCGGCGGAAGCGCTCGGGCTAATTGGCGACACCGCGTCGGCTGCCGCGATCGGTCAACTCGTCAGCGCGAATGTCGCCGCGGCCTCCGCCGTGCCGGCCGATGAGGGCGGGCCGTCGCGTGATGCGGCCGCGGAAGCCTTCAGGCTCGGCGTGTACGCCCTCGTGCGCTTGAAAGCATATGAGCCGCTCGCCGCTGCGGTGCTCGGCCCGGATGGCCAGCCTCGCATGCGATGGTGGCCTGTCGCATTCGCGTTGTCGCGCCTCGAAGACAAGCGCGCGCTTCCTGCGTTGCTGGCCTTCGCCCGCAGCGACAACACCTACGCGCGGGCATTTGCGGCCAAGGGCCTGGGTGCGCTGAAAGATCCGTCGGCGGTTGCCGTTTTGCTGCCGCTCGTCGATCCCGCACATTCGAACAGCGGTCCGGCGATCGAGGCGATTCGCGCGCTTGGCCGCATCGGCGATCCACGCGCGACGGCGCCGCTCCTCGACGTGCTTCGCGCGCCGGCGACCACGCCGATGGTGCGCGCCGAGACGCTGCTTGCGCTCGGCGGTCTTCCGCCGGACGCCGCAACGCAGGAATATTTCGTCGATTTCCTCGCCGATGGGTCGCCAGTGATTCGCGCGGCCGCAGTGCAGGCGCTCGCCAAAGCCGACGACGACAGCCTCATGACCGTGCTTTCGGGCCTCGATCCCGATTCGCATTGGAGCGTCCGGGCACAGCTGGCCGCCATCCTTGCCACGAAAGATCCCGCGCGCGCGCTGCCGCGCCTCATGCGGATGCTGAACGATACCGATCAGCGCGTCATTCCGGAAGTGCTCAACGCGCTCACGAAATTGAAGGCGCCGGACATCGCGAAGATTCTGCTGGAAAAGCTTCAGGCCGACGATGTCGAGGTTCGCGCGGCCGCGGCCACCAACCTGGGAGAGCTGAAGCCGGAAGGGGCGGTCGATGCGCTGATCGCGGCCTACAAACGCGGCGAAGTGGACCTCTTAAATGACGTGCGCGCTGCCGCGCTCGAGGCGTTGTCGAATTACGGCCCGGCCGTCGGCGTTCCAGCGCTCAGAACCGCACTCGCCGACAAGGACTGGGCGGTGCGCGTGCGTGCCGCCGAACTGCTGAAGAAGCTCGACCCGACCATCGATGCGATTCACGCCATCCGTCCCGCGCCGGCAGGAAGGCCCGTCAATTACGAGGCGCTCTTGGTGGCGGATCCGCCGGTATCGCCGCGTGTTTACATCGAGACAGAGAAGGGCACGATTGAGATCGAGCTCGACGTACTTGATGCGCCGCTCACCTGTGAGAATTTCATGGCGCTCGCGCGCAAAGGCTACTTCAACGGCCTGTCGTTCCACCGCGTCGTCGCCGACTTCGTCGTTCAAGGCGGCGATCCCCGGGGCGACGGCTCCGGCGGTCCCGGCTATACGCTTCGCGATGAGCTGAACGAAGAGCCGTACATGCGAGGCGCGGTTGGGATGGCGCTGGCCTGGAAGGACACGGCCGGCAGCCAGTTCTTCATTACACACAGCCCGCAGCCGCATCTCGACGCGAAGTACACGGTCTTCGGCCGGGTCGTGGCGGGGATGGACGTGGTGGACAGCATCACGCAGTGGGACGTGATGAAGAGCGTCAGGGTGTGGGATGGAGTCACACCCAGGTGACGGGGAATCAAAAATTTAAGATTTAAAATTTAAAATCTAAAATTTGAAGGCGTGCGTACGTGGTTCAGCGCTTGCCGCGCGCGGTTCCCAATGACGCCGTAAAGATAGCGCAGAGCTCTTGCGCTTCGACAAGGAGGGCCGGATCACTAGCGATGCTGGCATCGCGCATCAATTCGCGCCAGCCCACTGATTCATCGGCCTCCTCGACGACGTTCCCCAACTTCGCAATGAATTCGGGTCTTGATCGGGCCCGTCGCGTGGCGCGATAGTTCGACCATTCCGAAGCCGCCGATCGCCGAAACTGACCGCCAAAGTGTCGCGCTTCATCCGATTCAGGCAAACGCCTGCAAAATTCGATCGAAGCCAAGGCGAATTTGTAAGCGCGTTGTTGAAGCTCTGCGGCATCCATTACTGCCTATGGTGCATGCGGGATGCCGAGCGCGATTACAGCGAAAATCGCAGGAATCTGGCTTGCTTAGCAGCGAATGTCGCAGTTCCTGCCTTACTTTTTAGATTTTAGATTCTAGATTTTAAATACTGGAGTGTAGCTGGGGGGAAAACAGGGGGCAGCTACGCCGCCCCCTGTAAAGCGGGGCCTATCGCTTCTTGCCGCCCTTTTTCTTGCCGCCTTTTTTTGCCATTGAACTCCCCCCTCTCATGAGTAAGGTTGCGAACGCCGTTCGACTCGTCTACCGCGAGCATCTGCCGCCTGGCACGTCAGCTTGCGCGTAACGGAACGGCTCGCATCGGTGCTGGCTTCCGATTTCCGGAAGCGAGCGATCGTAAAGATCAAAAAAAGAGGGGGTGCGTTTGAGCACCCCCGGAACCGGTGGGACGGCTGCTTACCGCTTCTTGCCGCCCTTTTTCTTTCCACCCTTTTTCGCCATTCTTCCTCCTTGAAGTTAGAACGCTCAGCTGAAAAGCCCGGACCGAGGTCTCACTACGGGTGGTCTGAGCCGCCCACCCTCATACAAGATGTAGATTATGGATGAGAAACGCTTGAAGTCAAGCACAAAAGTGATCTATATGGCAAAAATTTCGATCTTCGATCACTTACACGTGCGCGCGATCAGCGGGCTTTTGAGTAGTGCGCGCACTTTTTCATTCAGGTTGAGACGATCGTCGGATGGATTTTCGGTAAGCGCTCGTTGATACGCGACGATCGCTTCCGATCGTCGGCCGATGCGATCCTCAATCAAACCTAACTGATATTGCGCGCGTGCGACGGCCCCGTAGGGAGCCGATGGCCGCTGCGCGATGACGACGCGCACGTGCTCCATCGCATGATCGGTATCGCACAGCGCGTCCATCTCCTGGGCCATGCCGAGGCGCGCGTTTACTTCCGACATCGCAGGAGCGCCGACACGACCCGCGCGTGCGGCGTCGAAGAGCGCTCGGTAGGTTTGCAGCGCCGCCTGATGATTTTTCAGGTATTCGCCCTGTACGATCGCCAGCCGCACGTAAAACACCGGATTATGGGGATACCGATTGCGCAGCCCGTCGATGAGCGTGAGCGACCGCAGCGTCTGCCGCTCGTACCACAAGTAAATAAGGTGGAGCTGATAGTCGGCTTCGCCACGAAGCAGCATGCCCTGAGTGCGTGTCTGCTCCATTTCCTTCAGGCCCCCCGCGCGATCGCCGGCTGGCAGCCATAGAAGAAACCGGAGCACTCGCGCGGCCCTGGGCGCAATGGCGGCGTAGTAGTGGTAGAGACCGAGGCCGAAGTACCCGTCGCTCAGTGTGGGATCGAGAGTGACCGCCTGTCGTAACGCATCATGGATGTGTTTGCCGTCGCGCGCCGCCGCCAAATACTGCTCGCGCAGTCCGCGCAGGAGCACGCGCGTGCCATAGGATCCCCCGTCGTAAAACCACGCTTCGGCCCGCTTCGGATCGTGCGCGATCCACCGGTCCGCTGCCGCAATCGATGATTCGATCTTCGCCGTCAAGGCTGTGTCGCGGCTCGTATTTTCCTGGTCGAGGAGAATCTGCCAATAGTCCGCAACGCCGTCCAGAACCTCGCACGCGACTGGCGGCGCCGGAGGACAAGACTGTTGAAGCTGCTTGTGCGCCTCCGCGAACCGGGCGTCGAGAATTAGTTCGTAGGCTTTCTGAAGCGGCTCGGGTGATGTAAGGCCCGCGGCCGCAACCGGCTGCGCCAAAGCCAGACTGAGAAGCAGCCACCTCACGGCAGACTGGTGCGGAGCCGTTGTTTCTCGGCGTGGCGCGCCCGCGCCAGCGCAATCAGCTTGTCGAGAAGCTGTGGATAGGACACGCCCGAGGCCTCCCACATCTTCGAATACATGCTGATGGTCGTGAAGCCGGGAATCGTATTGATTTCGTTGAGATAAATTTTTCCCGACTTGGCATCCATCAGGAAGTCGACGCGCGCCATGCCGGCGCAATCGAGCGCGAGAAACAATTCGACGGCCAGCCGCTGCACTTCTGCCGCGACCTTCGCTGGAAGGTCGGCAGGAATAATGACCCGCGAGTCGTCGTCGAGATACTTCGCTTCGTAATCGTAAAACTCGCGCGACGGAATCACCTCGCCGGGCGCCGAGACTTCCGGATGATCGTTGCCGAGCACGGCCACTTCGATTTCCCGCGCGTTCGGCACGGCGGCCTCGATGACGATCTTGCGGTCGTACTCGCCAGCCAGGTCGATCGCGGTTTTCAACTCGGCCGGGTTCTTCGCTTTCGAGATGCCGACGCTCGAGCCCAGATTCGCGGGCTTCACGAATACGGGATATCCCAACTCGGAGGCCACAGCGGCCGAGATGCGACTGGGCTGCTCGCTCCACGTCTGCCGAAGCACGACAAGATACTTGGCAATCGGCAGACCTGTAGCGATGAACACAAGCTTGGAGACCGCTTTGTCCATCCCAACGGCGGATGCGAGCACGCCGGCGCCGACGTACGGAATGTTCGCGAGCTCGAGCAGCCCCTGCACGGTGCCATCTTCGCCGTACGGGCCGTGAAGCACCGGAAAGACGACATCAAGACCAAGACCGGTGATCGACGGCGTGTTGCCGCGCTCGATGGTGAGAATCTGCTCTTCGCTTGGATACGCGACGAGATGCGCTTCGCGCCCGCCGCGCGAAAGACGCTGGCCAGCCGACAATTTTCCCTGTTCGATGACTTCAGCCGCAGAAGAGGACGCCGGCAGGCGATCGGCGATGACCCAGCGGCCGTCTTTCTCGATCCGGATGGGAACCGGTTCGTAACGCCCCTTGTCGAGATTTGCCACAACCGCGGCCGCCGATGCGATCGAGACTTCATGCTCACCGGAACGGCCACCATAGATGACGCCAACGCGGAGCTTCTTCACGGTAGACACTAATATAACTGGTGATCTGGAGAACTGGTGAGCTGGTGATCTGGAAGTTCTCCAGCTCACCAGTTCACCAGTTCACCAGTTGCTATGTTCTTCACCATCACCCATACCCACGGCGCGGCTCGGCGGGGCGTCTTGCAGACGCCTCATGGCGCCATCAATACGCCAGCGTTCATGCCAGTCGGTACGCAGGGCGCCGTGAAGGCCGTCACGCATCGCGACCTCGAAGCGCTCGGCGTCGAGATTATTCTCGGCAACACCTATCATTTGTTTTTGCGTCCTGGAGCAGAGCGGATTGGCCGGCTTGGCGGACTGCATAAGTTCATCGGGTGGGACCGGCCGATTCTGACCGACAGCGGCGGATATCAAGTGTTCAGTCTTGCCGCGCGCAGAAAAATCCACGAGGAAGGCGTCACGTTTCGATCGCATCTCGACGGCTCCGAGCATATGCTCTCGCCCGAAGGGGCCGCAGACATTCAGGGACATCTCGGGTCGGACATCGCGATGGTGCTCGACGAATGCCTCGAACACCCGGCCACGCCGGAACGGGCGCGCGAGTCGGTGGACCGCACGCTGCGATGGGCGAAACGCGGACGTGATCATTTCTTGAAACTGAGAGACAGAACGGCACCCGACGCCTTCTTCACGAACATCGGCCAGGCGCAGTTCGGCATCATTCAAGGCGGCACGTCTCCGGATTTACGCAAGCGCAGCGCTGAAGGCACGCTGGAGGTTGGGTTCGATGCGTACGCGATTGGCGGGCTCAGTGTCGGCGAACCCATTCCGCTGATGTACGACATCACCGAGCAGACCGCGCAAATGCTGCCAGCCGATCGTCCGCGATATCTGATGGGCGCCGGCACGCCGGTCGATCTCGTCGAATGCGTGATGCGAGGCGTCGACATGTTCGACTGCGTCATGCCGACGCGCAACGCGCGCAACGGCCAGCTCTTCACCAGCCACGGTCGTCTGAACATCAAGAATGCAGAATTTGCGGAAGACATGCGGCCGCTCGACGAGCAGTGCGGCTGCTATACGTGCCAGCACTTTTCGAGAGCGTATTTACGCCATCTTTTTCAAGCCGGCGAGATGACCTCGGGCACCCTTAACACGTTGCATAATCTCCACTTTTACCTTGACACCATGAATCGAATTAGAGAGGCTATAGTGTTTCGCACACTGGAGGAACTCAGGCAGAATTACCGCCGGATCTTTCCCGCCCAGACGGCGGACTCCACGCTCGAAGGATGATCCACATTTATCATGCGCTACAGTCTGTATAGCCTCGTGCTCGCGATGGGCGCGGCCCCGGGACCAGGTGTGAATCCACTGGTCCAGATGGTGCCGATCCTGTTGGTTTTCGCCATTTTCTATTTCATTATTTTGCTGCCCTCGAAGAAGAAACAGAAAAAGCTGGAAGAGTTTCTCGATAGCCTCAAGGTGGGCGACCGCGTCGTCACGACCGGGGGCATTTACGGTTCGGTCACAAAGGTCAACGACAAATCGGTGCAGCTCCAGATTGCCAACAACGTGCGCGTCGAAGTCGCGCGGAATGCCGTCGTCGGCTATCAAGGGCAGGAAGCGCTCGCCGACAGCTCGAATCAAGGTTTGAACTAGCTATGTCGAATTTGCGCTGGAAACTCATCACCATCGTCGCCGTGTTCGTCGTGTTCTTCGGCATCGGCGTCTACCCGATACTCGCATCGGCGTACCACCTGCCGATTCCGAAATGGCTCGCCGATCACCAGTTGAAGCTGGGTCTCGACCTGAAGGGCGGTGTCCATCTCGTCCTGCGCGTGCAGACCGACGATGCGCTGCGCCTCGAGACAGAGCAGGAAGCGGGCCGCGTCCAGCAGGAGTTGAAGACGCGCACCGTGCCCGCCACCATGACGGTCGTCGACGCGACGCACTTTCGCGTGGAAGGCGTCCCGCCCGCGCAGGAGCAAACCTTCCGGCAGGCCGCGACGCAGGAGGCGCCGAATTTCGAGCGCAACTCTGGCGTGAATGGCTCGTACGCCTTTGCCATGAAGCCGAACGTCGTCATCCAATTGCGCGAGGATGCGGTGGTTCAGGCCAGGCAGACGATCGAGCGGCGTGTGAATGAGCTTGGCGTCACCGAGCCGAGCATCGCGCAGCAGGGCGACGATCAAATTCTTGTGCAGCTCCCGGGTGTTGCCGACGTGGGCCGCGCGAAAGAAATTATCGGCCGCCTCGGCACGCTCGAGTTGAAGCTCGTCGAGCAGGGACCCGCGTCCACCAGAGAGGATCTTCTTCGCGCGACCGGTGGCATCGTGCCGCCGGACATGGAAGTCGTGACCGGCGCATCCGACACGGGCGCCGGCGCGCCGGGCGGCTCGGCGTTCTATCTCGTGAAGCGGCTGCCGGTTGTGACAGGCAACGACCTGCGCAGCGCGCGCGTGGAGCTCGACGAGATGAACCAACCGGCGGTCGGGTTCACGTTGAAACCGGCGGGCGCCACGGCGTTCGGGCGCGCCACGGGCGAAAACGTCGGCCGTCACCTCGCGATCGTGCTCGACAAGTCGGTGCATTCGGCGCCGCGCATCGATTCGCGCATCAGTGACGCCGGACGGATTCACGGTCAGTTCACCCAGGAAGAAGCGCAGGATCTCTCGCTGGTGCTTCGATCCGGCGCGCTTCCAGCGACGCTCACCTATCTCGAAGAACGCACCATCGGCCCGAGCCTCGGAGCCGATTCGATCCGGTCTGGCATCATGGCCTCGGTGGTCGGCCTCCTGCTCATCACCGCCTTCATGCTCGTCTATTACAAGCTGTCGGGCGTGAACGCCGTCATCGCGCTGCTGTTCAACCTGATCATTCTTCTTGGCTTGATGGCGTACATCGGAGCCGTGATGACGCTGCCCGGTATTGCGGGCTTCGTGCTCACCATGGGCATCGGCGTCGACTCGAACGTGCTGATCTTCGAACGTATCAAAGAAGAGCTGGAGGCCCAGCGCGGCGTGCGCGCATCGATTAACGCCGGCTTCAGCCGCGTCATCTGGACGCTGGTCGACACGCATCTCGCCGCGTTGATTTCCGCGGCGTTCCTGTTCCAGTTCGGCACCGGACCCATTCGAGGATTCGCCGTTACGCTGTTCCTGGGTCTCGTCTCGAACCTGTTTACATCGATTTTTGTCTCGAAGACGTTGTTCGAGCTTGAGCTGGCGAACCGCAAGGTGCCGGCGCTGTCAATTTAGCCATGCATATTTTCAAGAACACCAACTTCGACTTTCTGAAATGGCGTTGGCACGCCATCATCCTGTCGTGGGTGATCATCCTTGCGGGTGCGGCCGCCATCTGGACCAAAGGCATTCCGATGGGGGTCGAGTTCGCGGGGGGCACCGTCATCATCCCGCAGTTCGAGCGACCCGTCAGCGTCGAGCAAGTGCGATCGGCGCTCGACAAGTCGTTCCGCGGCGGCGACATTGTGGTGCAGCAGTACGGCGATCCCGCGCAGAACCAGGTGATGGTCCGCGTGCCGCAAGTGGGCGCTGAGGCCGGCGCCGCATTGAGCTCGACGCAAACGCAAATCGAAGCCGCGCTGAAGCAGGGTGGGCTGCCCGGATTCAAAGTCGTCGGCAGCGAAATCGTGGGACCCGTCGTCGGTCAGGAACTGCGGACCAAGGGGTTCTGGGCGACCGTGCTGTCGCTCGTCGGACTGCTGCTCTACATCGCCTTCCGGTTTCAGTTCAGCTTCGGTGTGGGCGCAGTCGTGGCGACAATTCACGACCTCTTGATCACGCTGGCGTTCCTGGCGTTCTTCCGCTACGACATGAGCCTGAACGTCATCGCGGCGATTCTCGCGATCACGGGGTTCTCGACCAACGACACGATCGTCATCTTCGACCGGATTCGCGAGAATCTGCGGTCACACCGGCGCGATGCGCTCGATCACGTGCTGAACCTGTCGATCAATCAGACCCTCGGCCGAACGATCATCACGTCGGGCACGGCGCTTTTGACGGCGCTCGCGCTGTTCTTCTTCGGTGGGGAAGTGCTGCACGGGTTTGCGTTCACGATGGTGGTCGGCATCATCACCGGCACGTATTCGAGTATTTTCATCGCCGCCGCGATCGTGAGCTTCTGGCGAGGCTCCACCGCGCGCGCTGCCGCCCATGCGCCGGCGTCAGTCGCGTCGACTGCCCCGCAACAGTCGGGCCGGTCTAAACAGAAAAAACGCGCGTCGTAAACGGCTCGTTTTTCCCCGCTTGACGTTTCTAACTGCCGCGCTGCTTGGCATCGTGCAGGGGGTCACCGAATTCCTGCCGGTGTCCTCTACCGCCCATCTTCTGCTCGCTGGCCGCCTGCTTGGACATGACGATCCCGGAGGGGTCTTCACCGTCATGATCCAGCTCGGATCGATCCTCGCGATCGCGTGGCTCTACCGCACGAAAATTTTCGAGGTGGTGACCAGCCTCGGCTCCCGGCCGGACGCGCGACACTTCGCGACGGCGATCGTCGTGGCGACCATTCCAGCGCTGCTGGCAGGCGCTGCGCTTTCAAGCGTGGTCAAACGGGTGCTGTACGCCAGTCCGATGGTGTTTGCCGTCGCTTTCATTGCCGGCGGCATCGTCATGCTCGTCGCCGAGCGCGTGCGCCCCACGCCAACGGTGTTGGACGGCGAGCGCACGCCGCTTGGCCGCGCGTTCGGGATTGGCGTGTGCCAGGCGCTGGCGCTCATTCCGGGCGTGTCGCGCTCGGGCGCGACGATCGTCAGCGGAATGTTGCTCGGCCTCGATCGCCCTGCGGCCGCTGAGTTCTCGTTCTTTCTCGCGATTCCCATCATGACGGCCGCCTTCGCGCACGATCTGGTCGAGGCACGTCATCAGCTGTCGTCCGGGCGCACGCTGGAGATCGGCGTCGGGCTGGTCTTCGCCTTCGTCTCCTCGCTGCTGATCATCAAGCCATTTTTGGGATTTGTGCGGCGCGCCGGCTTCGCGCCGTTTGCCTGGTACCGCATTGCGCTCGGGTTAGCGCTGCTCGCGGCGATGGCCGCGGGACGGATGCCGCGGTGATGCAGTGGCTGCGCCGCCGGTTCGTCACGGGCTTCTTCGTGATGGTCCCGCTCATCATCAGTCTGCTGGCGGTGATCTGGGTGTTCGGCATCGTCGACGGCATCGCCGCGCCGCTCTATGTGCGTATGTTCGGACCGGGCTCGAATCCGCCGCCAGGCCTCGGCATTCTCGCGACGGCCGCCCTTGTGCTCCTGGTCGGTGTCGTGGCGACCAACGTGCTGGGCAGGCGCCTTGTGCAGCGTCTCGAGGGCTATCTCCTGCGAATCCCGGTTTTCCGCACGGTGTATGCGCCGGTCAAGCAGCTGGTGCTGGCGTTTTCGCCCGACAACGAATATGGCTTCAAGCGCGTCGTCATGGTGAAGACCGTCTCGCGCGGCTATATACTTGGATTTCTCACAAAGGAGTTCTCCATCGAGTCGCCAGGACGAACCGAATCGCTCGTCGCCGTCTTCGTCCCCACCAACCATCTTTATCTCGGCGATATCGTCATTTGCCCGCGCGAGGATGCATTTTTCCCCGACATCACCGTCGAGGAGGGAATCCGCGTCTTCCTGACCGGCGGCATGACGTTGCCGACACGCCTCAAACACAATTTTTCTGATAAGGTGACAGGGAGATCATGATGCGGTTTCGTTGGATGCTTGCGGTGTTGTTGATGGTGTTCTTCACAGGAAGCGCGCACGCCGCAATGAGGCAGGCCGACGCCGCACCTGTGGAACGCGGAGGCGGCGAAGCCAATCTCGTGCTTCCCGATCTCGGCCAGGTCAGCTTCCTCGGCGTGAATGCGCGAACTCTTCTCACGGCCGGCCTCGGCGTGTGTGTTCTCGGATTGCTATTCGGTCTCGTTTCGTACAACCGCCTCAAAAAACTTCCCGTGCACAGCTCGATGCTCGAAGTGTCGGAGCTGATTTACGAAACGTGCAAGACGTATTTGACGACGCAAGGGCGATTCATTCTCATCCTGGAAGTCTTCGTCGGCTCGATCATCGCGGTGTACTACGGCCTGCTCCAGCACTTCCCGCTCAGCCGCGTCGGAATCATTTTGATCTTCAGCCTGGTCGGCATCGCCGGCAGCTACGGGGTGGCCTGGTTCGGCATCCGCGTGAACACGTTCGCGAACTCGCGCATGGCGTTCGCGAGCCTCCGCGCCAAGCCGTATCCGCTGCACGCCATTCCGCTCGAGGCCGGCATGAGCATCGGCATGCTGCTCATCAGCGTTGAGTTGTTCATCATGCTGTGCATCCTGCTGTTCATCCCGCGGGATCTGGCGGGCTCGTGCTTCATCGGGTTTGCGATCGGCGAATCGCTGGGCGCCTCGGCGCTGCGTATCGCCGGCGGCATCTTTACAAAAATTGCCGACATCGGCGCCGATCTGATGAAGATCGTCTTCAACATTAAAGAAGACGACGCGCGGAACCCCGGCGTCATTGCCGACTGCACTGGCGACAACGCGGGCGATTCGGTGGGTCCGAGCGCCGACGGCTTCGAGACCTATGGCGTCACGGGCGTCGCGCTGATCTCGTTCATCCTGCTCGCAGTGGCGAACCAAACCGTGCAGGTGCAGCTGCTCGTCTGGATCTTCATGATGCGCGTCATGATGATTCTGGCGAGTGGCATTTCGTATTTCATCAATCACGCCATCACCGTCGCACGCTACAGGAACGCGATTGCGATGAACTTCGAGCACCCGCTGACAGTGCTCGTCTGGATGACGTCGCTTGTGTCGGTCGCGACGACCTACGTGATTTCCTATTTGCTGATTCCGGAACTCGGCGATGGCACGCTGTGGTGGAAGCTGTCGACGGTCATCACCTGCGGGACGCTCGCCGGTGCGATCATTCCCGAGCTCGTGAAGGTCTTTACCTCGACGCACTCGGCGCACGTGCGCGAGGTCGTCGCGTCGTCGCGGGAAGGCGGCGCGTCGCTGAACATTCTCGCGGGCCTCGTGGCCGGAAATTTCAGCGCCTACTGGCTGGGGCTGACCATCGTCGCGTTGATGGCGATGGCGTATGGCGTGAGCGGCAGCTTCGAGTCGCTGATGATCGCCCCCGCCGTGTTCGCGTTCGGCCTCGTGGCGTTCGGCTTTCTGGGCATGGGGCCTGTGACGATTGCGGTCGATTCCTACGGACCGGTGACCGACAACGCGCAGTCGGTGTTCGAACTGTCGGTCATCGAGCTCATTCCGGGCATCAAGGAGTCGATTCAGGCGGAATACGGCTTTTCTCCCGACTTCACGACCGCCAAGTACCTCCTTGAAGAGAATGACGGAGCCGGCAACACGTTCAAGGCGACGGCCAAGCCTGTGTTGATCGGTACGGCCG
This sequence comes from Vicinamibacteria bacterium, assembly GCA_031371345.1. GTDB lineage: Bacteria > Acidobacteriota > Vicinamibacteria > Vicinamibacterales > JAMQPK01 > JAMQPK01. The sequence continues at coordinate 26,401 of JANMJM010000068.1, forward strand.
TGGTTGGGTCAACGACGATGATTTTTTCGATCATCATGATGTTGACCGCCGGGCTGACACAAAATGTCGCGAATCTCTCCATTCTCCATGCGCCATTCCTGCTGGGGCTCATCACAGGGGGGGCGGTCATCTATTGGTTTACGGGCGCTTCGACGCAGGCGGTGACGACGGGGGCTTACCGGGCGGTGGAGTTCATCAAAGCGAACATCCGGCTGGACAGCGTTGAGAAGGCGTCGGTGGCCGACAGCAAACGCGTGGTGGAGATTTGCACGCAATATGCTCAGCGGGGGATGTTTAATATCTTCCTGGCGGTGTTCTTCTCGACGCTGGCGTTTGCGTTCGTCGAGCCCTACTTCTTCATCGGTTATCTGATTTCCATCGCGTTGTTCGGGTTATTTCAGGCGATTTTCATGGCGAATGCCGGCGGCGCTTGGGATAATGCAAAGAAAGTCGTTGAAGTCGAATTGAAAGAAAAGGGCACGCCGCTGCATGCGGCGACCGTGATTGGTGATACCGTCGGCGACCCCTTCAAGGACACCTCGTCGGTTGCGATGAATCCAGTCATTAAGTTCACCACGCTCTTCGGGCTTCTCGCCGTGGAGTTAGCGGTGCAGCTGACGGCCAGGCATGGATCGGCCATTTCGCATGCATTAGCGACGGTGTTTTTTCTGGCATCAATTGTGTTTGTGTGGCGGTCGTTTTACACGATGCGGATTAAGTCGGCCGGGGCTCACTAAGCGCGCTGTTTGTACGTTGACATTGGGTATACCCGGTCATATGATTCGCGGGTTTTCCACAACCGGCAGAATAGAGACGTCAGCGACGCGCGATGCATCAGAATCGCTTCGGCGGTGTCTAATTCGCTATAATCGCCGACCCCGTACAAATTCGGCAGGAGGAATGAACCGTGGCACGTAACGAGATGTTCGGTGACGTCGTAAAGCCGTCGATAACGGTCGGAAGTAAGCAGTGGTATACGCTGCCGCTCTCGATTCTGGCGCACGTCGTCGTCATCGGCGCTTTAATCGTGATACCCCTGATGGCGACCGACATACTGCCGACGCCGCCATCGATGATGGCGTTCGTATCGGCCCCGCCGCCGCCACCGCCACCGCCACCGCCCCCACCACCGCCGCAAGCGGCGGCGCCAAAGCCCATCATGGAAAATCCGTCGGCGGCCCCGGTTGAAGCTCCCCGCGAGATCAAACCGGAGACCGGCCTGGACGTGCAGCAGGAGCGCGTCGCGACGGTCACGGGCGATATCGGCGGCGTTGTCGGAGGTATCCCCGGAGGCGTGCCCGAAGCTCCACCCCCACCCCCGCCACCCCCCGCGCCGGTGCGCGTCGGCGGGAACATTCAGGCTCCGAAGAAGGTCAAGGACGTGAATCCGACTTACCCTCCGATCGCGCAATCGGCGCGCGTGCAGGGCGTCGTCATTCTCGAAGCGACGATCGGACCGAATGGCAACGTGCAGGACGTGCGTGTCCTGCGATCGATTCCGCTGCTCGACGCGGCGGCAATTGAAGCCGTGAAGCAATGGCAATACACCCCGACCCTGCTCAACGGCGTTCCGGTCCCGGTCATCATGACGGTAACGGTGAATTTCACACTGCGGTAAAAACTCTCAATTTCTAAGGAGTGGACGATGGAAAGCGGTGGCCTGAATCTAATTGAAATGTGGGGCACGATGGGCCTTGTTGCCAAGGCCGTGGCCTTCGTGTTGTTCTTCATGTCGATGTGGTCGATCGGTGTGGCCGTCGAGCGCATCTACACGTTTATGCAGGCGAAGAGCCAGTCGAAGGTGTACGCGCCTCAGGTGGCCAAGCACCTCAAGGACGGTCGCCTGAAGGACGCGATCGCCATCTCGACGAACAAGAACTATCGCTACAGCCACCTCGCAAAGGTCGTGCTCGCCGGGCTGCAGGAATATCAGTTCCAGCAGGACAACGCCGGCGGCCTCAGCCGCGAGGAGCTGCTCGACACGGTGCGCCGCTCGATTCAGCGCGCCACCGCACTGACGTCCAATGACCTCAAGAAGGGCGTCAGCGCCCTGGCGACCATCGGCTCGACTGCGCCGTTCGTCGGACTGCTCGGCACGGTCGTCGGCGTCATCAACGCGTTCACCGGTATCGCCTCCACCGGCTCGGGCGGTATCGGCGCCGTCTCGGCGGGTATTGCCGAAGCGCTCGTCGAAACCGCGCTCGGCCTCCTCGTCGCGATTCCGGCGGTGTGGTTCTACAACTACCTCACCGGCCGCATCGAGTACTTCAACGTCGAGATGGACAACTCGTCGTCGGAGCTCGTCGACTACTTCATCAAGAAGACGGCGTAATACATCGGCGATTGCGCGATAGGCGATTGGGTGATTGCTCTCAATCACTCGATCACCTATCACCCAATCACCAGATTAATTGGGAGAACTACCATGTCAATGAATGTTGGCGGCGAACAGGGTGGACTGAATTCCGATATCAACGTCACTCCGCTCGTCGACGTCATGCTCGTGCTGCTCATCATCATGATGCTCGTCGCGCCGATGCTCCAGAAGGGCGTCGACGTGAAGCTGCCGAGCGCAGCGAATACTAGCGACAAGCCGGATACCAACGGCCAAGCCGTCGTGGCCATTGGGGCCAACAAGCAGGTCTACCTCAACGCCGTCCAGGTTCGCATGGCCGATCTGCCCTCGAAGGTCGCCGATGCGATCGAAGGGCAGACCACGAAGGTCGTTCTGATCAAGGCCGACGAAGATGTGGATTACGCCACCGTCATGGAGACGATGGACAATCTGCGGGCCGCCGGGATTGAAGACATGGGCCTGATTACCGAGAAGAAAGTCCGGGGAGGTAATTAATGGTTGTTAAACACGGCCACGCGCACAAGCACTTCGGCGCCGACAAGGTGTTCAAGGGCAAGGATCTGCACGCGAGCGCCGACATGAACGTCACGCCGATGATCGACGTGCTGCTCGTGCTGCTCGTCATCTTCATGGCGGCGCTGCCGCTCACGCAGAAGGGGCTCGACATCAACCTGCCGGCCGAGACGAAATCGAGCCAGACTCAAACGGTCGACAGCAGCCAGATCGTGCTCGAGTACACCGCCGATCACCAAATCTCGATCAACAAGCAGCCGGTCACGCTTGGCGAGCTCGAGACGAGACTGCGGAACATCTTCGAACAGCGCGAGCAGAAGACGATGTTCATCGCCGCGGCCGGGACGCTCCGATACGGCGAAATCGTGGCGGTCATCGACGCGGCAAAGGGCGCAGGCGTCGAGAAGGTTGGCATCGTGACGGAAGGCATGCGTCGGGCCGCAGGCGTCGCACCAGCGAACTAAGTTAGAAATACGAGTACAACAGAAAGGCCGCTTCCGAAAGGGAGCGGCCTTTTTTTATGCTCGCTAGACCTCGCGGCTCGGACTTGAGAGCACGCGTAATTTGATAGGCAACTCTAGGGCTAAGTGTTCGATCGAATCACTGGCGATACCAAGGCAAGGACCTCTCAAGGCACGAAGAAAAGGATGGTCCCTGGTTGGGGTCGCCGGATACTTAAGGCCCGCAGGAAGCCGCTACGGCCTTCGGCAGGCCGCTTCCTGTGAGGAAAGCGGCCTGCTTACGTACCCAAACATGAGGGCGGCTACTGGCCCGACGCCTGCTTCTTCTTCAACGCCACGGCCTGTTCCTGCAGCTTGGTCGCGTCGCTGAGGAGTTGCTTCTGCTTGCCGGCATCCTTTTCCATCGCGGCCTGCACTCTCAACAGCAGGCCTTTGTAGGTGATCGCTTCCACGTAATCGGGCTTCAACTTGAGCGCCTGGTCGATGGCCGCAAGACCCTTGTCGGTGTATTCGCGCTTCTGCGCTTCGGCCAGGCGGGTGTTGCGATAGGCCTCGTCCCAGTAATACGTCGCGATGGCGTAGTGCGCTTCGGGGTTGTTCGGTTCGAGCTCGGCGCGCTGCTGAATGGCCGCGATCAGCTTGTCGAAGTCGCCCTGGCGCTGATAGAAGCCGGCCTGCTGCTGGTAGACCGCCGCGTCCTTCGGCTTGGCCTCTTTCGCCTTCATCAGCATCGCTTCGGACTGTTCGATGTTGCCCGCGTCCTCGTAAATCTTGGCGAGCGCAAAGTAATTCGTCGTGTCGCTCGGATCGAGCTGAATCATGCGCTGCACGATCGGCTCGGCCTGCGTGGGATCGTCGAGCTTGTCGGGACCGAATGCGGCGACCAGATAGTCGAGGGCGAGCTTCTTGATGTCGGCACGCGTTTCCTTTTCCGCGGAAAGCTTGTAGTTCTCGATCGCCTTGGTCAGGTTCGCGTCGTTGTCCTTTTCGCCTTTCCGGGCCGGCTTATAAAGGTTGTCGTAGCTGTTGGCCAGAAAGAAGTAGGACGTGATGCCCTCGGGCGAGTCCGGAGATGCCTTGATGACCTCCTCGTACTTGGCCGCAGCATTCTCGTACTTCTGCTGCTGATAAAGCGCATTGGCTTCTTTGAACGACCTCCGCCCCTGAAGATTACCCACCCGGCTGCACGACACGACCGAGATCGCGACGACGCCGGCCAGAATCGCCTTGCTTGACAAACGCATCAGATCCCCCTCGAAATGCCCGTCCGGGCTGTATTGCGGCGAATTTTAGTGAAAAACCCGCGCAAGTATATGGACCGCCTACAGCCAAGTCAAGGCAGCAAACGACGAAACGCTGCCCCGTCCTTGACCCCTGGGAGGCCGCTCCCTATGATGGGATAAACGGCTGCCGATGTTCCAGTTAGACACCGTTTTTCCAGCTTTAGTCTGTAGAAAATGATCAGATTCGAAGACCTGCTCGAGCGCGTTCGAGTGTATACCACCGACGAAGAGCGCGAATTCCTGCGCCGGGCCTACGTATTCTCCGCCCTGGAGCACAAGGGACAGGTCCGTCATTCAGGGGAACCTTACCTGATCCACCCCCTCGAGGTTGCGAATATTCTCGCCGACATGCGGCTCGACCCGGTCGCCATCGCCGCCGGGCTGCTGCACGACGTCGTCGAAGACACCCTGACGACGATCGAGAAGATTCAGGAGCATTTCGGCCCCGAGGTGGCGCATGTGGTCGAGGGCGTCACCAAAATCAGCGCCATCAGCGCCATCCCGTTTGCTTCGAGCGAAGAGCGGCAGGCCGAAAGCTTCCGCAAGATGCTGCTCGCGATGGTGGACGACATCCGCGTCATTCTCGTGAAGCTGGCCGATCGCCTGCACAACATGCGCACGCTCGAGCACATGTCGGACGATCGGCAGAAGAAGACGGCGCAGGAGACGCTCGACATTTACGCGCCGATTGCCAACCGGCTCGGGATGAGCAAGATCAAAAACGAGCTCGAGGAACTGTCCTTCAAGTATCTCGATGCTGAAGGGTATCAATCGCTCACCGCGAAGGTCGAGAGCCGGCGAAAGGCCGCCGAGGTCGAGATTGAAGATCTGAAGAAGACGATTACCGCGAAGTTGAGCGAGGCCGATGTCCCCGTCATGAGCGTCGACGGCCGCCTGAAGCGCCTTTACAGCATCAATCAAAAATTGAAGCGCCAGCGCATCGAGCTCGACCAGGTCTACGACTTCGTCGCGTTGCGCATCATCACCGATAGCGTGAAGGACTGCTACGCCGCGCTCGGCATCATCCATCAAACGTGGTCGCCGGTCCCCGGCCGCATCAAGGACTTCATTGCGATGCCGCGGCCGAACGGCTATCAGTCGCTGCACACGTCGGTCATCAGCGAGCGCGGGTTTCCCTTCGAAGTGCAGATTCGTACCGAGGAGATGCACCGCCATGCGGAGGAAGGCATTGCGGCGCACTGGAAATACAAGGAAGGGCGCATCGGCGATCAGCGCGACGAGCGCAACTTCCAGTGGATTCGCCAGCTTCTCGAGATGCAGCAGGAAGTTCGCGACCCGCACGAGTTCATTCAAAACCTGAAAGTCGATCTGTATCCCGAAGAGGTCTACATCTTCACGCCGAAGGGGCAGGTGAAAGCCTTTCCGCGCGGCGCCACGCCTATCGATTTCGCCTACGCCATTCACACCGACGTCGGCCACCAGTGCGTCGGCGCCCGCGTGAACGGCAAGATGGTGCCGCTGCGCACCCGCCTGCGCAACGGCGACATCGTCGAGATCGTGACCAACAGCGGTCACAAGCCGAGCCGCGACTGGCTCAACTTCGTCGTCACGGCGAGGGCGCGCGGCAAGATCAAGCACTTCGTCCAGGGCGAAGAGCGCGCACGCAGTGTCGATTTGGGCCGCAAGCTGCTCGAAAAGGAAGCCCGCCGGTTTGATCTGAATTCCGCGACGCTTTTTGAGAGCGAGACGTTCAAGAAAGTGGCCGCTGAATATGGCGCCACCGATGAAATATTTGCCGAGGTCGGGTACGGCAAGATTCAGCCGCGAAAATTTTTGGCCAGGCTGTTCCCGCAGGATCAGCTGAAGGAGAAGCCGCCGGAGACCGGCGTGGCGTCCGTGGTTCGTCGAGTACTCGGCGCCGCCGCGGGTGCGTCGGCTGCGGGGTCGAGCGAGGACAGGATCAAAGTGCGCGGCATCGACGATCTGATGGTCGTGCGCGCGCGTTGCTGCAATCCGATCCGCGGTGAAGAAATCGTTGGCTACATTACGCGCGGCAAAGGTGTGTCGGTGCATTCCGCCGTCTGTTCGAACGTGTCGAACCTTCTCTACGATCCGGAGCGGCGCATCGACGTTGAATGGGACAGCGCCGCCGATGCGTCGCGCTATATCGTGCGGCTGACGATGCAGGTGGAAGACCGGCAGGGGATTCTGGCAGACGTCAGCTCGCGGATCGCCGAGATCAACACGAACATCACGAATGTCGAAGCGACGGGGGCCGATAACGACCATCTCGGACGCATCAACATGGCGGTCGAGATTAGAGATGTGAAGCACCTCGAGAAGGTCATCAAGCTGCTGCGTGGCGTCGACGGCGTGCTCGACGTCGAGCGCTCGGCCGCCAGAACGTAGGCGACGCGTGCCTCCGCGTCCTCTGTGGTAAAGGGTACGCGGCTCAAGGTATAATACGGGGTTCTCTCGGGGAGGAATTTAATGGCCAAGGAATGTGAAATCTGCGGGAAGAAGCCCGTCGTCGGACGGACCGTCAGCCACGCGCATAACGTGCACGCGCGCCGGTTCGAGCCAAATCTGCAAAAAGTTCGCGCGATGATCAACGGCGGCGTCCGCCGCATCCGCGTGTGCACCCGTTGTCTGCGCGGCAATAAAGTCGTCAAAGCGGCGTGACCCTCTCTGCCATCTCGACCGGATCTGCCCCGAAAGCGTTGGGGCCGTATTCGCAGGCGATCCGGGCGGGGCAGTTCCTGTTTGTCTCCGGGCAAGTTCCCATCGATCCAGCCACAGACGAGCTCGTGCAGGGCAGCATCGGAGAGCAGGCGCGGCGCGCGCTTCAGAACATCGGTGAGATTCTGAAAGCCGGCGGTGCGTCGTTCCAGCAAGTTGTCCGCACCACGGTGTATCTGGCCGACCTCGCTGATTTCCCGGCGATGAACGAGGTTTACGGCACGTTCTTCACCGCGCCGCAGCCGGCGCGCTCCACGATTCAAGCCGCGCGACTTCCCAAAGACGCCCGCATCGAAATCGACGTCATCGCCTTCATCGGATAATTAGTGGGTTAGTTATTGGTTGTTGGTTGCGGAAAATACAAAAGGCAGGCGCTCGGATTCAGAGGCCGGCCTTTTTCTCAACTAACAACTAACCAACTAACCAACTAATTTACGGAATGATTAAAGAGGCAGCGGGCGCCGACGGGGCCGACGCGTCTTCGGTCGGCGTGCCGGGCGGCGGAACCAGCACGCGTTTCAGCAGTTCCTGAAGCATGGCACTCTGCGGGTCGAGCTTGGCGGTCGACTTTGCGGCTTCCTCGATCCGACGGAGCGCAATCGCTGCTTCGCGCTCCAGCCCCGATCGGCCTCCCGCGCCGAGCTCGGTTGCGGCGGACTGAGAAATTTCCCTGACGACCGTCTTCAACTCCGTCAACAGGCGCGCCGCTGGCAGCGAAGCGGGCTGATGCTCGTACACAATGCCGCGCGCGGCTGTTTCAATGGTCGCAGCCAGCGCTTCCGCGGCCTGCGCCACATCGGCGTCGACCAGCTTCTGAAATCCCTCTCCTTGATGGCGCGACACGACCGACGCCAGCATGAGGAACACACGGGCTTGCCGCTCACTGAATCCATGCAGCAACGGAATTAACGCCGCACGGTCAGTATCGATCTGCCGTTGGATGACGGCTGGCGGGTGGCTGCGTGCCGAGGCGAGATAAATGCAGTCGGGCGGGCAATTGATTTCGACCAGCCGTTTTGTGCCGCAACAAATTGCACAGATTTGAGCATTTTTGGCTGGGCAGAAACGTTTCGCTTTTCGCTGGTGGCAGAGGGGACACAACATGCAGAAATTGTCCTCTATTAACGACCTTGTCTTCGAGTGTCTTCAAAGCGAACCGCCGGTGCTTCGGCGGAGTCTAATACTTACGAGTTACGAAATGGGCGACATTTGGATGCGTTAATCATTTTAAGTCGAGCCGCATGAGCCAGATAGGCCTGGGGACAAAAGTGGCTGAGGACCCCTGAGAAGGACAGCGTACGGTAAATCCTTCCGTAGACTTCCCGTCATTTCCCCAGCAAAAACAGTAGTCCCGCCAACAGGCGCGCCTGTGTCCAGCGGCACTCCATTTGCAGTAGGGCCACAGCGATCGGAACGGAAACTGACCGAATTTAAGACAACGGCGGAAGGAGTCGGATAATGAAGACAACGACAGGAAAACAGGCCATCCCAGCGAACGCGGGCCGCTATTCAGATCTAAAACGGATGCTCGACGAGCGCCGCAGAGAGATCCTGAGCGAAGTGCAGGGTCGGATCAGGGATCAGCGTGAAGCGGACACGTGGGGCAAGGTGCACGAGGTCCTGGACGCCGGTGAAAGTTCCGAGGCCGACATTCAGGAAGATATCGAATTCGCGCTAATCCAGATGAAGGCGGAAACGCTCACCAAGATCAACGACGCCTTGGGCCGGTTGGAAGAAGGGACCTACGGTTACTGTTCGGACTGCGGCGGAGAAATCTCGGAGAAGCGTCTTCGGGCCCTTCCCTTCGCCGTCCGGTGTAAGGAATGCGAGGAGACACGGGAGGTCGCGACCGAGCGTGAAAAAGCGATGTCGCAAAAGCGCGGCGGCCCCTCGTTCTTCTTCGACATGTCCAGCTAAGATCCGGCGCCCTGCCGCAGGCTCCGCCGAGTGAGGCGGGGCCTGCATACCCCGCCCCGCGTCTAATAGAACGAAGCGTCAGTGACGGCGGCATACAGTCGTTCCGACTGACTGGGAGTGAGGCAAGTCATATATGAGCCGAGAAGACGAACGTCTCGATATCGGCGATGCGCCGGCAGAGCACCCCGTCTCGATTCCGAGCGAGCTGCCCATTCTGCCGCTCCGCGACACCGTGTTATTTCCGAATTCATTTTTACCGCTGGCCGTCGCTCGCGAGAGCTCTGTCCGTCTCATCGAAGAGGCCATTGCGGGCAGCAAGCTGGTCGGCGTGTTCACGCAGAAGGACGCCTCCATCGAAGAGCCGACGCAGGACGATCTGCATCGCGTGGGAACGGCGACGCACATTCACAAGATGTTCAAACTGCCCGACGGCAGCCTGCGGTTAATCGTGCAGGGCCTTTCGAGGCTGAAGCTCGACACCGTGGTGGCCGTACGGCCATATCTGCGCGCCCGCGTCAGCGGCGCCGACGACCTCGTTCGCGATGAAGATCGCCTCGAGATCGACGCCCTGCAGCGGAATATCAAAACCAATTTCCAGCACGTCGTCTCGCTGTCTCCGCTGCTGTCTGACGACCTGCAAGCGCTGGCGATGAACATCACCGAGCCCGGCCGGCTCGCCGACTTCATCGCATCGAGCCTTGCGACGTTGAGCACGTCGGTCAAGCAGGAAGTGCTCGAAACCGTCGACGTGCGCACGCGCCTCGATCTGCTGAACCGTCTCCTCATCAAGGAAGCCGAAGTCTTGGAACTCGGCTCGAAGATTCAGTCGCAGGTGCAGTCCGAGGTCGGCAAGAACCAGCGCGAATATTTCCTGCGCGAGCAGATGAAGGCGATTCAGAAAGAGCTGGGCGAGGGCGACGATCAGACGAAGGAAGTGGAAGAGCTTCGCGAAAAAATCGAAGCCGCGGGCATGCCTGATGCCGTGAAGAAGGAAGCCAAGCGCGAGCTCGATCGACTGTCGAAGATGCCGGTGGCGGCCGCCGAGTATACGGTGTCGCGCACCTATCTCGACTGGCTCATCGCGCTGCCTTGGAATAAGCGCACCGACGAAGTGATCGATCTCGCCCGCACCAAAGGCGTGCTCGACGCCGATCACTCAGGTCTGGAGAAGGCCAAGGATCGCATTCTGGAATATCTCGCGGTTCGCAAGCTGAACCCGACGATGAAGGGGCCGATCCTGTGCTTTGCCGGACCTCCCGGAGTCGGGAAGACCTCGCTCGCCAAGTCGATCGCGAATTCGCTCGACCGGAAGTTCGTGCGGGTGTCGCTCGGCGGCATGCGCGACGAAGCGGAAATCCGCGGTCATCGCCGGACCTACATCGGCGCGCTGCCCGGCCAAATCATGCAGGGCCTGCGTCGCGCCGAATCAAAGAACCCGGTGTTCATCCTCGACGAGATCGACAAGCTGGGATCGGACTTCAGGGGCGATCCGAGCTCGGCGCTGCTCGAAGTGCTGGATCCGGAACAGAACAACTCGTTCCGCGATCATTACCTCGACGTGCCGTTCGATCTCTCGGAAGTGCTGTTCGTGACGACGGCCAACGTGCTCGACACGATTCCTCCGCCGCTGCGCGACAGAATGGAAGTGCTCGAGCTGCCTGGCTATACCGAAGAGGAGAAGCTCAAGATCGCCAAGGAGCACCTCGTGGCCAAGCAAATCGCCAATCACGGCCTGACGCCGGAGTTGGTGAGCTTCACCGACGAGGCCCTGCGTCTGGTGACGCGAGGCTATACGCGTGAAGCGGGTGTCCGCAATCTCGAGCGCGAGATTGCCTCGCTCTGCCGCAAGATCGCGCGACGCCGTGCGGAGGGAAGCGAGACCCCTGTCGTGCTCACGAAGGAAACCGTCGTCGAACTGCTAGGGGCACCGCGCTTCCTCGATGAAGAAATTGAAGAGCGCACAAAGAACCCTGGCGTGGCGATTGGCATGGCCTGGACGCCGGTTGGCGGGGAAGTGCTCTTCATCGAAGCCTCCCGCATGCAGGGAGCGGGCACGCTGACGCTCACTGGCCACCTTGGCGATGTGATGAAGGAATCGGCGCGAGCGGCGCTGTCGTGGTTCCGCGCGCACGCGGCGCAGTTCAACGTGGATCCGGATTTCTACAAGTCGTCGGAAATCCACCTGCATGTGCCCTCAGGCGCCATCCCGAAGGACGGTCCGTCGGCGGGCGTCACGATGGCGGTCGCGCTGGCCTCTGAGCTGACGGGACGGCCGGTTCGAGGCGACATCGCGATGACCGGAGAGATCACCCTCTCGGGCCGCGTGTTGCCGGTTGGCGGTATTAAAGAGAAAGTGCTTGCCGCACGTCGTCTCGGCGTGAAGGAAGTGATTCTGCCGCGGCAGAACGACAAGGACGTGAAGGAAGATCTCAGCGACGAGCTGCGGAAGGACCTCACGATCCATCTGGTCTCGACCATCGACGAGGCAGTGCTGCTCGCACTGACGCCGCCTTCGACGACGCATCGGGAGCGGCGGAACGCGACGAGGGTGCAGGGGACGGTGCAGTAAGCTGGTGAAGTTTTGAACTCGTGAACTGGTGATCTAAGAAACAAGGGCCCGCGTGGGAACGTCTCACGCGGGCCTTCTGCTTCAGATCGCTTCAGATCACTAGATCACCAGATCGCTAGATCACAAGATTACGTCCTGAGCGTCAGTCCCACCATCGTCTTCATGTCCACAATTTCGCCGGCTGTTACCATTGCGCGAGCTTCTTCAAGAGAAAATTCCTTCACTTCCAGCAGCTCATCGGGATCCTGATGCGGCGCGGGCTCGTTCGGCCGGCGATCGCGCAGCTCGGTCAGCAGAAAGAAGTTCATCGCCTCGTCGCAGAACCCGGGAGAAGGGAAGTAGGTCCCTAGCCGTGCTGCCCGGCCGGCGATCTTGCCGATTTCTTCGTGGCATTCGCGAAGCGCCGCGGCCTCGGGCGTTTCGTTCGGGTCGAGGCTTCCGGCCGGCAGCTCCCAAAGCCATTGATCGACCACATACCGGTATTGCCTGATGAGAATAATGCGGTCCGGCGCCGGCATGGGAATTAACACCACCGAACCGCGATGCCGTACCGCATCCATCTTCACGATGCGGCCGTCCGGGTATGCCACGGTGTCGACGGCGACCGTGAAGACGCGGCCCTTGAACACGATGGTCGAGTCTTTCACGTCAGGTGGTGCTTCGTTCATATTCTTCCGGCAGGATCAAATCGAGAACCGTTTGCAGATCGGTCGGTAAGCGCGACTCGAACTCCATCTTACGTCCGTCGGCCGGATGGTGGAATACCAGCCGGCCCGCATGCAGGAACGGCCGCTCGAGCGCGAGGAGCGGCCGAAGATCTCCGGGGACTCGCCGTCGTAAGCCACCGTACGTGGCGTCGCCGACAATCGGATGGCCGATTTCGCTCAGGTGCACACGGATCTGATGCGTGCGTCCCGTCGAGATGGCGATGTGCGCGAGCGTCACGCCTTCCATGTGGAGCGCGGCCGTGATGCGCGTCGCGGCCGATCGCGCGCGCCGCGCTTTGGCAGACATTTTCTTGCGATCGACAGGATCGCGGCCGATGGGCAGGTCGATCCGCTTGCCGGCCTGGACCACGCCCCAGACGAGCGCAATATATTCCTTCTCGACTTCGCGATCCTGAAACTGCCGCGCGAGCTCGGCGTGCGCCTTATCGTTCTTGGCCACCACCATCAATCCGGACGTTCCGCGATCCAGGCGATGCACGATCCCTGGCCGAAGCTCGCCGCCGATGCCGCTGAGATCTTTCACTTGGTGCAAGAGCGCATTCACAAGCGTGCCCTGCGCGTGTCCGGCCGCAGGGTGCACGACCATGCCGGCCGGTTTGTTCACCACAACGATGTCGGAGTCCTGGTAGACGATCTCGACGTCGAGCTGTTCAGGTTGGGGAGCAGGGCTGACGGGCGCAGGAATCTCGACGTCGATCGTCTCGCCCGCCTTCACGACGCGGTTCGATCGCACCGGTTCGCCGGCGATGCAGACCTTGCCGTCTTTGATGAGCCGCTGGATTTGCGAGCGGGATTCCCCCGCCAACACGCCGGTAAGGTAGCGATCGATCCGAACGCCCGCCTCTTCGGCGGAAACGATAAGGCTGTGGCGGTCCACGTCAGGCCGCGCGACGTGTAGCCTTGGCAGGCTCGGGAGCCGTCGCGCGCTTCCTCAAAACGGCCAGCATGATGAGGCTGAGGGGAGCGAGAATCAGCGAGATGAACTGGGATGTCGACAGCCCCATGACCAGCCCGCGCTCGTCGCCGCGATAGAACTCGATGATGAACCGCGACACGGCGTACAGGAACATATAGCTCCAGAACGTCCGTCCTGGGAACGTCCGGCCTTTCCGTTCGGTCGTGAGCAGAAACACGAGGATGATCAGCTCGGCGCCGGCCTCGTACAGCTGCGTGGGGTGCAGCGGCTGGTTGAGCGGAGTACCGACATTGGCCGCGGCAAATTTGTCGGTGAACGTCACGGCCCACGGTACGTTCGTGGGGAGGCCGTAACAGCAGCCGGCCATCAGGCATCCCAGTCTGCCGATGACGTGGCCGAGGGCGATGCCCGGCGCGAACATGTCACACGTGGTCCAAAGCGGAAGCCTGTGCCGCTTGATGTACCAAAAAGCGACGAGCGTCGCACCGATGAGGCCGCCATAAAACACGCCGCCCGATCTGGCGAGCACGAGAATTTCTTGGGGGTTCGACCGGAAGTAATTGAAATTGACGAGCAGGAGCAGCAGCTTTGCGCCGACCAGCGCCGCGATGACGAGCGCAACGCCGAGATCGAGCATCTTTTGCGAGTCGAGCCCGGCCCTTTTCGCCCGCACGATCGCGAGCTGCAGGCCGAGCAGGTAGGCCGCCGCAAGCATCACACCATAGGTGTAAACGGTGAGCGGGCCTATGCCGAAGATCGCCGGAATCTCAAACAGTATCGGGTGCACGTCCCACTCCCAACACGTCGAGCAGCATCAGTACCACTCCTACGGTTATCGCCGAGTCGGCGACGTTGAAGGCCCAGAAATGAATTCCCCGCCAGTACACATCGACGAAATCGATCACGTAGCCTGCCATCGCGCGATCGATGAGGTTGCCGACCGCGCCGCCGAGAATGAGTGCGAGCCCCAACCGTGCGATCCGCTGCCCGCGCGGCAGGGTCGTCGCATATATGCCCACGGCAACGAGCGCGGCGATGGCAATCAGCACCATGACACCCGCTTTGTACCGAAACTGCATGTCGTTCAGCATCCCGAACGCAGCCCCGGTGTTGCGCACATGCGTGATGTCGAGCATACCCGGAACAACATTGATGCTATCGTGCAGCGCCAGCTTCGACCGAATCAGCGCTTTCGTCAACTGATCCAGCACGACGATGACGGCAGACAACCACAACTCCGGCATGCGGCCGCGGAGGATGCTCATCAGGAGCTGACGGCCTCGGCCAGGGCATCCTGGCAGCGTTCGCAGATGCCAGGACGGCCGGAATCGGTCGAGACTGTGGGCACGTACCGCCAGCAGCGCTCGCATTTCACACCTGCCGCTTTCTCGATGGTCACCTGCAGGCTGGCTTGGTCGGTTGGCCGCAGTTCGACCTCCGACACGATAAACAACATCGGCAGTTCTTCGGCATGGTCCTTCAACAGAACCATCTCCTCGCCGCCACCAGACAACACGACCTTCGCCTGCAGCGAGCTGCCGATCTGTTTGTCTTTCCGAAGCGGCTCGATTTCGCCCAGTACACGATTCCGCACGTTGATGAGACGCTCCCAGAGCGCGACCAATTCGGCGTCACGCATCAGCTCGAGATCGGCCACGGCCGGGAAGAGTGCCAGATGCACAAACTCTTCACGCTTCCCCGGCAGAAATCGCCAGAGCTCGTCGGCCGAGAACGAAAGAATAGGCGCCAACAATCGTGCGAGACCATCGGCCATCGCATACATGGCCGTCTGGGACGATCGCCGCTCTTTCGAGGCCGCCGCAAAGGTGTACAGGCGATCCTTCGAGACGTCGACGTAGAAGGCGCTGAGATCGACGGTCACAAATGCGTTGATCGCCTGAAAGATCGTGCTGTAGTCGTACTCTTCATATGCCTTCAAGATCTTCAGCGACACGTCGCCGTAACGGGCGAGGATGTATCGGTCGACCTCTTCGAGCTGTGTCCGCTCCACCCGGTCGCGAGTGGGGTCGAAGTCGTACAGGTTCGAGAGCAGGTACCGCAGCGTGTTCCGAATCTTCCGGTACGCTTCGCCCACGCGCGCCAAGATTTCTTTGCTGACCCGGGTCTCTTCCTGATAGTCGCTCATGGAGACCCACAACCGGAGAATGTCGGCGCCGCTCTGCTTGATGACATCCTGAGGCACGATCGCGTTGCCGAGCGATTTCGACATTTTCTGGCCATCGGTGTCGAGCAGGAAACCGTGCGTCACGACCTGGCGATATGGCGCATGTCCGCGCGTCCCCAGCCCGAGCAGGAGCGAGCTCTGGAACCATCCGCGATGCTGATCGCTGCCCTCCAGGTACAGATCTGACGGCCATGTCAGCTCTGGTCTGACCGACAGCACGGCTTCGTGGCTCGATCCGGAATCGAACCAGACGTCGAGGATGTTCATTTCTTTTTCGAAATGGCTGTCGCCGCACTTCGCGCACGCCAGGTCATTGGGAAGGAACTCCTCGATTGGCCGCTCGTACCAGGCATGCGCACCATATTGCTCGAAGACGCTCGCCGCCTTCTTCACCAGTTCCGGCGTCGTGATGGCTTCGCCGCAGCGCTGACAATCAACGGCAGGGATCGGCACACCCCACGCGCGCTGGCGCGAGATGCACCAGTCGGGGCGGCTTGCCACCATGTTCGAGATGCGATCGTGTCCCCACGCCGGCACCCACGTCACATCGGCATCGATGGCGTTGAGCGCCGCCTGCCGCAGCGTTTGGGGCGTCGCGCCGTCAGCGGAGATCGCCGGTTCGCCGTCCATCCGGATAAACCATTGTGCCGTGGCGAGGAAGATCACCGGATTGTGGCAGCGCCAGCAATGCGGATATTGATGCGAGAAGTCGGTCTTGCGCCACAGCCGCGACCGCTTCTTCAGCTCTTCAACCACGTTCGTGTTCGCGTCGAACACCCGCTGGCCGCCGAACAGCTCGACGGTGTCGTGGAAGTGGCCTGCGGGGCCGATGGGCGCAAGAATCTCGAGGCCGTACTTCTGGCCGGTGTTGAAATCGTCGGCGCCATGCCCGGGCGCGGTGTGCACCACGCCGGTGCCCGCTTCAAGCGTCACATACGCGCCCAGCACGCCGAGCGAATCGCGATCAAACAAAGGGTGGCGAAAGCGGATGTACTCCAGTTGCTCGCCCTTCATTCTGGCAACAACGTGATCGAAGCCGCGGCCGGTCTCCTCGGCGACCTTGGACGCGAGCGCTTCGGCGACGATGACCGCGCGGCCATCGATCTCGTAAGCCGCGTAATCGAACTCGGGATGGAACGCGACGGCAAGGTTCGACGGAATGGTCCACGGCGTCGTCGTCCAGATGAGGACCGACACCTCGCGTCCTGCGAGAGCCGGCACGCGCGATGCCAGCTCACCGGCGCTCTCCGGAGCAAGAGGAAACTCGACGTAGATCGAGGCCGACGTATGCGGCTCGTATTCGACTTCGGCTTCGGCCAGCGCCGTGCGGCAGTGGATGCACCAATGCACAGGCTTCTTTCCTTTGTAGACGAGCCCTCGTTCGACAAATCGTCCGAATGTTCGCGCGATGGCCGCCTGATAGCGGTAATCCATCGTCAGGTACGGATTGTCCCAAGTGCCGAGGACACCGAGACGCTGGAACTGCTCGGTCATGGTGCCGATGAAGCGTTCCGCGTACGCGCGGCACGCGCGACAAAACTCGGCGACCGTCATGTCGCGTTTCTTGGGTCCGAGCTCCTTGTCGACTTTGAGCTCAATCGGCAGGCCGTGGCAGTCGTACCCGACAACGTAAGGCGCGTCGTAACCCGCCATCGATCGCGATTTGACGACGATGTCTTTCAGAATCTTATTGAGCGCGGTGCCAAGGTGAATGTGACCGCTCGTGTAGGGAGGGCCGTCGTGAAGCACGAACTTCGGTGCGTTCTTCCTGGCTTCCCGGATCTTTCCGTACAAATCGGCCTGGCCCCACTTGGCGAGCGTTTCAGGCTCGGTCGAAGGCAAATTCGCCTTCATCGGGAACTCGGTACGCGGAAGATTAAGCGTGTCTTTCCACTCGGCCATTCAGGGGAATTGTACTGCACGACAAGTCAGGCAAGAGGGAAGAGGGAGATGGAAGAAAAGCAAAAAGGGCTGAAGGCCAAAAGAACCGCGTTCTCTTAGCCCTCAGCCCTCGGACTGTAGCCCCTCGTGCGAGCCCTGCGAAGTTAGCGCGATTCGCCTATGGTTCCCAGACCTTCACGACGTAGTTGCCGCTGTTGTCCGGCAGGTGATCGTCGTTCACGCCCAGGAACAAACGGCCGTCGGCCGGCATTTGAAACGCCTGCGTCGTGTCGCCGATTGAAAACGGTTGACCGTTGTTCACGCGGCCGATCAAGGCGCCTACCGGGATGGTCGGAATCTGGGCTTTGTCGACGAGCCGGAAATTCCTCACGCCCGCCGCCGTGGCGGTGTCGTCGCCGTTGGTGCTGACCCGAATCTCACCAGAAGGTTCGAATCGCAGCCACTGTCCGCGCGTGACGGTCATGCCCGTGTTGGTCCACGCGACATTGGACGGGACGACCACGCTGCGGGCGCCGGCCGGCGCCGCCGTACGCATATTCTGATTCCCGTTCCCGCGGTTCCCGCGGCCGCGATACGGGCGGTTCGGGTTGTTGTTGTTATTCGTTGTGTCGAGCGTTTGATTCGCGTTGTCGGAAATCTCCGGAATGTTTCGAACCGAACCGAGATAGATTCGCGAAATCTCCGATAACGGAATCTGCCGGTCGCCAGAGAACATGCCGCGGCTCGGAATGCCCGTGATGTCCTGTAGACGGCTGGTGAACGTGTCGCCGTTTCGCATAACGACGAAGCCGTTGCCGCTGGCGTCGTTGGCCTTGTTCAGTTCGTCCTGGGAAATGTTGCGGCCGTTGCCGGCGAAATCGATCAGCACGACATCGTTGATCGGCACCTGCTGGTCTTGGCCGTTGATTCGCAAGCTGAAATTGGCGCCCATGTCCATGACCTCGGCGCGCACGCGGTCGCCATTCCGCATCACCACCGTGGCGGTTTGAGCGAACACCTGAGTCGCGCCGAGCGCGAGTACTCCCACCATCATGGGAACGAAGAATTGTCTACGCATGTTGTCCTCCAAATAAGTGCTGACGTATACCAAGCACGATGCATACACCTTGCCATCTCTTATCGGCGGAACTGGCCATTTTCTTCAGGAAATCGAGAAGTTGCGGGCCCTGGGTGGCCGGATCCGGCCGGTATAATGGACAGCTATATGACATCGCGGGTTCTCGACAATGGGCTGAAAGTGGTCGTGGACGAGGTGCACACCGCGCCGCTGGCGTCGGTATGGTGCTGGTACAAGGTTGGATCCAAGGACGAAATAACCGGCTGCACCGGCGTGTCGCACTGGGTCGAGCACATGAACTTCAAGGGCACGACCCACATTCCCAAAGAGCAGATCAAAGGCATCATCGAAAAGTTTGGCGGCAGTTGGAACGGCTACACCTGGATCGATCAGACGACGTATGTGGAAACGGCGTCGACGGCGGGTCTCGATCGCATGCTGTTCATCGAAGCTGAGCGCATGGCCAACTGCATCTACGACCCGGACGACTGCGAATCGGAGCGCACGGTCATCATTTCTGAGCTGCAGGGTGGCGAGAACGATCCCGATTCGTTGCTCGAGCAGGAAGTCATCGCTGCGGCGTTCAAGGTCCATCCGTACCGGCATCCGACGATCGGCTGGCTTTCCGATTTGCAGACGATGACGCGCGACGATCTTTATCAGTACTACCGCCGACACTACATTCCGAACAATGCAACGGTCGTGGTCGTCGGCGATGTCGATTCAGACGACGTGTTTCGGCGTGTGGAGAAACAGTTCGGGGCGATTCCGGCCGGACCGACACCGCGACGCGTACGCGTGGAAGAACCGGAGCAGTTCGGCGAGCGGCGGATCGAAGTCGCCCGCGAGGGCACAACGGCGTATCTGAAGCTGGCGTACCACGCGCCCAGCGTGAGCGACCCCGACTTTTTTCCCATGCTCGTGCTCGACGCCGTTCTATCTGGAGCCAAAGGGATCAATCTCTGGTCGAGCTTCAGGACGCCGCCACCCCAGCGTAGCGCGCGCCTCTATCGCGCGCTGGTCGAAACACGACTGGCATCGAGCGTGGGCGCCGGCCTGCTGCCGACAGAGCATCCCTTTCTTTATTTGGTTTCTGCGACCGCGATGGAGGGCGTCGCGTTAGCCGAAGTCGAAGCGGCGGCTACCAAGGCGCTGGATCTCGTTGCCAAGGAAGGCATCACCGAGCGCGAACTCGCCAAAGCGCTGAATCAACTGCGCGCACGCCTGGTGTTCGAGAACGACAGCGTCACCAACCTCGGTCATCAGTTGGGATACTTCGAAACCGTTGCCACGGCCGAGCTGTATCGCGACGCGGCTCGCCGCATTGCGGCGGTGACGCATAGTGAAGTCGACCGTGTCGCCCGGAAACATCTTCGAGCCGATCGACGCACCGTCGGCTGGTTCAAGCCGGAATCTGGAGTGTCTTCGTGAGCACTGTCGTCCATCGGGGACTTGCCGCCGCGCGCCACGTGCTGCCGAACGGCGGAATTATCATCTCGAAGGAAGCGCACACCGTTCCCGCCGTCACTTTTCAGATCTCGGTGCGCGCCGGGAGCATTTACGATTCCGACGAGCTGCTAGGGCTGAGCCATCTGACGTCGCGGGTGCTCGATCGAGGCACCCGTGACAAGAGCAGCGACGAGATTGCCGAAGCGCTGGATGCGCGCGGGATCTCGCTGAGCGTTAGCGCGAATCGCCACGTGATTACGGTCTCGTGCACGTGCCTCTCGGACGATTTCGAACCGATGCTCGAGCTCGTTGGGGAGATCATCATGCAGCCGTCGTTTCCCGAACAGGAGATCGACACGCGCAAAGGCGAAGTGCTGAATGCGATTCGTCAGGATGAGGACAGCCCCTCGGCGACGGCGGTGCACGCGCTGTTCGCGATGCTGTACCCCAACGCGCATCCGTACGGCCGGCCTGCGAAAGGGCGTGTCGAGACGATCAATCGAATGACGCGGAGCGATCTCGCGGCATTCCATCGCGCGCGGTTCGCCCCATCGACGCTGATGGCGGTCATCGTCGGCGATGTCGATCGCGACCGCGCCGCCAAAGCGGGGGAGCGTGTGTTTGGTCAGTGGCAGGCCCCGGCGCCTTCGGAGATCTCGCTCCCGCACCCGCCCACCGATCGCGTGCGTGAAGAGCGTGTCATTCCGATGATGAACAAAGCGCAGGCCGACATCGCGTACGGCTTCACAACTATCACGCGGAGCGATCCCAGTTATTACGCCTACACATTGATGAACAACGCGCTTGGTCAGTACGGCATTGGCGGACGGCTGGGCGACAGCATCCGCGAGCGGCAAGGAATGGCGTACTACGTGTTCAGCTCGTTCGACGCCAACGTCGTGGAAGGGCCGCTGCTGATTCGCGCCGGTGTCAACCCGGCAAACGTCGACCGGGCACTCGCGTCTATCGATGAAGAGATTCGCCGTATCGCGGCCGAGGGCCTCACCGAGACGGAGCTGGCAGACTGCAAACAATATTTAATCGGATCGATTCCGCGGCTGCTCGAAACGAATGCGGCCATCGCGGTCTTCCTGGGGACGGCGGAGTTCTTCGGCCTTGGCCTCGATCACGACGTGCGGGTGCCGGCCCTGCTCGACGCCGTGACACTCGACGACGTGAAGCGCGCGGCCCAGCGCACGCTGGACGCCAGCCGCGCGACCGTGGTCGTGGCCGGGCCGTACAAACGTTGACGTGAAGCGCATGACCTCTTTAGTGCTAGCATTCACGGCTTCCTGAGGCTAGGGTCGTGCCAGACTAGGAGGTGACTCGATGGTGCCGGTCTCGTCGCTCGTCCTTCCCATCCTAATTTCAGCCATCGTCGTATTCGTGGCCAGCTCGATCATTCACATGGTGTTGCCGTACCACAAGGGCGACATGCGAATGATTCCCGCCAGCAAAGAAGCTGAGGTCCTCGAGGCGCTGCGGCGGCTTAATCTTCAGCCCGGTGACTATGGCGCGCCGCATCCGGGCTCGATGGCAGGGATGAAGGATCCGGCCTTTGTTGCGAAAATGACGAAAGGCCCGCGCGTGTTGATGACGATTTCGCCGGGCGGACCAGTGTCGATGGCGCCACGCCGCGCGCTTTGGTTTGTCAACAGCGTCGTCGTGAACTTATTCGCCGCCTATGTAACAGGCCGCGCGGCCGCGCCCGGCGCCGATTATC
>JANMJM010000069.1:0-5610 GCA_031371345.1 Vicinamibacteria bacterium
GGCGGTCGTCGTCAAAGCGCAAATTCATGCAGGTGGTCGTGGCAAAGGCGGCGGCGTGAAGCTCGCGGCGAACCCGGGAGAGGCGGACACGATCGCGCATCGAATTTTCGGCATGATTCTGGTGACGCACCAGACCGGGCCCGAGGGACGAACCGTGTCGCGGCTGCTGGTCGAGCAGGGGCTCCCGATTGCGCGCGAGTTGTATCTCGGTCTTGTCATCGATCGCGCAGCCGGCCGGCCGGTAATTATGGCCAGCCAGGACGGCGGGATGGAGATCGAAACGGTTGCCGAGAAAACGCCCGAGCGCATTCACAAGGAATACGTGAATCCGGCGACAGGGCTCGTGCCGTTTCAAACGCGCAAACTCGCGTTTGCGCTCGGCCTTGAGGGCGATCAGATCGCCAAATTCGGGAAGATGGTCAACTCGCTCTACAGCGCGTTCCTCGGCACCGACGCGTCGCTTATCGAGATCAATCCGCTCGTCGTGACGAAGTCGGGAGACTTGCTGGCACTCGACGCGAAGATGACCTTCGACGACAGCGCGTTATCGCGCCATCCCGAACTGAAGGATCTTCGCGATCTCGACGAGGAAGATCCGCTCGAGGTCGAGGCTTCGAAGTTCAGCCTGAACTACATCCGGCTCGAGGGGACGATCGGCTGCATGGTGAACGGCGCCGGCCTGGCGATGGCGACGATGGATATCATCAAGCTGGCGGGTGGCGCGCCGGCGAACTTCCTCGACGTTGGCGGCGGCGCCAACAAGGAACAGATTCGCAACGCGTTCAAGATTCTGACGTCGGACAAGAACGTCCGCGCAGTGCTCATCAACATCTTCGGCGGCATCCTCCGCTGCGACATTCTCGCCGCGGGCGTCATTGCGGCGGTGCAGGAACTCGGCGTCCGCGTCCCCATCGTGATCCGGATGGAAGGCACGAACGTCGAAGAGGGGAAGCGACTCTTGAAAGAGAGCGGCCTGAATTTCACGACGGCAAACTCCATGGGAGAGGCCGCCGAGCAGGTCGTTGCACTCGCAAAGGGGTAGTTGTTGGTTATTAGTTGTTAGTTCTGTCACGCGTTCGCTGGGTGGCGCACGACCAACAACTAAACAACTAACAACTAACAACTAAACTATGGCCAGTCTTTTAGATAAAAGCACTCGGTTACTTGTCCAGGGCCTCACTGGCAAAGAAGGCACCTTTCACGCCAAGCAGGCGCAGGCGTATGGCACCACCGTGGTTGGAGGCGTCACGCCGGGCAAGGGCGGGACAACGCATGAAGGGTGGCCGATTTTCAATACGGTCGCCGACGCCGTGAACGCGACGGGCGCCAATACGTCGGTCATCTTCGTGCCGGCGGCCTTTGCGGCCGATGCGGTGATGGAATCGGCCGAGGCAGGATTGCGGCTGGTGGTGTGCATCACCGAAGGCATCCCCACGCTCGACATGATGCGCGCGCTTACCTTCTTGAAAGATCACCCAGATACCAGGCTCGTGGGTCCGAACTGTCCAGGCGCCATTTCGCCGGGCAAAGCAAAAGCCGGGATCATTCCCGGGCACATTGGACGCGAGGGGCGCATCGGCATCGTGTCGAAAAGCGGCACGCTCACCTACGAAGCCATTCATCAGCTCACGCAGCTCGGCATGGGACAGTCCTCGTGCATCGGCATCGGCGGCGATCCGCTCATCGGCACATCCTTTGTCGATGTGCTGAAGTTGTTTGGGGACGATCCGGAAACCGACGCGGTCGTGATGATTGGCGAAATTGGCGGCACTGCAGAAGAAGAAGCGGCGCAGTTCATCCGAAAATCGTTCAAGAAGCCCGTCGTCGGGTTTATTGCCGGACAAACCGCGCCTCCGGGCCGCCGCATGGGCCATGCCGGGGCCATTATCGCGGGTGGCAAGGGCACAGCGGCTGAGAAGATGGCGGCGCTGACGGCAGCGGGTGTGACGGTTGTGAAAAGCCCGGCAGATATTGGCACCGCCGTGAAACGACTCGTCTAGCGGTACGCATCTAACCGATTCGGCTGCCAGAACTTCCAGCCTTTTTACCGTGTTATAATCTTGGGTTGGGAAGCCTGCTTTTCCCCATAAATATATCGAAGGACATGGAATGTCACCGATTGATGTAGCTCCCCAGGAAAAGGCAACACCAGCCACGCGCGTCCGCATCGTCAACGATTTCAGTATTCAGGTCGCCACGGTCAACGGTTCGGGTAGTCAGACCGCCAACCTCGTCCTCCTTCGTTCAATCTTATTGATGGGCGTGCCGGTCTCGGGCAAGAACATGTTCCCCTCGAACATCGCCGGGCTGCCCACTTGGTACACCATCCGTGCCAGCAAGCGCGGCTACGTGGGCCGCAAGAAGGAAGTCGACTTCCTGGTCGCGATGAATCCGGAGACCGCCAAGGAAGACGTCCTGACGCTGGATGCCGGGGCCGCGGTCGTCTACGACGAGCCGCTGAAGCTGAACGCGCTGCGCTCGGACCTCACGTTTTATCCCGTGCCGTTCGACAAGCTCGTGACGGCGGTCTGTCCCGACGCCAAGCTGCGCCGCCTCGTGCGCAACATGATTTACGACGGCGTCCTCGCCAAGATCCTCGACATCGAGTTGTCGTTCATGGAGCAGGCGCTGAACCGGCAGCTCGGAAAGAAAGCGAAAGCCGTTCTGCTGAACGCCGCCGCGCTGAAGGCGGGCTTCGATTACGCGGAAGCCAATTTCACCAAGCAGGATCCGTTTCACGTCGAGAAGATGAACGAAACGGCCGGCAAGATTCTGATCGAAGGCAACGCTGCGGCGGCCATCGGCTGCATGATGGCGGGCGTGACAGTCGTCGCGTGGTACCCGATTACGCCGTCTTCATCGCTGTGCGAATCGCTGATCGGCTACATGCGGAAGTACCGTATCGATAAGGACACAGGAAAGGCCACGTTTGCCATCGTCCAGGCCGAAGACGAGATCGCGTCGCTCGGCATGGTGATTGGCGCCGGGTGGGCGGGCGCTCGCGCCATGACCGCAACAGCCGGACCCGGTATTTCCCTGATGTCGGAATTTGCGGGCCTCGCGTATTACGCCGAAACGCCGGCCGTCATCTTCGATGTGCAGCGTGTCGGTCCGTCAACGGGCCTGCCCACGCGCACCGCCCAAGGCGACTTGTTGAGCACGGCGTTTCTTTCGCACGGCGACACCAAGCACATCATGCTGATGCCGCACTCGGTCGAAGAAAGCTACGAGCTCGCGATCGAAGCGTTCGACCTGTCCGAGCAGTTCCAGACGCCCATCTTCGTGATGATGGACCTGGACCTCGGCATGAACAACTGGATGTCGGACGGCTTCAAGTACCCGGGCAAGCCGATTAACCGCGGCAAACGGCTCACGCCGGAGGTGCTCGCGAAGCTAGGCGAGTGGGGCCGCTACAGGGACGTCGACGGCGACGGAATTCCCTATCGCACGGTGCCGGGCGATGGGATGCCCGCGTTTTTCACGCGCGGATCGGGCCACAACGACAAGGCGCAATACAGCGAGCGGCCCGACGATTACACGCACAACGTCGATCGGCTCGCACGCAAGTTCGAGACGGCGCGGAAGTTCGTACCGAAGCCGGTCGTCGAGGTCGACACGGAGGCCAAGATCGGCATCATCGGTTACGGCACGTCTCACTGGGCGATTACTGAGAGCCGCGATCAGCTGCGCGAAGAGACGAACGTGAAGACCTCGTATCTGCGCGTGCGGGCGTATCCGTTCAACGACGACCTTGTGACGTTCATCGATACGCACGATCGCATCTACATCGTCGAGCAGAACCGCGACGCCCAACTCGCGATGTTGATGAAGCTGGAGCTGTCGCCCGCGCGTTCGGCGAAGCTACGACACGTGCTCCATTACAGCGGGCTGCCGATCGATGCCCGCACCGTCAGCGACGATATCCTCGCTCAAGAAGGATTCGAAGTTGCCAGGCGTAATACACCGGCGTCGGCCTCATCCATGACAGGCGGGGAATAACACCATGTCGACAGCACCTTTGAAAGTGAATCGAATCGGACTCGAACCGCAGCTCTATAAGGGCGGGAAGACGACCCTCTGCGCCGGATGCGGGCACAACGCGATTTCCGAACGCATCATCGACGCGTTCTACGAAATGGGCATCGATCCCAAACAGGTCGTGAAGCTCTCGGGCATCGGCTGTTCGAGCAAGAGCCCCGCGTATTTTCTGGGCACCTCGCACGGCTTCAACGCCGTGCACGGCCGCATGCCGTCGGTCGGCACTGGAGCGATGCTGGCCAACCAGAAGTTGATTGCCATCGGCGTGAGCGGTGACGGCGACACGGGCGCGATTGGCATCGGCCAATTCGTCCACTTGATGCGCCGCAACCTGCCCATCATCTACATCATCGAAGACAACGGATGCTATGGATTGACGAAGGGGCAGTTCTCGCCGACAGCCGACCTGGGCTCGAAGCTGAAGAACGGGGTCGTCAACGACCTGCAGCCGATCGACACCTGCGCCCTCGCCATTCAACTGGGCGCCACGTTTGTGGCGCGTTCGTTCTCTGGCGACAAGAAGCAGCTCCTGGCGCTGATGAAGGCGGCGCTGAGCCATCGGGGCACGGTGATGCTCGACGTGATTTCCCCTTGCGTCACGTTCAACGATCACGAAGGCTCGACGAAGAGCTACGCGTATGTGAAGGATCACGACGATCCGCTCGAGGAAGTCAGCTTCGTGCCGTTCTTCGAGGACATCGCGGTAGATTACGAGCCCGGCACGACCCAGGAAGTGAAGATGCACGATGGGTCGCGGCTCCTGCTGAAGAAGCTCGACCAGGCGTACGACCCGACCGACAAAATTCAGGCGCTCACCGTCCTGCACGAGACCGCGCGGCGCGGAGAATTTGCGACCGGCATTATCTACATCGAGCCGGACCGCGACGATTTCCTGAAGCAGTTGAACGTGGTCGACGAGCCGCTGGCCAGCCTGCCGCTCGAGCGGACGCGGCCGCCAAAGGCCGCACTCGATGAAATTATGGAGTCGCTTCGCTAACGCTCAGCGCTGTAACTAGAAACTAAAAACTGGAAAGTAGGTTGGAAAGTACTTGTCCACTTACTTTCCAGTTTCCAGTTTCTAGTTTTCAGTTGCCTGGATTCACCATCATCCCTGCGACTCATCCACATTGGCGCCGATCACATCTTCCGCGATAGCGACTTTGTCGTTCGGCAGGCCGTTCTCGTCGAGGCCGTCGCCGTTCGGGTTGGAGTGCTGCTCGTCGGTGGGACGGTCACCTTCAACGGCGCCTTTGTATTGATCCGCGTCAGGATGTTTTGGTAGAGCAGGAGGCGCTTGCATCGTTTCACCTCTCTCGTCCCGAACGCTCGCGGGACATTTAGTGGTTATAATTGGCCGCTTCCATGGAACACACATTCGCCATCATCAAGCCCGACGCCGTCGCCAAGCGCAATGCCGGCAAAATTCTTCAGCGCATCGAGGAAGCGGGATTCCAGATCCGTGCCATGAGGATGATGCGGCTCACGCCCGACGAGGCCGCCGGTTTCTACGCTGTCCATCGGGAACGGCCGTTTTTCAAGGGTCTCGTTGAGTTCATGTCGTCGGGACCTATC
>JANMJM010000074.1:0-3756 GCA_031371345.1 Vicinamibacteria bacterium
GGCAGGCATCGCGGCGAGCGTCCGACAAGGATTTCCTCGTCGTACCTTGGGAGGAACCGAGCGTGGCGTTCGGCGGTCACTACAACGTCATGTGGCCGAAGGCGTTTTACTGGTCGAAGGTAAACGTGCCTGGCGGCGGCCGCGGCGGCGGTGCGGCGGCGGGCGCGACCGCGACTCCGGCGCCCTTCACGGAAAATGATCCGACCTACGGCAAGGTGTATCACGCGGCGAACAACGCGGCGGACATCCAGAAAATTCTCGATGCGGAAAACGGGTATTGGTATCACGCGCATCCGCGCACGAAGTCGACGGCCGGTTTCCCGGAAGCGACGTGGGGCACGCCATATCTGAAGAACGATCGGTACCTCGGCGTGGCCTTCAAGCCCGGCATGGGCCAGGACAACTCCGAGGCCACGATGTGCGCGTGGCGCTGTTTCGACGCCGTCGACACCATGAACAACATGTACGCGGGACTCGGGATTGGTCCGAAGTATGTAATCGCCGATATCGACACGTACCGCAAGAACCCCGAGGACGACACGTACGCCAACTTTCCGGTGAACTACTTGAAGATCGACACCGTGCCTGGACCGGACCAGGACTGGAGTCCGGTGCTGAAGGCGCTGCGCGACGGGACCTTCTTTGTGAGCACCGGCGAGATTCTGATCAAGAACTACGCGATCACCGGCACGGGCAATCAGCGGACGATCACGGCCGATGCCGAATGGACCTTCCCCATGTCGTTCATGGAGGTCGTGACGGGGGATGGGAAGACCGTCACCAAGCAAGTGATTCCCGCGACCGACATGCAGGCGTTCGGCACGAAGAAGCTGTCGATTCCGTTTGATGCGACCGGCAAAAAGTGGGTGCGGTTCTCGATGTGGGACGTCGCCGGCAACGGCGGCTTCACACAACCGCAATGGATAACGAGCGGCGCGGCGAAATAGTCTGCGTCGATGTCTTCAACAGGAGAACACGAAATGTTTAAGAGTTCGATTAAGGTTGCCCTGATGCTCGCGGTTGTGACGGCGTTTTCAGGAGGGGGACTGCTTGCACGGCAAGCCGCCGCGCCTGCCCCAACCGTCACACGCACCGTACTGAACCAACAGGATCTGCCTGTTCCCGGCTTCGCCGCGGCCTTGGTGCGCGTCGACCTTCCAGTGGGCGCGCGCGAGGGTAAGCACCAGCATCCGGGGACGCTCATTGCGATGGTTCAGGAGGGCACGATGACGCTCGATTACGAAGGTAAGCCGACCATGCAGTACAAAGTCGGCGAAACGTTTTACGTGGAGTCGGGCAAGATTCACGAAGGCATGAATAAAGGTACGGTGCCGGTGAAGCTCATTGCCAGCTTCGTGTTTCCGAAAGACAAGCCGATGACGATTCAGGTTCCCTAGTCGGAACTAACGACGCGGTCGACCCGTATAACGTCCAGCGAGGTGTTTATGACCGTTCGTCGTCTGAGTCGTTCGAAAACGCAGGGCAAGCTCGCAGGCGTCTGTGCCGGGCTCGCCGACTACTTCGAAGTCGACGTGGTGCTCGTGCGGGCCGCGTGGGTCGTCTTGTCTATTGTGCCGGGCGCCGTCATCGGTGGGGTGCTTGCGTACGTCGCCGCATGGATGGTGATGCCGGACGGCACCGAACCCGCGTCGGCGCCCCGTGAAAGGCGACTGACGCGCTCCACGACCGACAAAAAGATTGCCGGCGTCTGCGGCGGGCTTGCCGAATACTTCGGCGTCGACCCGACAGCCGTCCGGCTTATCTGGTGCGTGTTGTCGATCCTCTGCGGCGCGATCGTTGGCGGCGTCATCGCCTATCTGTTCGCGTGGTGGATCATCCCGCGGGCGTCGGCGGTTGTCGTGCCGGCTACAGCGCCGGCATCAGCGGCGTAACCGACGCGGCATTAACGAACGCAAATGCGGCGCTCGAGGTTGTTGATCGCATACCGTCGTGTTTCTCGACGAAGCGGATCGTAGATCTTCACGCGAGCCGGTGTCGTGATCTCTGCAATCACGCTGCCCGGTGCGTCGTCGGCGGTGGACAGCTGAAACTTACGTCTGAACGCTGTCTCCTCGAAATCTGCAAGCACGATGTAGGGTCTCAACCCAAGAGACGGCAGAACGTCGGCGGCGCGCGGCCACCAGTCCGGAGAGAGCGTGTCGTATCTCATCGTGAGGCGCTGGCCGTACAGGCGCAGGCTCCCGCTGTACTGCAGGCTGAGAATGACGGCGTTTGGCGGCAGGTTCCGTCGCACGTAATCGCCCACGCTGACGTGCACCGATTCATTACTGCACAATCGATGGACGGTTTTATCGATCGCGTAGGTAATCTGCAAAAAGGCGATCGACACGACGATGATGCCGAGGATGATCCATCGATAAGGCGCATGCACGCGAGCCAGCGTCAATTGGCAGCCGATCGCCGCCAAGACGAGCACGATTGGAAGGGCCGGCAGCATGAATCGCAAATACCACCACTCCTCGTACGCCATATAGAACATGTAGCTCAGCCAGATCGCACACGCGACGAGTGCCAGTGCCGCAAACGCGGCGCGACGCTCGCGGGGGAGCCGCGGCCACACGACAAACGGCACGATCAGAAACAACACGAATGGCGTCTGCGATTCCACAAACCATTTGGGATAGCGAGACAGGTTCGAGACGAACTGTTGCCACCCGTAGATCTCCTGCAGACTGCCATAGCCGGATTGCCACGGCGCGCCGTAGAGCCGGGTGTTGATGACCGCAATGGCGAGCACAAATGGTGCGGCACCGGCGGCAAACCACATCGCCGTCCTCAGGCGTTCGCGCCACGAGTATTTCTGCAAAAAGACGACAAGGACACCGAGAACGATCACCAACTGAATGAGATTGGGACGAATCAGGATGACCATGCCAGACAGCAGTCCGACAGAAAGGGCGCCGCGTCGAAAATCGGAGATGGCGGCAATCACGGCTGCCGTCACGAACGCCGAGACGGGCACATCGCTCATCGGCCACATGAGCATGTACAAGAATGACGGGCTGGCAGCGAGCCACGCCGCGGCGGCGAGCCCGATCATTGGTGACCAGAGTCGAGCACCGAGCACGTATGTCAGAAACACTGTCGTCGCGCCAAGAATCGGCGTGACAAGATACGGCCCGAACGCCCCGAGCGCGGCTTTGCTCGCCGCCATCAGCAACGGCGTGCCTGGGGCGTATGTCGGCACGATGGCACCACGCGAGAGCGACGGACGGTATCCGAGAGGGGAGAACGTCCAATCGGCATCACTCCATGGAACGCGCAAGGCGATCGGCTGCTCAATGGTGAGATGGTCAGCCAGCCAAAGATCTGACTGGCTGATGTAACCGTACGGATCTGCGGCGCTCGCCACAAAGGACCCGAACTTCAAACTGATGCCGAGTACAAGCACGGTCAGCATCAGCGCTAACGATTGGGCGAGGCGGAATCGGTCGAGGGTTCGAAATCGCCAACAAATGAAGATTAACGCGAGGGCAAGAACGGCAGGTCGAAAAGGATCTGTGGATGCAAATGGCACCCCGAGGCCTCGGAGATCGATCCCTCCGACGACAGCAATCACCACCACCCAACTCGTGGTGAGAACGGCCAGAAAAGAAATACAACGCTTCAGGCGTTGAAAGTATAGTCTCAGCGCGCTTTCAGGAATACGTTTGTGCCGGTCGCAGTGTTCGGAGGGTTCTTCGCGCCGGGCGCGATGGTTGAGCCGGAATATCCATGTTGGACGACTAACGTGAC
>JANMJM010000099.1:0-1933 GCA_031371345.1 Vicinamibacteria bacterium
GCTGCCGTTCCCACATGTCATGACGGTCCGGTGAGCACACTCACGCGATTCGTCGCGATTTGCTCCTTAGGGGGCGCAGCGTGGGTAGGGTCCTACAGAATCGGCTCTGACGCATACTGGCCGGCCATCATCATTGCCGCGGCGATGGCCGCTACGACTTTCTGGTCCCTACGCGCGGCGCTAGCAGTGGTTCTTGGGACAGCGTTCATCGCGCCGGCACTCCTTCAACTGACTCAGGGGTACTTTTACTGGCCTCAAGCCCTCGTCTGGCTGATGGCACTCACGGCGATCATCATCGTTCACGACGGGCGCGGGCCATGGGCGATTCCGCGCCCTGCGGTATGGCCGTTAGTGTTGTGGGCGCTTACCGCTGCCCTTGTGTGGCCAGTGGTGGTGATGCGCGAGGCGGATTTTTCGTTTACGCTCCTGCGCACCGATCCACGCTTTTTGGGCACGATGCTTTGGTCCAGCAGCTGGATAGTGCAGGTTGCTATCACGCACCTGCTCGGAATCCTGTGGTTTGACTGGCTGTATCGACGGTTTGCCGGGAAGCGCGGTGAGTTCGAGCAGTTCGTCCTCTTGCCGCTGACGGTCAGCTGGATCATATCGGTCGTCTTCGGAGCCTATCAGGCGCTCGTTGACATCGGTTTCGCAAATGGAGGCGCGCACCTCGGGCTGCACCGTTCTTCGGGCGGCCTGATGGACGCGAATCCGTTTGGCTTGATCTCTGCGGTCGGTGGCCCAGTCCTCTTCGGGCGTTGGCTAAGGCGAGACGATCAGTCAGGGCTGTTAATCTGGGCCGCGGGATTGGCGCTTTCGTGGTACGGCATGTGGGTGTCCGGCTCGCGCGGAGCATTCGGTGCGAGCCTCATCATGCTTGGGTTCGTACTCTACGGCGTGCTGACCTCGACAACTCGACGCGTTCGGACGCATGCCATTCTGGCTTTGGTCGGATTCAGCGCTGTCGTGGTCGCCATGGTTGCTGCCGCGCCGCCCTTGAACTCACCAATTGCGCGTTTCGCATCAACGTTCAATGGTGTGACCACAACGCCCTTACGGCAGTTTCTTGTCGATCGATGGGACATGTATCACTACGGCGCCACCGCGTCGGCGATGTTTGCCGACTCGCCGATCTTCGGCGTCGGCGTCGGAAGCTTCAACATGCTCGTGTCGATGTACTCGAAGATGCTCGGTCTTGTCATGCTCCCGCCGGACAACGCGCAGAACTGGTTCCGCCACCAGTTCGTCGAGTTCGGAATCGCCGGCAGCATCGGTTTCTTGTGGTGGACCCTCTGGATGGGGCAACGGTTGTTTCGATCGGCACGGAATCCGGGCGATCGGCAATTGGTGTGGACGTTGAAGGGTGCCCTCGTCACGATCGCAATTGTGTCCCTGATGGGAATGCCTGCTCAGAACGCCGCGGTCGTACTGATGTTCTGGACCTTTGCCTACTACTTTCTTGCGCTGACCGCACCAGAGCCTGTCGAACGGAGCCACGAGGCGGCCGCTGCACCTTGGCTCGTCATGCTCGCCGTAGCGGGAGCGTGTGCCGTCGGCACCGCATATGTGGGATGGACGCTGTTGAATCCGCCGATGCGGTCGGCTTGGGCTGGCGATGCCTACTCTGCGGGGATGACAGTGATCAATAAGGATCAAAGCGGCCGCGAGTTGCGTCGCACCGGACCGTACGGTTTTGCCGTTGTGATTCCGTCAACGCGATGGATGAGCGTGACGTTCCAGACCGATCCGGCCAGCGCGCGACGCGGGCCGCTTCACGTCACAGCGCGATTCGACCGCAGCCTCCTTATTGAGATTGAACTTCTCGACGCGGCACCTGTGACCAAGTACGTGACGCTCAAAGATGATCGCAAGGCGATCGTGCTGGAAGTGTCGGTAGCCGACGAGCACGGCGAGAAGAGGCAGTCGCGTGACG
>JANMJM010000144.1:0-1583 GCA_031371345.1 Vicinamibacteria bacterium
GAGCATCCGGAGCTGGTGAAGGCGGCGCCCGATCTGCAAATCAAGATCAGCGGATGCCCGAACGGCTGCGGGCGAAATCATATTGCCGGTCTCGGTTTCCAAGGGAGCGTGCGCAAGCTCGCCGGCAAAGCGGTGCCGCAATACTTCGTGACGGTGGGCGGCGGACCTGAAGGCGACGGAGTGCGGTTCGGCAGGCTCGCAGCGAAAATTCCGGCGCGCCGGATGACGGAAGCGCTCGAGCGGCTCATCACGCTGTACGGCAGCGAGCGTCAGCACGGCGAGACGGCGACCAGCTTCTTCATGCGCGTCGAGGTCGACCGCGTGAAATCTGTTTTGAGTGATCTCGAAAAAATGACACCGGACGCCGCGGCGGCCGACGACTACGTCGATTTGGCGGAGACCGGCGAATTCAATCCTGAGGTTCAG
Source organism: Vicinamibacteria bacterium (assembly GCA_031371345.1). Lineage (GTDB taxonomy): Bacteria > Acidobacteriota > Vicinamibacteria > Vicinamibacterales > JAMQPK01 > JAMQPK01. Next base: position 427 of record JANMJM010000144.1, read on the forward strand.
GAAGGTGAGTGCTCGGCGTAACTTTGGGCGCTTGGCCGGAAACAACAGTTAGGAATTTGTTCACTGTTGTTCCCGGCGATGAACTGCATCAACGTGCCTGTGCGTCGGTTGGTTACTGCTCGTCTGCGTCGCCGTCGTCCTCATCCTCCCGGTCATCCACGTCGTCGCCGATCTTCCGGAAATAGTGCCGCGCGATGTAGCGAGCGACAGATCGGCCGATAATGGCACCGTGCTCTCCCGATGTTCGGTAATGCATGCCGCCGTAGATCCGCCCGTTGATCACGTCCTTGACGATGTCCCTCGTGTTCGTGAAATGGTGGGTGGGCATAGCTGGCGACGACGTGCTCGTCAGCGTCACATCAACTCGCTTCGTCCCGAAAAACTCCTCTAACGCATACGCAAAAGCGCTGGTGATGCTCGGATGGGCTGCTGGATACTCTGGATGCTGGGGTGTGAAGGCGAGGGGAACCCAGCCGAAATCTACCTCCGTTTTGCTGTTTTCATCCGTGTCACCTGCACGGATCGCGGTCACCGGCCGCCAGAAATTGTAAAAGTACTTAGAATTCCATGTCGTAATCTGAGCATCGGCCATCGAGACGTAAAGCTGTGCAAAAAAACGCGCGCTATCGGCCAGCGATAAATGATACGCAGCGGCGACGGCGCGAACGTTCCGATTTTGCTGCTGGCCCGGGTTTTCAGTGTAGAAGAGTCCAATAGCAGTCTGCTCCGCGCTGCGGTTCGAGCCGGTTTGAACGCCGAACTTCTTGGTCTCGTTGTAATCTCTCGCCCATCGCGCGCTCGTCAGATTCGGAGGGCCGGGCGCTCGGAACTGCGTGGCGTCTTTGATCCCGAACGTCTTAAAGCCCGGTACCCAAAGACCTACGGGTCCCGTGTATCCCGGTGGGGTTGCTGCCGGCGTCTTCTGATAAACGCCCGGGCCGGTTCCAAACACATATGGGACAACGGCATTCCTGCCGTCGCCAGTCCGCAGCGCAATGAATTTCGTGGCCACTTCGGTTCCTACGGCAATCCCGCGTGTTTTCGCCGCGCTGTCTGGAATACCAAGCAGATAGTTTGCGTATTTGCCGTCAAGCAAAGCCGCCTGCGCCGGGAAGAGCGATCTCAGCATTTTGTAGGCCGCTGCTGCAGTCGCCGCT
>JANMJM010000163.1:0-15864 GCA_031371345.1 Vicinamibacteria bacterium
ATGATGCTCCTCGAACAGCGGGAAAGTACAAATTAGAAGGGGCAAGGGGCAAAGGGTAAGGGGCAAAAGAACGGGCGTTCCTTACCCCTTACCCCTTGCCCCTTGCCCCTATTTCTTTACTAGCTCCACGCGTCTATTTGCCGCGCGTCCCGCGTCTGTCTTGTTATCTCCCACCGCCTTCGTATCGCCATACCCCGTCGTCGCCAAACGATCGCCGACCACACCGAAGTTCGATACGAGGTACTGCTTCACCGCGGCCGCGCGCGCTTCCGACAAGCGGCGGTTGGATTCGGCAGTACCGACGTTGTCGGTGTGCCCTTGAATTTCGAGGCGGAGTGCAGGCTGCTGCGTCAGCAGGTCACCGACCGATTGCAGCTCGCCTTTCGATTCGTCCCGAATCGTGGCCCGACCAGTATCGAATAGAATGCCGTGCAGCGCGACCGAACCCTGCTCGTTCAGAAGGCGCGCGAGCTCCATCGCAGTGAATTCGACGTGCTGCGCCATCGCCGCTTCTTCGACGACTGTCAGCTCGTAAACCTCGCCGCTGTTGCTGACGTCGACCTCCAGCCAGAAGTTCTTGCCGCCGGCCGGCATGCGCGCCGTCAGGATGCCCCCGCCGGCGTCGAGGGTGTCATAGAGTTTTTTTCCGCCGCGCTGCGTGAACAGGTTGGCGTAGTTTCGGCCAAGCTCGACCGGGCCACCTTTCTTGGCGCCGTCTTTCAACCAATACGAAATCTTCCAGTAGCGCCCCTCGATTTTCTGTTCTTTATCGTCGCCAAGCTGGAAAGTATAGGTGCCGAAATCCTGCGGGTCGTACTCTTCGATGTAGTAGCCGGGAAACCGCGACAGCATTGGATGATCTTTCGAGCCATCCGCATCGGCCTGCGCGCGCGCGGCCGTCGGTACCGCCAGCACGATTCCAACAACGCCGAACGCTGCAAGGATTAAACGCAGTCGCATACGGAATCCTCCGGGTGAAATTGTGCAAACGAATAAACTACAAAGATGTCTTACCAAGTCCCGCCAGGCACCGGCATCGGTCACGTCCATCTAAAAGTGGCCGACATCGACCGCGCGCTCGCGTTCTATCAGGGCGTGCTCGGGTTCGATCTGGTCATGCGGCTGGGAGACAGCGCGGCCTTTGTATCGGCTGGCGGCTACCATCACCACATAGGGCTGAACACGTGGCACAGCCACCGAGGCACGCCGCCTCCGCCCCGTCACACCGGGCTGTATCACGTCGCCATTCGCTATCCGACGCGAGGCGATCTCGCCGCCGCCGTTCGACGCGTGATCGACGCCGGCGTGCCGCTGCAAGGCGTCGCCGACCACGGCGTCAGCGAGTCGATCTATCTAGCCGATCTCGATGGCAACGGCATCGAGCTCACCCGCGATCGGCCAGAGCCCGAATGGCCGCGCGCGCCGGACGGGACGATTGCGATGCACATGGCGGATCCGCTCGACCTGGACGCACTGCTGCGCGAGAGCAAATAGCTGCCAGCTCCCAGCTTCGAGCCGCTCGGGCGGTATCTGACTGGTAGCTGAGAACTGGAAGCTGATAACTGGAAGCTGAATGCGCATAGGCATCGACCTCGGCGGCACGAAAATCGAAGGCATCGCCCTCGAGGGCGATCGCGTACTGCTTCGCCGCCGCGTGCCGGCTCCGCGCGGCGACTACGACGCGACGATTCTGGCCATCCGCGATTTTATCGCCGCCATCCAACAGGAAACCGGCCGCAACGGCACGATTGGCGTCGGCATCCCTGGCGCCATGTCGTCACACAGCGGTCTGGTGAAGAATGCCAACTCGACATGGCTCATCGGCAAGCCCCTCGTACGCGATCTCGAGCGCGCGGTCGGCCAGTCGGTGCGCGTCGGCAACGACGCGAATTGTTTCGTGTTGTCGGAAGCGACGGACGGCGCCGCCACAGGCGCGCGCAGTGTGTTCGGCGTCATCATCGGGACCGGGACGGGCGGCGGTATCGTCATCGACGGACACGTGATCGAAGGTCGTCATCGCATCGCTGGCGAGTGGGGGCATAATCCGCTGCCATGGCCAACGGCGGACGAAATTCCTGGACCGCAGTGTTATTGCGGCTTGCGCGGGTGCATCGAGACGTTTCTCTCGGGTCCTGCGCTGGTGCGCACCTACGCACGCCTCGACGGCGGATCGCCATCTTTGGACGCGGCCGATATTGCCGCACTCGCCGACGCCGGAGATGCGCGCGCGTCGAAAACACTCGCCCTGTATGAAGGCCGGCTCGCCCGCGCGCTCGCGAGCATCATCAATGTGCTCGATCCGGATATCATCGTCGTTGGCGGCGGTCTCTCGAATATCGCCCGCCTTTACACAAACGTGCCGGCGCTCTGGAATCCTTTTGTTTTCTCCGATACGGCCGATACACCTCTTATCGCTGCATTGCACGGCGACTCGAGCGGGGTTCGAGGCGCTGCGTGGTTGTGGAATGAAGGAGAAGCCCGATGAAATCGACGCTGACGCCAGTTGCGCTTCTGACGCTCGCCCTGTCCTGGTCGGTCCTTGCGCAAGGCCCTTCGCCGATGCGCGAAGGCAACTGGGAGGTGACGATGAAGATGAACATGCCCGGCATGGGCATGGACCTGCCGCCGATGAAGCAGACCCAGTGCGTCACGGCTGCCATGATCAAAGACCCGCAGGGCGCAATTCCGAAAGGCCCGGGGCAGGGCGACTGCAACGTGACGAACTACAAGCTCGCGGGCAGCACCGCCACCTACACGTTGACCTGCAAAGAGCCGCCGATGACGGCAGAGGGCGTCATGAAGTACTCCGGCACGGACTCGTACACAGGCACGCTGAAGGTGGACATGGGCGGGCAGATGATGACGATTGAATACGACTCGAAGCGGATCGGGGAGTGCGCGAAGTAATTAGACGACTTCCCCGTTCGCGATGGTCAGCACGCGTGTCGCAAACCTGGTCGCGAACATGTCGTCGTGAGTGGTCACGAGCAGCGTGCGCCCCGCGCTGGTAAGGCCCTGAAGCAGCGCGCCGAGATCGGCGCGGCGTGACGGATCGAGCGAAGCCATCGGCTCGTCCATCAGCAGCACCGGTGGATTTACGGCCAGCGCGCGCGCAATCGCCACCCGCTGCGCCTCTCCTCCAGACAACTCGCGCGGCAACGCCGTCGCGCGCGAATCGACGCCTAATTGCGCGAGCAATTCCCGCGAATTCTTTTCAGCCTCGCGACCCGACGTGCCGTGCACATGCACTGGCGCAAGACAGACGTTCTGCAGCGCCGTGAGGTGCTCGAACAGGCAATGAAATTGAAACACGAGGCCGACACTGCGATGCAGCCGCTGCCACATGACGGAATCCGGAGGGCGCCCGCCCTGCAGCCGCGCCTCTCCCACCTCGATGGTTCCTTTGTCGAATGGATCCAGACCCGCGATGGCGCGGAGAATCGTCGTCTTTCCCGATCCCGACGGTCCTTGCAAGGCGATCAGCTCGCCTGCACGCGCCTCGAGATTCAGCCGCGAGACGAGCACCCGTCCACCGCGCGTCAGCTCGAGGTCGTGGATCGCCAGCTGGTTCTGCGCGCTCATACGGTTGCCAACCGCCAGCGGCGTTCGAGCATGCGGGCCGCCGCGGCGAGCGGCAGCGACATCGCGAGGTAGAGGACGGCGCATAACGCCCCTGGAATCACCCAGCTGCCGAGGTTCGTCGCAAACATCTGCGTCTGCTTCGTCAATTCGACGACGGTCAGCACCGACACCAGCGACGAGTCCTTCAAGAGCGCGACGAAATCGTTCGTCATCGGCGCCAGCGCCAGTCGAAACGCTTGTGGTCCGCGAATCAGTCTCAATGTTTGAAGGCGAGTAAATCCCAGCGTTCGCGCCGCTTCGAGCTGCCCCACCGGTACGGCCAGGAGCGCGCTTCTGTAAATCTCGCTTTCGTAGGCAGCGTAGTTCAGTCCGAGCCCGAGCAGTGCAGCCATCCACGCAGGAAGTCGAATCGCCGCGGCCAGCCCGTAATACAAGACGAACAGCTGCAGCAGAATCGGCGTGCCGCGCATGAGCTCGACGTATCCGACGAGTAAACCGCGCGTCAGTCGTCCTCCGTACACCCGGCCGGAGGCGATCGCCACACCAAGCGTCACCGCGAGCAGCATCGACGCGCACGAAAACACCAGCGTCATGCCCGACGCGCGCAGCAGCGACGGCAGATAACGCGTCGTCGCCTCCCACTTCGATAGTGTCGCCACACTGTCGGTCTCGTACCCCACCACCGCCGGAACAGAGTCGCCGCTCAGCACTCGAGCGAAGAGCGCGGGCTGATCGTCATTCCAGATTTTCCATTTGCGGAAAATCGCCTCCAGCCGGCCATCGCGCATCGCCGCCTTCAGGATCTCGTTGATGCGATCGCGAAGAGCGGCGTTCTGCTGAGCGAGCACGCCGATGTAGTGGGAGACCGCGACGGCATCTGGCTGCGTGACAAACCCGGCCATCGTCCGCTGACGCCGTTCGGCCAACACGTTGTCGAGCAGCACGGCGTCCAGACGGCCGATGACGAGATCTGAATAAGGATGCACGTCGTCTTCGTAAGACACCGCCACGATACCGACATTGCGCTCGGCTTTCAGCAGGATGTCATAGGCGATGGTGCCGCTGAGGGTGCCGACTCGGTGGCCGCGCAAGTCGGCCAGTGTACGAAATTGTCCGGCGTCAGCATTACGAACGCTGAGCACCTCGCGGAACTGATAATAAGGAAGCGTGACGGCGAAGGTGGCGCGGTGCGCGGGCGTGTCCTCGATGCCGCTCAGTCCGATGTCGGCGTCGCCGCGGGCGATCGACTGGTCGATGGACGAGAACGCGATTTCAATGAATTGCGGCTCGCGGCCCAGGCCGCGCGCAACGAGAGCCGCCACCTCCACGTCGAATCCGACAACCCGCGACGGATTCGCCGGGTCGGCTTCCACGTAGGGCGCGCCTCCCTCCGCATCGCCGGCCCATCGCAGCGCGCTCGCGGCAGGAGCGTCGCGGCCCGGCTGAGCGGCGACGGCGGCGCAGGCGGCCAGCACCACGGCGAGCGTTGCGGCAAGGCGACTCAAGCTCGTCACTATAAATCAAAGTAAACAGCGCTTGCGTCGCCGAAGTAAACGCGAAGTAGAATGACATTACATTCAACAATAGAGGTCAGCCGAGAACACCGTGTTTGACTCGCTGTTTGCGTTCTTCTTCAAGTATTCGCCCTACGTCTTCCGGCAGGGCGACTTCCGCTTGGCCATTTCGTCACCGGTCTACATCGCGGCGATCGTCGTCGGGGTCATCGCGATCGCCACAGTTTTGACTTATCGCTCGGCGCCGGGCGACGCCACGCTGCTCGATCGCATCTTCCTCATCACGCTGCGGCTCTGTCTCGTCGGCCTTGTCCTCTTTTGTCTCTTCCGGCCCGTGCTGATCTTGCGGGCTGCCGTGCCGCAGCAGAACTTCCTCGGCGTGCTGCTCGACGATTCGCGCAGCATGCGCGTCATCGATCAGGACGGCAAGCCGCGCAGCGAGTTTGTGAGCACAGCCTTCGGTCCAGGCAGTCAGGTATTGAAGGACTTGTCGAGCCGGTATGCGGTGCGATTCTTCCGATTCAACTCAACGGCCGACCGCATCTCGTCGCCGCGCGACCTCGGCTTCGACGGTACGCAGACAAAACTCGGCGAAGCGCTGCAGCGCGCGAAAGAAGAGTTCTCCGGCCTGCCGCTGGCCGGCCTGGTCATGGTCACCGACGGCGCAGACACCGAAGAATCGTCGATTCAGGAACCGCTGCTCGGGCTTCGCGCGAGCCAGGTCCCGGTGTTCACGGTCGGCGTGGGCCGCGAATCACTGGGCAAAGACATTCAAATCAGCCGGGTCAATACGCCGCGAACGGTCCTCAAGGGCACGAACCTGTCGGTCGACGTCATCGTGGCGCAGACGGGGTTCAAGGGCACCACGGTGCCGTTGAACGTCGAGGACGCGGGACGGATTCTCAGCACGCAGGATGTGCCGCTGACCAACGACGGCGAGCCGACGACCGTACGCGTGCACTTTACGGCGAGCGAAGCGGGCGCGCGCAGCATCCGGTTCCGCATTCCCGCGCAGGCCGGCGAGGAAATCACACAAAACAACGCACGCGACGTCCTGATTGACGTCGAAGACCGCAAAGAAAAAATCCTGTTCTTCGACGGCGAGCCGCATTTCGAAGTGAAGTTCATCCGGCGGGCCGTGTCTGAAGATCCCAACATCCAGCTGGTGCTGCTGCAGCGCACGGCAGAGAACAAATATTTTCGAGGCAGCGTCGACAACGGCGACGAATTGGCGGCTGGCTTTCCGAAGACGCGGGACGAGCTGTTCGCCTATCGCGGCCTCATCCTCGGCAGCATCGAGGCGAGCGCCTTTACCGGCGACCAGCTGCGCATGATTTCCGACTTCGCCGATCGACGCGGCGGCGGCCTGCTGATGATCGGCGGACGCCGTGCATTTGCCGAAGGCGGGTACGCCAACACGCCCATTGCCGATGCGCTGCCGGTCGTGCTCGAGGCGAAACAGCCCGACACCACGTTGCGGTTGCAGGTCTCGGCCACGCGAGACGGCCAAGCCCACGCCGTGACGCAGATCGAGAAGACGGAAGCGGAGTCGGCAAAACGGTGGCCCGAGCTGCCTCCGGTCATCAGCGTGAATCCGATTCATCAATTGAAGCCCGGTGCGACCGAGCTCCTGAAGGGCACCGACGAGAACCATCGCGACGCCATCGTGCTGGCGTATCAGCGCTATGGCCGCGGCAAAACGCTGGCGCTTCCGGTCTACGACACCGGCATCGCGTGGCAGATGGACGCCAAGATCTCGGTTGAAGACCAGACGCACGAAACTTTCTGGCGCCAGCTGATGCGCTGGATGGTCGACAGCGTGCCCGATCAGGTCGAGCTCACCACCTCGCCCGATCAGGTCGAGCCAGGAGAACAGGTCACGCTCGTCGCAGAAGTCGCCGATCCGAGTTATGTCGAAGTGAACGATGCGGCGGTCAGCGCGCATCTGACGGGGCCGAGCGGCTTCGTGATGGACGTGCCGCTGCAGTGGACCGGCCAGCGCAACGGGGAATATCGCGGCACCTTCACGCCAAACGGTCTCGGGTTATACGAAGCGAAGGTCGACGCCTCGCGCGGCAATGCGACCCTCGGCACCAACGCCGCGCACATCCGCGTGGCGCCGAGCGACAGCGAATACTTCGATGCGGCGATGCGCGCGCCGCTGCTTCGGCGCATCTCTGAAGAAACCGGCGGCGTGTTCTATACGCCGCAAACGATTTCGTCGCTGGCCGACGACGTGAAGTACACGGGCCGTGGTGTCACGACCGTGGAAGAGCGTGACCTCTGGGATATGCCGGTAGTTTTATTTTTGTTGCTGACCGTCATGCTCGGCGAGTGGAGTTATCGTCGCATCCGCCACCTCGCATGATTCAGCTACTTTCTAGTTTCCAGTTTCTAGTTTCCAGTTCCTGAGGAGGCCCCTTGGCTCGTATCGAAGAAGATCTTCAGCAGGACGACATCGCGCTGGCCGACAGGATGAAGCACGGCCGTCAGCGCATCATCGAGGAGCTGAAGAAGCTCATCATCGGCCAGGACGAAGTCGTCGGACAGGCGCTCACCACGTTGTTTGTCGGCGGCAACAGTCTCATCGTCGGCGTGCCCGGCCTCGCCAAGACGTTGTTGATTCACTCGATGGCGCGCGTGCTGGACTTGAAGTTCAACCGCATCCAGTTCACGCCGGACTTGATGCCGTCCGACATCACCGGCACCGACATCATTCAGGAAGACCCGGCGACCGGACGCCGGCAGATGGTGTTCGCGCCCGGGCCGATCTTCGCCAACATCGTGCTCGCCGACGAAATCAATAGGACGCCGCCCAAGACACAGTCGGCGCTGCTCGAGGCGATGCAGGAACACCGCGTCACCGTGCAGGGGCGCACCTACACGCTCGACGAACCGTTCTACGTGTTCGCGACGCAGAATCCCATCGAGCTCGAGGGCACGTATCCGCTGCCCGAAGCGCAGCTCGACCGGTTCATGTTCCACATTGTCATCGAGCATCCGCCCGAAGACGAGGAATATGAGGTCGTGAGAACGACCACGGCGATTCTGAATCCTCAATTTGAAAAACCGGTGACCGGCGCCGATCTCATCGCGTTCCAGCGCCTCGTCCGCCGTGTGCCTGTGGCCGAATCGGTCATGCGGTACGCACTCGAGCTCGTGCGTATGACGCGGCCAAAGGGAGGCAACCCTCCAGACGTCGTGAAAAAATGGGTCGCGTTCGGCGCATCGGTGCGCGCCGCGCAGTACCTCGTGCTCGGCGGCAAGGCCCGCGCGCTCACAAACGGCCGCTATCACGTCAGCTTCGACGACATCCGCGCACTGGCGCATCCGGTGCTGCGCCATCGCGTGCTGACAAATTTCCACGCGGAATCGGAAGGCATTACGAGCGACTCGATCATCGATCAGCTGCTCGAGGCGGTTCCGGTGCCGCGGTCGGGAATGTGATCGATCGGCGATTGGGCGATAGGTGATTGGGTGATTGGTGGTCTTTGGTGAATTGGTGAATTGGTCATCGACGATTGGGCGATTGGGCGATTGGGCGATTGGAAATGACCGAACCTAAATCACTCAATCACCTATCACCCAATCTCCAATGTTAAGTATGGAACAACACTCCCTTCCCGGCGCGCGGTTCGTCGATCCGAGAGTGCTCGCGCGCATCGGCAACCTCGAACTGCTCGCGAAGACCGTCGTCGACGGCTTCATCAACGGGCTGCATCGCTCGCCGTACTTTGGCGCGTCGGTCGATTTCGCCGAGCACCGCGGCTACATGCCTGGCGACGATATCCGCCGGGTCGACTGGAAGCTGTACGCTCGGACCGATCGCTACTATCTGAAAGAGTACGAAGCCGACACCAACTCGAACTTCTCGGTGATCCTCGACATTTCCAAGTCGATGACCTTCGCGAGCCGGGGCGTGTCGAAGCTCGAGTACGGGAAATATATCGGCGCGTGCCTCGCGTATTTCGCGCAGAAGCAGCGCGACCGCATCGGCTGCATCACCTTCGACAGCGACATCGTCGCGCACATTCCGCCCTCGGCCAAGCACCTCGAGCGTGTCCTGCATACGCTCGATCGCGTGAAATCCGAGCGGAAAGGCGATTTGAAAGTGCCGATGCAGAAGATGGCCGAGCACTTCGGCCGGCGGGGCATCTTGCTCATCGTGTCGGACCTGTACGAAGATCCGGAAGCCGTCATCGAGGCGATCAAGCCGCTGCGATTCAGGGGCAACGACATCATCGTGTTTCACGTGATGGACCCGGCAGAAATCGAATTCTCGTTCGATGAGGCGTCCAGTTTTCAGGACCTCGAAACCGGCGAACAGATTCCAGTGGTGCCGTCGGCGCTCGCCGACGAATATCGCCGGCTCGTGCAGGAGCACATCGCCGCGCTCGCGTCGCGCATGGCGGCGAACCGCGTGGACTACGCCTTGATCAACACGGCCACGCCGCTCGACTACGCGCTGTTCAAATATCTTTCGGCGCGTCAGCGCTTGAGCCGGGTGCGATAGATGGCTTTTCTCGCGCCGTTATTTTTCGCCGCGCTCGCCACCTTCGCGATTCCCGTCATCATTCATCTGACGCAGCGTGAACGGAAACAGATCGTCGAGTTTCCATCGCTCATGTTCCTGCAAAAAATTCCGTATCAGTCGGTACGGCGCCGCCGCATTCGAGACTGGCCGCTGCTCGCGATGCGACTCGCCGCCATTCTGTTGATCGTGCTCGCGTTTGCACGTCCGTTCTTCAAGAAGGAAACCGTCGCCCTGGCCAGCTCGATGGGCCCTCGCGAGGTCGTCGTGCTGCTCGATCATTCCTACAGCATGGCTTACGGCGATCGCTGGACTCGCGCAAAAGCCGCGGCACGGCGGGCGATCCAGAATCTGTCGCGGAACGACCACGCCACGCTCATCGTGTTCGGCACCAGCGCACAGCTCGAAGTGCGCGCCACCGCGGAACTCTCACGCGTGCTGGCAGCGGTGGACGCGGCGAAGCTGAGCGCCGAAGCGACGCGCTACGCTCCCGGATTGAAACTGGCGCAGCGCGTGCTCGCCGACTCTACGCTGCCGAGCCGCGAAGTGGTGATGATCAGCGACTTCCAGCGCAAGGGCTGGGTGCGCGACGAAAATCTCAGATTGCCCGAAGGCACCATCTTCACGCCGGTGGCCATCACCGATCCGCAGCCGGCAAACCTCACGGTCTCCTCGGCGCTACCGCAGCGGACGATGTTCTCTGGACAGGAACGGATGACAGTAGTGGCCGGCATTACGAATAGAAGCGCCGCTGCCGTGAATAACCTGCAGGTGCGTCTCGAACTGGACGGTCGAACGCTGGAAACCAAAACGGTGAGCGTGCCGCCGAACGCTCCCGCATCCGTCACGTTCCAGCCGTTCACGCTCGCGCGGGCGTTCACGCGTGGCACGGTGCGCATCGGCGACGATCAACTGACGCAGGACAACGCCTTTCATTTCGTCATGTCTCCCGCGCAACGGTTGCCGGTGCTGCTGTTGAATCCGCCTGGCGCGTCCCGCGAATCGACGCTCTTTCTGCAGAAGGCACTCAGTATCGGCACCACGCCTGCCTTCCAGGTCGATGTGCGCGCCGGTGACAACTTGGCGAGCACCGATCTCGATCGTCACCGCGTCGTTATCCTGAATGATGCCGCCGCACTCAGTTCTGGTGAGATCCTGAAGCGGTTCGTCTCCTCAGGTGGCGGGCTGCTCGTCGTGCTCGGCGAGCGCGCCAACTGGGGTACCGATTCGAACGATCTGCTTCCCGGCCTCCCGGCAAACGTCGTCGATCGGCCGGGCCGCGGTGCGTCGCTCGCAGAGCTCGACTACAGCCATCCCATCCTCGAGTTGTTCAAGGCGCCGCGCAGCGGGAATTTGTCCACCGCACGCTTCTTCCGTTATCGCGTCGTCACGATGAAACGTGACGCGGCTCCCGTGAAGAACGGCAAGCAGGCGCCGGCCGAGCGCGTCATTGCGCGCTTCGACGATGGCGCGGTCGCGATGGCCGAGCGGGCGATCGGCTCGGGCCACGTCATCCTCTGGTCCTCGACGCTCGATAACTACTGGAACGATCTAGCGCTGAAGCCGGTGTATCTGCCCTTCATTCATGAAGTCGTGCGGCATCTTGCGACGTATGAAGAGCCGGCCAGCTGGTTCACGGTCGGCGGCGTCGTCGATCCTGGTCATCTTCTTCAAGCCTCGGGATTCGGACTGCAGGCAGGGACCGGCGCCATGGTGCTCACGCCGTCGGGCAAACGCATCGAGCAGTCGGGCACTCCAACGCCCGTGCAGCTGGAAGAGGCGGGCTTCTACGAAATCCACGGACGCGGCAGTCAGGGCGCGGTGAGCATCGCGTCGAACCTCGATACGGCTGAATCGGATCTCTCCTCGGTCGACATGCAGGAGCTGACGGCATCGCTCGCCGGCCGGGCCGGGACGAACGCGGCGTCGGCATCCGACGCGCCAGTAATGACGCCAGAGGATCAGGAACGGCGGCAGAACTTCTGGTGGTATCTGCTGATGGCGGGTATCGTTCTACTCGGCCTCGAAACGGCCATCTCGAATCGCATGAAAGGCCCCATCGAAGGGACCGTCGTCCGACCGACTGTAGTTGATTAGTTGTTAGTTGTTAGTGATTGGTTGACATCACACCAACGACTAACCAACTAACAACCAACCAACTAACCAATAACTACCGATGATCATCAACGACGCACACTGTCATTTTTTCTCCGAACAATTTTTCGCGACGCTTGGCCGCCAGCGTCCGCCAGGCACGGAACAATCGGCCGCTGACGTTGCCGGCGCGGTGGGTTGGGATCCCCCCGGAACGCCCGAAGAACTGGCCGACCGGTGGGTACAAGAACTCGATCGTCACGGCGTGTCGCGGGCGGCACTCATCTCGAGCGTGCCCGGCGACGAGGCCTCGGTCGGCAGAGCCGTCGCGCGTCATCCTAAACGGTTCGTCGGATTCTTCATGCTCGATCCGACGTCGGCCGATGCAGCCGGCAGAACGGAGAAGGCGCTCGACGAGTGGCAACTTCGCGGCATATGCCTCTTTCCGGCCATGCAGCGCTACGCGCTGTACGATCAGCGCGTCAACGCGATCGCGCAAATCGCGGCTCGGCACGCAGGGACTGCCCTCTTCGTGCATTGCGGCGCGCTGTCGGTCGGCGTCCGGAAAAAACTCGGCCTTCCAAGCCGGTTCGATGTGCGTTTCGGCAACCCGCTCGACCTGCATGCGCTCGCGACCGATCATCCGACGGTGCCGTTCATCATTCCGCACTTCGGTGCGGGCCTGTTTCGCGAGGCGCTGCTCGTGGCCGACCTGTGTCCGAACATTCATCTTGATACGTCGAGCTCGAATAAATGGATGGCGTACCACCCTGGCCTCACGCTGGACGCCGTCGTCCGCCAGAGCCTTGAGGTCGTCGGCGCCGAGCGGTTGTTGTTTGGTACCGATTCGTCATTTTTCCCACGCGGATGGATTCGCACGGTCTACGACAGGCAGGTAAGCGCGCTCGATCGAACAGGCGTAGACGCAGTGGGAAGGGCCCGGATTCTGGGGGCGAATTTCGACCGGCTGTTCCCCTTACAGGTGCTAAGCTGAGGTTAATCAGGAGACATAGGCATGCTTGACGAACAAGCGGTCCAGACGGCCGACGACCGTTCAGCGCTCACCACCATCATCCGGGACATCCGGAAACGATGGCGCCTGAAGCTCGCGCTTCGCGGCGCCATGTTCGTTGTCGGTGGCGGGATCCTTGCGTTGCTGCTCTCGGCCTACGCGCTCGAGCATCTGAAGTTCAGCCCTGGATCGATCATCGCGTTCCGCATCGCCATGGTGATGGTCTCGGGCACGCTGGCCTGGTACTTCTTTGTCCAGCCGCAGTGGCGCAAGGTGACCGACGAGCAGGTGGCGCTTTACCTCGAAGAGTGTGAGCCTTCGCTCGAAACAGCCATCCTGAGCGCCCTCGCCGCCGAAAAGAATTCCCCAGACCATTCTCCTGCGCTCGCGCGGAAGCTCGTCGAGCAGGCCATCTCACGCTGCGACGCCATCGAGCATGGTCGCCGCCTCGAGAAACAACCGCTGCGCCGTTACACCGCGGTTATCGCAGGCACGGTTGTCGCCGCGCTGTTGATTTTCGTGCTCGGCCCTGCATACCTTCGTCAAGGCGCCTCTGCGCTGCTGCGCATCTCGGGCAGCCTTGTGGAAGCGAGTCCCTATCGTATTGCCGTAAAGCCCGGCAGCATTACAGTCCCGCGTGGATCAGATCAGGTGATCTCGGCCAAGCTGCAGGGCTTCAACTCCGAGCAGGCCGAGCTCATGATTCGCAAAGCGGTGACCGCGCCCTTCGAGCGTGTGCCGATGGTGTTCAACCAGGACACGAAATCATTTGATGGCATGTTGTTCGACCTGCCGACGTCGATCGACTACTTCATCGAATCGGGTGGCGTGAAATCCGAAGTCTTCACCATGCACGCGGCCGACCTGCCGTACGTGAAGCAGCTCGAGATGGAATATATCTTCCCTGCTTATACCGGCATTGCGCCGCGCAAAATCGAAAACGGCGGCGATATCGCCGTGCTGCAGGGCACGCGCGTGCGCTTGCGCATCACGCCAACGATGAAGTCGCCATCGGGGCGGGTGCTGGTCGACGGAGCGCCGGTCGCGTTGACGGACGAGAACGGCGTCTTCACTGGCGAGCTCCTGGTGGCCAAGGACGGGTTCTACCGTGTCGAGCTGCAGGGCGGGCCCGAGAACAAACTTGTCAGCGCATCGCCGCAATACACGATAGACGTCCTCGAAGATCAGGCACCCACCGTCTCGATCGCGAAGCCCGGCCGCGACACGACGGCGTCGCCGGTCGAAGAGTTCTCCATTGAAGCACGCGCCGACGACGACTTCGGCGTACGGCAGCTTCAACTGGTGTACTCGGTGAACGGCGGACCCGAGCAGACGAAAATTCTTGTCGATGGGAAAACCAAGGCGCTGTCGGCAGTGTCGGCGGCCCACACGTTTTATCTCGAAGAGCTGAAGCTCTCGCCTGGCGACTCGGTGTCCTACTATGCAAAGGCGGTCGACAACGATTCGGTCCGCGGCGGCAAATCGGTCTCGAGCGATTTGTACTTCATCCGCGTCCGGAAGCTCGACGAGCAATTCCGATCTGCCATGTCGATGGGCGGAGGCGGCGGTGGTGGCGGCGGCGGACAAGGCAACATGCAGGTGGACGCGCTCTCGCAGCAGCAGCGCGAGATCATTTCTGCCACGCACAACATCGTCCGCGACAAAAAGGCGATGACGCCGCAGAAGCTGCGTGAAAGCCTTGTGGTGGTCGGCCTCTCGCAGACGAAGCTCCGCGAACAAGTGGAGGGCCTCGTCGCGCGCATGAACAGCCGGCTGGTCGAGCCCGATCCGGCATTCCTGAAAATCGCCGAGTTGCTGCCCAAGGCGGCCGAAGAGATGCGTGGGGCCGAAGCCAAGCTGCAGGCCCAAGCCGCAGATCTCGCGTTGCCGCCGGAGAATCGCGCGCTGCAACAGCTGCAGAAAGCTGAAGAAGAGTACGAGAAGCAGGTCAGCCAGCAGCGCGGCGGTGGTGGGGGAGGCGGTGGCGGCGGCGCCGGATCGGTGGCCGAAGACCTCGCGGATTTATTCAAGCAGGACATGGACAAGCTCGCCAACCAATACGAAACGGCGCAGAGCGCGCAGCAGCAACAGGCCGATCAGCAGGTCGACGCGCTGATGGAAAAACTGCGCGAGCTCGCCAGGCGCCAGCAGCAGGAAGCCGAGCGCTCCCGGCAGCAGGCCCTCGCGGGACAGATGGGCCAGGGTGGCGGCGCGAGTCAGCGTCAGCTTGCCGATCAGGCCGAAGAGGCGGCGAGGCAGCTCGAGCGGTTGTCGCGCGAGCGCAACCGGCCCGATCTCGCACAGGCGGCGCAGCAACTGCGTCAGGCCGCGGATGCGATGCGGCGCGCGGCGTCGTCTGGCGATCCGAGCGCGGCGGGCCAGGCCAGCGCAGCGCTCGGCCAACTGCGCGAAGCGCAGCGGCGGCTCGAGCAGGAACAAAACGCGCGCGGCCAGCGAGACATGCAGAACGCGCAGCAGCAAGCCGACGAGATCGCGCGCGAGCACAAGGAACTGTCGAGTCAAGCTCAGGCCATGTCGCAGAGCGGCGGCGGCCGATCGGCGCAGTCGCAGCAGCTCGCTCAGAAGAAATACGAGCTCGAGGCGAAGGTGAACGAGCTCGAGAAGCAGCTCGACAAGATGTCGGGTGAGATGCGCCGCGACGAGCGCGACGCGTCGCGTAAACTGCAAGAGGCGGCCGACGGCATCCGCGACAATCGGCTCGAGGAAAAGATTCACTACACGGGCAGTCTGGTGCGCCAGCAGGGACAGACCGATTCAGCGATCGAAGGCGACATCGGTTCCGATATCGAAACGCTACGCAACAAGCTTGGCGAAGCGTCTCGCGCCGTGGGTCAGGGCGACAAGGGCAACCGCATGCAGGCGAACCTCGATCGCGCGCGGAACCTCACGCGCGGCGTCGATGGGATGCAACAGCAGATGCGCCAAGGTGGTCAGCAGGGGCAGCAGAACAAGAACGGCCAGCAGGGTCAACAAGGACAGCAGGGACAGCAGGGTCAGCAGGGTCAGGGCCAGCAAGGTCAGCAGGGGCAACAAGGCCAGCAGGGGCAGAACGGCCAACAAGGACAGAACGGCCAGGGCCAGGGCGGCAATAACCAAGGCCAGGGTCAGGG
>JANMJM010000183.1:0-4938 GCA_031371345.1 Vicinamibacteria bacterium
ATTCTCATGTCCCACCAATCCAAATACGTGACGCTCGTCGGCAACGCCGGCGTGGACAAAGCGATCAACGATCCGGAACGTGGCACGACGGCCGAGCTCGGATTTGGAATGGGTCGCGCCTTCTTCCGAAAACTTGCCGTCGTGGGAGAGCTTCGCACGCAGTCGACCACCGATTTCAAACACGATCGTTTGGTGTCGGCGAACGCCGGCTTCATCTACGGGGTGAGAAAAGCGATTTGGTATGCCCGGGTGGGCCACAGCCTGTTTTCCGACGATGGACGGCATGCGTTCGTCGGAGTCGGCATGAAGGTGCTGATCGACACTGAAGAGAAGACGGACGCGCGTCCCTGACCTACGCGCTCGGCAACACCTCGGAGTGCTGGGCGCAGACCTCCTGAAAGCGCGGGTCGCGCGTTTCTTTGTAGAAGTGGCCGACCGCACGTACAACGATTGTTGGCGGAATTAATTCATCCACCGAAGGCCTTCGTCAGTTCCAGCCAGAACTGTGCGGCGTTGTACAAAGCGTCGATGCCGACGCGCTCGTCCCGGCCGTGTGCGCGAACGTCATTCGGGTCCTCCGTCACTGCCGAAACGCCGTAAGTAGGAACACCAGCGCTTCTGACGTACATCCCATCCGACGCGCCGGTATCCATCGTCGGCACGACGGGCAGGCCCGGCCATCGAGCCGCGACAAGATGCTCGAGCCGCGCCAGAAGAGCCGGCGACAGCGGTGACGGTGGGCTCGCTTCCGGCGCTGTCAGCGCCGTTACGTGCACCTTGTCGCCGGCGAGGCGGCGAATCGTCGCCTCGACCTCGGGCAGCGAGGCGCCTGGAAGAATTCGACAGTTGATCACGGCACGAGCAAGTTGAGGAAGCGCATTGTTCGCGTGGCCGGCCTCCACTCGCGTCGCGACACAGGTCGTGCGAAGCCGCGCATTGTAGAACGGCAAACGCGAGAGCCTGGCGATCGCGGCGCCATCGGGCGGCTTCACCGCGACGGCTTTCATGTCGGCCGCCAACTGCCCAGCCTCTGTGCGCGCGGCTCGCTCGAAAAATAAACGCGCATCCTCTGTAATACGCGGTGGGAACTGGTAGCCGGCAAGCCTGACCAGCGATGCCGCCAGCGTCGAGATCGGATTGTCGGCCTTCGGCAGCGAGCTGTGACCGCCGCTGTCGGTCACCTCGAGTTGATAGTCGCCGTAGATTTTTTCGCTTGTCTGCACGTCGAAGAGCGCCGGCCGGCCGTTCTTTGTGACGATGGCTCCCCCGTCGGTGTTGAACGCGAGCTCGGCATCGATCAAGCTGCGATGCTCGGCGAGGAGCCACTGAATATTGTTCTGCGCGGTTTCCTCGTCACCAGTCAACATGATGATGACGTCGCGCTCAGGCTTCCAGCCCTCCCGTTGAAGCCGGATGAAATTCGCGACGAGCATCGCGGCGCCAGCTTTGTTATCGGTTGCCCCTCGGCCGTAGAGCCAGCCGTCGCGCTCCTGCAGCGTCCAGGGATCCATTGACCAGTCTTCGCGTCGAGCCGGTACCACATCGAGGTGCGCCATGAGCAAGATCGGCCGAGTCCCGCTTTTCGTACCGCGCAGGCGCGCCACGAGATTCGCTGTCTGAGCATTGGGACCGAGCACCTGCACGTCGGCTGGGGGGAATCCCGCCGCGATCAGTCTCTCCGCCATCGCCTGCGCAGCGCGAGGTGTGGCGCCATCGGCTTCGGTGGTCGGAATCTCGACGAGCTGCTGGAGAATGTCGCGCACCAGGCGCTGATCTGCGGGCGGCATGGGCGACTGCGCACGCACGCTATCGAGACCGATCAGCAACGCGGCAGCTGCCACGATGCACATTCCTCGTCGCATGGACACTCCCCTCCCGAGCTGCGGGTAAGATACACGAATGGTCGGAAAAGCGTTCACCGACAAATCACGCCTCCTCTTGACGACGGACTACCTGCCGAAGATCGAGGCGTGTGTCCACCGCCTCAGCGAAGAGGACGTCTGGTGGCGGCCGAACGACGCGTCGAACAGCATTGGGAATCTTGTCCTCCACCTGTGTGGCAACGTCACGATGTGGATGATCGGCGGCGTGGGAGGGCGGACGTTCGAACGCAACCGTCAGCAGGAATTCGACGAGCGCCGGCACATTGCGAAACACGAACTGCTGACGAGACTACGGCGGGCCACCGCCGAGGCCGATGAGATCATCGAAACGCTCGACGACAGTACGCTGCTCAGCCGGCGACAGATCCAGGGCTACGACGTCACGGTCCTCGAAGCGGTGTATCACGTCGTGGAGCACTTCGGCATGCACACCGGCCAGATCATTCTCCTGAGCAAGGCCCGCCTTGCCGAAGATCTCGAGCTGTGGCGGCAACCCAACTAGTCGACCTCACTCTGAAAACGGTAGCCATCCTTCAGGATCGGACACGGGCGTCATGCCGGCGTCGGTGCATAGGTTGTGCACGCTGACGCCCAGCAAACGGATCGGACGAACCCCGGCATCGGTCTTGTCGAGGAGCTGCACAGCTCGATCGACAAAGTCCTTTTCAGCGCGCGAGGGCGTGCCGGTGTGGCTTCGTGTGATGGTGCTGAAGTCGGAGTAACGGACTTTGATCGTGACCGTGCGCGCGAGCCGCTCTCGCCGTACCAGCCAGCTGACGGCGTGTGTGGCCATCTCCGCAATCTCCTGGCGGACCGTCGCGAGATCGGTCACATCCTCCGCGTACGTATTCTCGGAGCCCGACGACTTCACGTCGCGATGCGGCACGACGGGCCGGTCGTCGATGCCGTTGGCAAGCTGGCGCAGCCAGTCGGCCATGCCGCCGACGGCGCCGCGCAGCAACTCGTCCTCGACGGTGCGCACATCGACAAGCCGTTCGATGCCCCGCTCGCGAAGTTTTCGGGCGGTGACGGGTCCTACACCCCACAGCGCATCGACCGGCAGCTGCCGCAGGAACGGTTCGACACGATCGGGGCTGATCACGGTAAGGCCGTCGGGCTTTTTCCAACCCGACGCGATCTTGGCGAGAAACTTGTTCGGTGCCACTCCAGCCGAAGCGGTGAGCCCGGTCTCGGCACGGATGCGCTCTTTCAGGCGCTTGGCCACGTTGGTGGCAACCGGCTCACCGAACGCGTTCTCGGTGACATCGAGATACGCCTCATCGAGCGATAGCGGCTCGACGAGTGGCGTCACCTCGCGATAGATGCTGAAAATGACCGCGGACGCCGCCTTGTAGCGGGCAAAGTCCGGCGGCACAATCACGAGCGAGGGACAAAGCCTTATGGCCTTGGTCATCGACATCGCCGAATGCACCCCGAACGTGCGCGCCTCGTAGCTCGCTGCCGCGACGACGCCGCGCTTGTCGGGTTGGCCGCCGACCGCCACGGGTTTTCCACGCAGCTCCGGCTTGTCGCGCTGCTCCACGGACGCGAAGAATGCGTCCATGTCGATATGGAGAATCTTCATGTCCCTATTCGGCGAATGCGGCCAGCGCCTTTGCGGTTTTGATGTATTCCTCGTAACGCTGCTGATAGCGCTCGAGCTTCTGCTGTTCCACGGCGGCAAGGCGCGTGCGCAATAGCGGAGATGCCTGCGAGGCGGTTTGGCCGGCGCGATCGATGTCGTTCTGCACTTCGGCAGCTTTCACCGAGAACTCGGCGTCATGAGCGCGCTCCCACGCCAGCCAGTCGGCGCTCCATCGTGCGTGCGCCGCCTTGAGTTGTTCCCTGGTGAACGGAAAGGGTGCGCCCGCCGCGTGGTCGAGCGCTGCGAAGGCGTCGGGAAACAATTTCCGGCTGGTCTGCGCGAGCGGGTACCACACGAGCAACTGTCGTGGATCGTGCTGCACGGCCCCAACCGCAGGGGCGAAGGTGGCGAGTTGCTGCTGGATGATGTCGTCGCGCCGCCGCCGCGCGAGGCCATCGGCCAGCCGCCAGACCGCAAAGGCTGCAGCGGTGACCGCGAGAGCGATGACAAGCAGCAGGAGGTTGAGCACGACGATGGCGTTAGTACTTCAACACGCTGAAGACGTTTTCTTTTCCAAGCTTCGCCCGTCCGTTCAGAAATTGCAGCTCGATCAAAAAGGCCAGCGACTGCACGTCGCCGCCCAATTTCCTGATCAAATTGATCGTGGCAGCCGCCGTTCCTCCGGTCGCCAGCACGTCGTCGACAATGAGCACCCTCTGGCCGCGATCGATCGCGTCTGAATGGATCTCGAGGCAGTCCGTGCCGTATTCCAGCGCATAGGTTTCCTGCTCTGTCTTGGACGGCAGCTTGCCCTTTTTTCTGACCGGCGCAAATCCCGCTCCCAGACGATCGGCGACGGCGCCGCCGAGGATGAAGCCGCGGCTCTCGACGCCCACGACGACATCAATTCTCTGATTGTCGAACGGCTTGGCAAGCGCCTCGATCGTCGCGCGAAAACCGTCTTTCTCCTTCAGCAACGTCGTGATGTCGAAGAAATTAATGCCGGCCTTCGGGAAATCAGGGACGCTGCGGATTTTTGATTTGAGTGAATCCATCGTGGTTGGTTAGTTGGTTAGTTGTTAGTTGTTAGTTGGAGGTCAACTGGTGACCGAAAATGTGTGATAGCGGCCCGAGGCCCCAACGTCCGTCGTATCGACCTCGTCTATCCGGGCGCCGATCGGACCCCGACCAATCGCCTGCTCGAAGCGCCGCATCGATTCGTCGTCGCCTTCCGCGAGAATCTCGACGCTGCCGTCGTGCTGGTTGCGCACATACCCGCGCAGCCCTTCGCGCCGCGCCGTATCCTCGACAAACATTCGGTACCCGACGCGCTGCACCCGGCCCCAGACGATATAGCGACGACCGACAATCATCGGGCGGAGTGATTATACAGGCAGGTTCCAGCTCCCAGCTTCCAGCTTCCAGCTTTCAGTGGAGTCCAAAAGAAAGGGCGCTGGATTTTCACCCAGC
>JANMJM010000244.1:0-6240 GCA_031371345.1 Vicinamibacteria bacterium
GCGATTCCGCAGGTGATCGCGTCGCTTCGCGCCGCCGCCTCGTGGCGTGAGATTATCGTGGTCGATGACGGCTCGACCGATCGCACGGGAGACGTGGCGCGCGCGGCCGGCGCGAACGTCGTGAGGCATCCTTACAATATCGGCAACGGCGCGTCGGTCAAGAGCGGGATCCGCGAGGCGTCTGGCGACTTCATTCTGATCATGGACGGCGATAATCAGCACGCTGCGGCGGATGCCGTTCGCCTCGTCGCCCATCTCGGCGAATATGACCTCGTCGTCGGCGCGCGTGCCGCATCCGGACAGGCGTCGACCGCCCGTCATCTGGGAAACAACGCGCTCAACTGGCTCGCGACATACCTGACCGGCCGCGATATTCCAGACCTCACGTCGGGCATGCGGGCCGCGCGATCGAGCGCGCTTCGAGAATTTCTCCATCTGCTCCCGAATGGATTCTCGACGCCCGCGACAACCACTCTGTCGTTCATCAAAGCGGGTTACAGCGTGCGGTTCGAGCCGATTGAGACGCGCGTCCGAATCGGCCGGTCGAAGATCCGCCTCGTGTCCGATGGGACGGCCTTCTTTCTGATTCTGCTGAAGGTCATCACGGTGTTCAGCCCGCTGCGCATTTTCCTTCCCATCAGCGTGTTCGCCTTCACGCTCGGCGCGCTGTACGCCGTCTGGACCGCCGTGACGCAGCATCACATCACGAACTCGTCGGTGTTGCTCATCGTGCTAGCCGTTATTATTTTTCTCGTCGGGCTGGTGTCCGAGCAGATTTCCTCGCTCCGCGCGGAGGGGCCTCGATGAACGCGGCCGTCGTCATCGCCACCTACAACGAACGGGAGAATCTGCGGGAGTTAGTCGCGGAGATTCTGCAGAATCCCGGGTATCGCGTCATCGTGGTGGACGACAATTCCCCTGACGGAACGGGGGCGATCGCCGACGACCTTGCGGCGACATTGCCGGGCCGGCTATCGGTCATTCATCGAACAGGCCTGCGCGGGCTCGGACGATCGCTGCTCGCAGGATTGAAGCAGGCGCTTTCCGACGGCGACGAGATCGTGTTTCAGATGGATGCCGATTTCTCCCACGATCCCAAATACCTTCCGGCCATGGCCGAGGCGACGGCCGCCGCCGATCTCGTGCTCGGATCGCGGTACCTCCAGGGCATCAGCGTCGTGAACTGGCCGCTGCACCGGATTGTCCTCAGCACGGTCGCCAACAGATATATCCGGGCGGTCACTGGCCTCGAAGTGAACGACTGCACGACTGGGTATCGATGCTGGCGCCGTGCCGCGCTGGCACGGATGCCGCTCGACAATGTCATCTCGGAGGGCTACGCCTTTCTCGTTGAGACACTGCACCTGGCGAGTCGAGCGGGCTGCCGCATCTCCGAGGTCCCGATTATTTTCGTGGAGCGCCGACAAGGGGCATCGAAGATGTCGGCCCGCGTCCTGCTCGAATCGTTAATCGTCCCCTGGCGCCTGCGTCTAAAGCCTTAACTTTGTTGCGCTTCAAACAATCCCCGTGTTAACGTCAACGCACCTGAACATGGCAGGGTCCACGCCGGCTTCACCTTCCAGCCTCAGTGTCTTTTTCCCGGCCTACAACGATAGCGGGACGATCGCGAGTCTCGTGATCCGGGCCTTGCAGACGGCTGGCCGGCTGACCCCCAATCATGAGGTGATCGTCGTCAACGACGGCAGCACCGACAGCACCGGGCAAATTCTGCATGCGCTGACGCTGGTGTATCCCTCGCTTCGCGTCATCACCCACTCGGTCAACCGAGGCTACGGCGGCGCCCTTCGAAGTGGATTCGCGGCGGCGTCCAAAGACATCATCTTCTATACCGATGGCGACGCGCAGTATGACCCGGGCGAAATGGAACTGCTCTGGCAGCAGATGCGGCCTGAAGTGGATCTGGTGAACGGCTACAAAATCAGCCGGTCGGACCCATGGCACCGCATCATGATCGGGCGCATCTATCATCACATCGTGAAAACGCTGTTCGGCCTGACGGTCCGTGACGTCGATTGCGACTTCCGGATGATGCGGCGCACAATTTTCGATCGCGTCCGCCTCGAGAAAAACAGCGGCGTCATCTGCCTCGAGATGATGAAGAAGATACAGGACGCCGGCTTCCGCATCGTCGAGGTGCCCGTCCACCACTACCACCGCGCCTACGGCCGTTCGCAGTTTTTCAATTTCCCACGCATCTATCGAACCGGCCTCGATGTCATGAATCTCTGGGTCGCGCTCGTCGTGCGGAACGATCAAGACCGCGAGGCGGCGCGAGTACAACAGGGGACGCGCCTTCTGTGATGCAGCCGCATCTGGATTTCTATCGCGGCCGCCGCGTGATGATTACCGGCGGTCTTGGATTCATTGGCAGCAATCTCGCCCATAGTCTCGTCGCCCTCGGTGCCGACGTGCTGCTGATGGACTCGCTGATTCCCGACGCGGGCGCAAATTTTTTCAATATCGACGGCATCGCCGATCGCGTCCGCGTCAACATCGCCGACGTCCGGCAGGAAAGCACGATGAACCACCTCGTGCGCGACCGCGAGGTGATTTTCAATCTTGCCGGCCAGGTGAGCCACATCGACAGCATGCGGGATCCATACACCGATCTCGAAATCAATTGCCGGAGCCAGTTGTCGATTCTCGAGGCGTGCCGAAAAAACAATCCGCGGATCAAAGTGGTGTTCGCCGGCACGCGGCAGGTGTATGGCAAGCCGGACTCATTGCCGGTCACTGAAGATCATCTGGTCCGTCCGACCGACGTCAACGGCATCAACAAGGCCGCGGGCGAGAACTATCACCTGCTTTACAACAACGTGTTCAACATTAGAGCCTGCTCGCTGCGCTTGACTAACGTGTACGGGCCGCGCCAGCTGATCAAGCACAACCGGCAGGGATTCATCGGTTGGTTTATCAGGCTTGCGCTCGAAGGCTCCGAAATCCAGATTTTCGGTGACGGATCGCAGGTACGCGACTTCGTGTACGTCGATGATGCGGCCGACGCGTTTCTGCGAGCCGGCGCCTCCGATGCCGTGAACGGCAGGGTCTTCAATGTTGGTGGGTCTGAGCCGACGTCGCACAGCGAACTGGTCAGCCTGCTGATCGCCGTCACCGGCCAAGGCCAGGCGCGATATGTGCCGTGGCCACCGGAGAAAAAAGTCATCGACATCGGAAGTTTTTATGCCGACTCGTCGCGGTTCCGCGCCGCCGTCGGCTGGCAGCCCCGCGTGTCGCTGCGCGCAGGACTGACGAAAACCATCGAGTACTACCGCGCCCATCTCAGCGCCTATTTGGACGAGCCCGAGCGCACTCCCTCCACGGTGGCATGAGTTTTCGACACATCCCTTTCATGGACCTTCATCTCGCCGAGGATGCCGGCGCGATCAAGGCGGCAGTGACTCGTGTGATCGACAGCGGCTGGTTCGTGCTCGGGCCTGAAGTCGATGCCTTCGAGACTGAATTCGCTGTGCTTGCGGGCGCGACACACGCCGTTGGCACCGGCAACGGCACGGACGCGCTCGCCATCGTGCTGAGGGCGCTCGACATTGGGCCCGGCGACGAAGTGGTGACCTCACCACTCTCGGCGGCGTATACCGCGCTTGCCATCGTGATGGTCGGCGCTCGCCCCGTGTTTGCCGACATCGACCCCGGCCGGCTTACGCTCGATCCGAGAGCGGCCGACGCGTCGATCACCTCGCGCACCAAAGCGATCATTCCCGTTCACCTTTACGGGCAGCCCGCAGACATGAAGGCATTGGTGGCAGTCGCCTCCGCACGGGGCGTCGCGCTCGTCGAAGATTGCTGTCAGGCGCATCTCGCCACGTGCGACGGTCAGCCGGTCGGCACATTCGGAACGGCCGGCGCGTTCAGTTTCTACCCGACGAAAAATCTCGGTGCGCTCGGCGACGGCGGCGCCATCGTCACGCGCGACGCGTCGCTCGCTGAACGGATGAAACGGATCCGCAACGGCGGACAAAGCGATCGGTATCATCACCAGGAGATCGGCGTGAACAGCCGCCTCGACGAACTCCAGGCCGCCGTTCTGTGCGCGCGACTGCCGTTCTTACGCGCCAGGACCGACCAGCGGCGTGTGCTCGCGGCGGAATACCGCAGGGGGCTGGCCGGGGCGCCCGTGGTCGTGCCGGCGGAGAGGGATCCCGGTCACGTCTATCATTTGTTTCCGGTCAGGACGCCGCAGCGATCGGCGCTTCAGGCTTATCTGCGATCGGCCGGGATAGAAACGCTTGTGCATTATCCCGTCACCATATCCAAGCAACCGGCGTTTGCTGCGAGCCATCCTGCGGACTGCCCGCATGCGAACCGCGCAGCGGACGAAGTGTTGTCGCTGCCGCTGTATCCAGGCCTGCCGCTCGCCGATGCGCGCACCGTCGCCGAAGCGGTGCGATCGTTTGCGCCGCGCGCCGGGAAGGAACTGGCTTCGTGAGAGCACTGATTACCGGAGGCGCGGGCTTCATCGGCTCGCATCTAGCGGAAGCGTTGTTGAACGCCGGACACGAGGTCGACATCATCGACAATCTGTCGACCGGATCGATTCGGAACGTCAGCCACCTGAAGTCGAACCCGAAATTCAAGTACGACATCGACACGGTCACCAACGAGCCGCTGCTGGCCGAGCTCATCGATCGCAACGACGTCGTCTTTCACTTCGCCGCCGCGGTTGGCGTCAAGCTGATTGTCGAGCAGCCCGTTCACACCATCGAAACGAATGTGCATGGCACTGAGGTGGTGTTGAAGCATGCGAACAAAAAAAAGAAGCTCGTCTTTATCGCCTCAACCTCGGAGGTATATGGCAAGAACGTGGACGTGCCGTTCCGCGAGGATGCCGACTTGGTGATGGGCGCCACGGTAAAACATCGCTGGGCCTATGCGTGCAGCAAAGCCATCGACGAGTTTCTCGCGCTCGCCTACTGGAAAGAGCGGGGTCTTCCCGTTGTCGTCGTGAGATTTTTTAACACCGTGGGACCGAAGCAGACCGGACAATACGGAATGGTGCTGCCCAATTTCGTGCGGCAGGCGCTTGCCGGCGAGCCTATCACCGTGTTCGGCGACGGTACGCAGTCGCGCAGCTTCACCGATGTAAGCGACGTGGTCGCCTGTTTGCTCAAGCTCATGAAGGAAAAAAAAGCGATCGGGGAAGTCTTCAACATCGGCAATCCCGAAGAAGTGACGATTCTCAGGCTGGCCGAACTCGTGAAAGCCCAAGCACGCAGCGGGTCCGCCATCGAGTTCGTGTCCTACGACAAGGCCTATGAAGCCGGCTTTGAAGACATGCCGCGCCGCGTTCCGGACATCACGAAAATTCACGCGCTCACCGGATTCCAACCGACCGTGCAATTGAACGAAATCATCGCCAAAGTCATCGAATACTTCCGGTCCCAGCAGTCCTGACCTATACTATTGATAGCTGTAAACCCATGAAAAAGGTTGTTTTCGGGCTGCTCGTCCTTGCGATTTCCGCCGTCCCTGGCTGGGCGGCCGGGCTCAAGCTCGTCATCGGCGACGGGAAAGTGTCGATCGACGCGCAGGATGTCACCGTTCGTCAAATTCTGACGGAATGGGCGAAGCTCGGAAAAACCCGGGTCGTGAATCTCGAAGGCGTCGCCTCGGGGCCGCTGACGTTGAAGCTCGACAACGTCCCCGAGAGCATGGCCCTCGACATCATTCTTCGCGCGGTTCCTGGGTACATGGCTGCGCCGCGCGCCGCGTACCTCGCCAATGCATCAACCTACGATCGCATTTTGATCATGGCGACGACGACGGCCGCTGCCGCCACGCGGCCGCCAGCGGGCCCCGGAGCGCCAACACCAAATGGTTATCCCGGGTCTTCGCCGAACATGACGCAACTTCGCGGGCCCGGGGCGTTCACGCCTGGCATGTTGCCTGAACCTTCGAACCCTGCAAACGACGACCAGTTGGATGATGCGGCGATCGCCGCGGCGGCCGCGGCAGGACTCGTCACCGTGCCCGCTCCGCCGCCCGGAGCGATGATGCTGAATCCCGGTATGCGCGCCCCGCTTGTGGATCCCCACGCGCCGCCGGCACCGGCCGCGTCGGCGCCGTCGAATCCATGGAACGTTTCAGGTGGTGCGTCGCGCCCGGGTCTTGCGACGCCGACGCCGCCTCCGGCTACGACTCCTGCGACGGGTATCCGCCGCCCGCCGCAGGCTGATCGATAAATTTCCTCTCGCGCTCATTCAT
>JANMJM010000255.1:0-17138 GCA_031371345.1 Vicinamibacteria bacterium
AAATGATCGTCCAGGTTGCTCGCCTGCAACTTGAAGCTGCCGATTTTGGGCCGCTGAAGCGCGTACCCGTAGCGCCCATGGAAATCGTTACCGCCCGACTTGATGACGGCCACCATGGACACGCCGGGCACCATCACCTCCGCGTCGTTCCCCGAGGTCTTGAGCTGGATCTCTTCGATCGTGTCGTTGTTCATGTAGACGCCGGAATTCTGGTCGTCGCTCAACACGATGTTCATGCCCTCGAGCTGGAGCTTGGGTTGGAGAGACACGCCGCCATCCGAGATGTTCTGCCGATTCGCCATGTTGCTACCGCCGACATCGGGTGTGCCGGCCAGCGTCACGCCCGGCGCCGTGCTGTAGATCATCGCCAAATCGCGCCCGCGCGGAATTTCGTTCAGCTCTTCGGCCGTCAGCGTGACGCTCGTCGTTGTCGACGTCACGTCAATCACCGGGCTCTGGCCGGTGACGGTCACCGACTCCGCCATCGCGCCAACCTTCAAGGTGTTATCCACGCGCGCGTTGAAGCCGACGGTAAGGCGGAGATCCTCACGGATTGAGGTTGAGAATCCCGCCAACTCGAACGAGAGCCTGTACGTGCCGGCAGGCACGTCGACGAATTGATAGCCGCCTGTGGCATCCGAGACCTGCACGATCTGCCGCCGTTGCAGCGACGGGCTGGTCAACGTCACCGTGACGCCAGGCAAGGCACCGCCGGACTCGTCTCGCACGGTACCCGCGATCGTACCGGAGGTTCCGCTTTGCGCACGAGCAGGCGCTGATATGGCCACGCATAGAATGAATACATACACACCAAAAAGCAGCCGACGCATGGGAATCTCCTTTATGAGTTGTTAGTTGTTAGTTGTTGGTTATAGTGGTGGTTCGTCGAACCACCACCAACTAACCAACCAATCAACTAATTTGTGGTCTTCGGCGCGTTCAACCACTGGGGCTGAACAAACGCACCGTTGCCTGCCGTGTCCCACACGGCAAAGCGGACCCACGATTTGCCTTTTGCGTCGAACGGAATCGCGTAGTGCTTGGTCCCGAACGCCCCGAGATCTTTGGCGTTGATGACCTGGCGGTCGATCGTCTTCCCATCGCCCCACACGACTTCGACGAAGTTCAGCGGATAGGTCCATTCGAGATCCGCATTGATCGTCCGCTTCTCGCCAGTACCGCTGACGCTGTAGTTCTTGATCAAAATCTCGCCCGTGCTGACGAAGAAATCGCCGTCCCGAAGCGCTTTCATGATCGGCGTGAAGTCCTCGTCGGGCAGCGGCGTTTTGTCCATCTTCAAGTAGTTGACCGGGAAGTTGGCGTACGTGTCGTCTTCCGGTCCCTTACGATACGTATCGATGTCGGCGATGATGTACTTCGGACGCAGACCTGAGTTCGTGAACAGGTTGTTCATCGTATCGACGGCGTCGAAGCAGCGCCACTCGCACATCCGCGCCTCCGACATGTCCTGCCCCATGCCTGGCTTGAACGCGAGGCCGAGATAGCGATCGTTTTTCACCCACGGCTTGTCGAACAACATATCGGGATACCCGGTCGTGCCTTTCGTTCGCGGGTGCGCGTGATACCAGTACGCGCCTTCCGCGTCCAACATCTGCTGCACGTCGGCCGTGCTGCCGGTGTGATAGACCTTGCCGTAGACCGGATCGGTTTCCGTGAACGGCTGTCCCGGCTGACGGACTTTGGACCAATACACCGCGCGTTTGGGGAACATGATGTTGTAGTGTCCGCCGAAATACGCGCTCGGTTCTTCCCACGGCGTGACAAGGAAATCCTTGTCGGACGCGCGCCGTGTCGCTTCGAAATAATCCTTTTGATCTCTGAACCGCTCCGGACCTGAATCGGTCGAATGCAATTCGAAGTGGAAGTCGCTGAGGCCGACGATGTTCAGGCCGAGCGCTCGCATCGCCTGAAGATCCTGGATTTGCCCGTCGAAGCCGGTGATGCGCTGACGGCCCGTAAAGTCGAGATGGAAATGATTGACGAACGTTTTGTACCCGGCGACCGGCTTGAACTGGTCGCCGTGCGTAAACGCCATCACCGCCTGCCGCGTCGTGTCGGCCGCGTCGGGGCTCGCGTAGTAGTACACGCCCATCTGCTGAACCGTACCAGGCGGCGCGTTGTAGAGCGCGAAGTTCTCGACGTACTCCGGCTCTTCTTCGCGCTCGGCCTGTCGAATGCCGAGCGCAAACTTATCGGCCGCGTCTTTGCGGTAATAGACGTATCCGAGGTTCGTGTCTTTTTCACGCGTGAAGAAGAACGTGTGCGGCGGAGTAAATGTGGCGACCGACCCAGCCTTGCCTTCGGCGACGAGCACGCGGTTCTGCGCCTTCACGGGCACGAGCGCCGCGTTCACGACTCCGCCAAGATTGTTTTGCTGACGTTGACCGCCGGTGTCGCGCCAGGCAAGACGCGACAGCAGATCGGTCGAGAAGCCCTTCAGCCCCCCGTCGTACTTGTAGGCGATCCACTGCTCGGCGGTTTTTGCGAGCGCGTCCATCCGCAGAAGATTGGTTCCTCGATACGCAGTGAAACGCAAATCGCCGGCGAAGATGCCCATCGTCAGCCCAGGGAACGTCACTTCGAGCGTCGCGCCACCGGTCTTCACGCTGCACGAGGTTGCGCGGAAGGACGCGTTGGCGCGCTTGACGTCGGCTGAACTGCGCGGCTCGCCGATGTTGCGGCCCGCAAGTGGAAGTCTCGCACCGCCGCCCCCGTCGTACG
Organism: Vicinamibacteria bacterium; assembly: GCA_031371345.1. Lineage (GTDB taxonomy): Bacteria > Acidobacteriota > Vicinamibacteria > Vicinamibacterales > JAMQPK01 > JAMQPK01. Next base: position 2,743 of record JANMJM010000255.1, read on the forward strand.
TCGAAGGACCTTCAGGTGCCGGTCCACGTCCTGCGGCCCCTGCGCCCCGGCCAGCCGCTGCGCCCTGTCCGCGCCCGCGAGCTGCACCCGGCGCCGCCGTCGGATCGGGAACCGCTCGCGGCGGCCGCGGATAGGCAGCCTCACGCATCTCGGGACCATCCGGCATGACGAGCGGCGCGTCCCAGAACGCATACCACCGATTCTTGGCGATCACTTCCGGCGTGAGCGTGACGCCTGCCTCGCGCAGTGGCTGCGCCTGCTGCGTCGACATGCGGCGAATCCCGCTCAACACTTGATACTCTGGCGTCAGATTCTGGCCGAGCATCGTCCACTGGCCGCCCGATTTTTTTACCGACAAGTCACGAACGACCGGTTGACCGCTGTCGATGCCGTAACGCGCGCGCACCTCCGAGCCGCCCTGCCCTGCCCACGTGACGACGAGCAGATCCTGATCGATCACGGCCGTCAGGCCCGTGCTCGCTTTGTACTGACTCAGATCACACTTGACCGCATCGGCGAGCAGCGTGGCCGTCGATCGCGGTGTGACCATCACCACCGCTGTCACCGCCGCCACCGCGCCGCCGACCAACCAGATTTTCATCGCTTTCATAACCCTCTCCTCATACGTCTATTTCACCGCGAACACCCAAATCACGCCGCCTTCCGGAACGTCCGGATAGTGGCCCGGATTGACGCCGTTGATACGCGATTCCATCGACCGCGCGTCCTGTCCCCAGCCCGACACCACCGCGATGTACTGCTTGCCGTCGAGCATGAACGAAGACGGCGGCGCGTACACGCCGGAGTTAGTCGGGAACTCCCACAAGACTTCGCCCGTTGACGCATCGAAAGCACGGAACTTTCGATCGTTGGTGCCGCCGCTGAACACCAGTCCGCCGCCGGTCGTCAGAATCGGGCCCCAGTTCGGCGACTTCTCGAAATTGTGGCTCCACGCCTTCTTGCCGGTATCGACATTCCACGCCTGCACTTCGCTGATGTGATCGGCGCCCGGCAACACGTACATCTGACTCGTCGTGGCCGCCCGCTTTCCGCCGCTCGGCGTATCGACCATGCGACCCATCATCACGGCGCAGATATTCTCCTGCGCCGGCACGTAGATCATCCGCGTCTTCGGGTTGAATGCGCCAGGTTCCCAATTCTTGCCGCCGTGCCACGAGGGACAAAAATCGGCCATTCTCCCAAGGGCCGATTTGCGCGCCATGTCGATGTCGGGCCGTCCGGTTTTGGGATCGAGGCTCCTGAAAATATTTTGTTTGACGTACGGCTTCCCCTCGATGAAATTGATTTTGCCGCCGGCTCGCTCGAGGAAATACAGGTAACCGCTTCTCGTGAAATCGACGAGCCCCTTGATCGTGCGGCCGCCGCGCGTGAAATCGATCAGCAGAGGCGGCGAGACTTCGTCGAAGTCCCACGCTTCGTTCGGCGTGTACTGGAAGTAGCCTTTGATCGTCCCGGTCGCCACGTCAATCGCGATCGTTGAGGCCGTATACAGATTGTCGCCTTCTCGCTGCTCGGCCACCCACGGATTGCCGTTGCCGACGCCCCAGTACGCGAGGTTCGTCTCGGGATCATAATTGCCGGTGACCCACGTCGCCCCGCCGCCCGTTTTCCACGCGTCGCCGGCCGGCCACGTGTCGTGACCGGGCTCGCCCGGCGCAGGAATCGTGAAACATCGCCAGACTTCCTTGCCCGTCTCGACGTCGTAGGCCGCGACGAAACCCCGCGTGTTGCCGTCGCCGCCCGAGATGCCCACGAGCACTTTGCCATCAGCAACAAGCGGCGCCGCCGTCATGTAATAGCCGGCCTTGTTTTCCTCGACCTTCGCTCTCCATAGTTCTTTTCCGGTGCGAACATCGAGAGCCAGCAGCACCGCCTCGCCCAATCCGAAAAATACCTTGTCGCCATACAGTGCGACGCCGCGATTCACCGGTTTCGAGACGCGCGAACCTTCAGGATATGGGCTGCGATACCGCCAGAATTCCTCGCCGGTTCTCGCGTCGAGAGCAATGAGCTGGTTGAACGACGTGGTCACGAACATCACGCCGCTGCTGACGAACGGCGGCGACTGATGGCCGTTGTTCACGCCGGTGGACATCACCCAGACCGGTTGCAGACGCTTGACGTTGGCGGGCGTGATCTGATCGAGCGGGCTGTAGCCCCACCCGTCGTAGGTGCGGCGCACCATCAGCCATTCGCCGTCTGCCGGTTTTTTCAGCCGCTCAGATGTGATGGGCGTGTAATTGCGCAGCACGGCCGAGGGCGCCGGGGGGGATTGCTGTTGAGGGATCGGCAAACCGGACGGCGACTGCATTGTCGGCTGCTGTCCAGAGCCGTGCAGAGCGGTAAGGAAGATCGCGACGACACCGAGCGCGGCGGCTGTGCGGCCTCGGCCGGACATTTCCGGCATGACGCCCCCTAAAGGAATGTACGTGTAGCGCGACTATAGCTCGCGGGTAGGGGCCAGGTGTGTCGCAGTTTGTCGCGACGCGAACGCCCCGTCCGCAACGGGTTCTGCCGCAGGGAGATAGTCGAAATCGGCACATCCCGGAATACCTCCGTTCAGGCAGGCATTCACACGGGCGATGTCTAGGTCCCCCTCCCAGCGGGCGATGACCATGGTCGCGACGCCGTTCCCAATCAGATTGGTGATCGCGCGCGCCTCCGACATGAACCGGTCCACGCCGAGCAGGAGCGCCAAACCTGCCACTGGGATGGTCGGAATAGCGGAAAGCGTCGCGGCCAGCGTAATGAAGCCGCCGCCGGTCACCGCTGCCGCACCCTTCGAGGTCAACAGGAGAATGCCGAGAATCGACAACTCCTGGCCGAGCGAAAGATGCACACCGCTCACCTGCGCGACGAAGATCGCGGCCATCGTCATATAAATTGACGTCCCGTCGAGATTGAACGAGTAACCCGTCGGAATCACGAGGCCGACGACCGGCTTCGAACAACCGAGACGTTCGAGCTTCTCCATGATGCCGGGCAGCGCAGACTCAGACGACGAGGTGCCGAGGACAATCAGGATTTCTTCCTTGATGTACTTGAGGAACTTCCACAAGCTGAAACCGCAATACGCCGCGATGCTGCCGAGCACGACAAAGATGAAGAAGAGACACGTCAGATACACGTCGGCCATCAGTTTGCCGAGCGAGACAAGCGACCCGATGCCGTAGCGGCCGACGGTAAACGCCATGGCGCCGAACGCGCCGATGGGCGCCAGACGCATGACGATGCCGACGATGCCGAAAAAGGCTTGAGACACCTGATCGATGCCGTTCACCAGCGGCTTCACGCGCTCGCCGATCATCAACAGTGACAGTCCGAACAGCACCGAGATCAGGAGGACCTGAAGAATTTCCCCGCGCGCAAACGCGTCGACGAACGTGGTCGGAATGATATTCAGCGCAAAGTCGGTGATCGTCAGTGCGTTCGATTGCGTCGTGTAGGTCGCGACAGACTTCATGTCGAGCGACGCCGGATCCATCGCAATACCGACACCCGGCTTCAGCACGGAGACCACCACGAGTCCGATGACGAGCGCCACGGTTGAGACGACCTCGAAGTACAGGAGCGCGCGGATGCCGATGCGCCCGACATCCTTCATGGCCCCGGTCTTCGCGATGCCGCAGACGACCGTCGAGAACACGATCGGGGCAATCAGCATTTTGATCAGTTTGATGAAGCCGTCGCCCAGCGGCCGCATGGCCGCGCCGCGCTCGGGCGCGAAATACCCGAGCAGCACGCCGCACGCGATGCCGAACAAGACCTGGACGTACAGACTCGTATAGAAGCGCCGCGCCGCCATCTTGCCTCCTGTGGTTCGTGGGTGACGCTGGAGTATATCGCGGCCCGTCATTCGGGTTTCGCCGGAAACGCCACGGCCACGCCTGCCGGCGTGAGACAGTAGCCGTCGCCGTGTACGGTGTGAATAAACCTGGGGTGATGCGGGTCGGCTTCGATTTTCTTGCGCAGCCTCGCGATGGCATGATCCACCGATCGGGTGCTCGGCACGTCGGGATACCCCCACACTTCCCGCAACAACTCGTTTCGATGAACCACGTGCTCCTGGCGTTCGGCCAGGTACTGCAGGAGCTCGAACTCGCGGTGCGTCAGATGGATCGATTGAGACCCTCTGTCGGCCTGCTGCGCGCGAAAATCGATGATGACGTTGCCAAGCGCCAGCTGGTCGACCAGAGGCCGGGTTCTGCGCAGCACCGCGCGCACGCGTGCGAGAAACTCTTCCAGTTCAAACGGCTTGGTGATGTAGTCGTCGGCACCCAGGTTCAAGCCGCGCAGCTTGTCGGCCTTCTGCCCGCGCGCCGTCAGGATGATGATCGGCGTGTGACGACCCTGCCGCAACACGCCGCATAAATCGAAGCCGCTCATGTCGGGGAGCATGATATCGAGCACGACGAGGTCCGGCGCGACCGCCTTCACCCGGTTCAGCGCCGCCTTGCCCGTCGCAACCCAATCGACTTCAAATCCGTCGTACGTCAGGTTGTCGCGCAGCACCCGTGCGAGCGATGTGTCGTCTTCAACGACGAGAATCCGCTTCTTCATCATCTTTTGATATCGGGAGCCCGACCGATACAGTAGTACCGACGTTCACCGTACTGGAAATACTGAGTTCGCCCTCATGATCGGTCACGATGCGCTTCACGATGGCGAGGCCGAGGCCGCTGCCGTTTGAAATCAAGTGCCGGCCGCGAAAAAATTTACGCGTCACCAAATCGAGCTCGTCGAGGGGAATCCCCCGGCCCTTGTCGCTGACTTCGATGACCACACGGCCGTTCTCGCGATGAGCGCCAATCCGCAGGAACCGCGTCGTCGGCGAATACCGGATCGCATTATCGACGAGATTGTCGAGCAGAAGCCCCATCGCCGTCCGATCGCATCGCACCGACGGCAAGTCGGCAGGGATCTCGACGTGCGTTTCGAACTCGGCTTCGGCCAGCTGCTTCCCGAATTCCTGCAGTGTCATGTCAATGAGGCCATCGACGGCCAGCGGCTCGAACATGTAAACCTCGGTGACGTCGGTGATGCGCGACATCGCAAGCAGGTTGTCGACGAGCCGCGTCAACCGCTTCGCTTCCTGCACGACGAGCTGCGCGTATTCGCGCTGCGCCGTTGGCGTCGGCAGGCGCCCCGAGACGAGCGTGTCGCCCACCGCGCGAATCGTCGCGATGGGCGTCTTCAACTCGTGCGTCACGGTGGCGACGAACTCCGACCGCAGCTCGGTGAGCCGGGCACTGGCGCCGACCGCACGCGCGGTAAACACGAGGCCAAAGGCCAGCGTCGCCGCTGCCAACGCCGCAAGCAGCAGCATGCGATCGGCGCCGGAAATCGCTGCCGCGAGCGTCGGATCGGCGGCGCCGCCGACCTCCACCGTCCAGCGGCGCCATGAAAAGTCCGATGGCTGGTCGACCGCCATCAACAGCGGATCCGAAAACATGATCGGAAGCGAGCGGCGGACCATGGGGCCTGCGCCTAACACCCGCGTATTCGCGACGCGCTTTCCACTTTCATCCACGACGGCAAGCGCCAGACCTGTGGCGCCGCCAATCTGCGCGATTTGGTTCGTGAGTTCGGGAAAATAATGATCCCGCACCCACGGCATATTCACCATGAAGCCGAAGACGGCGTCGAGCTGCTGCCGCTCTTCATCATGGTAAAGCAGACGCGCAACGACTTGATAGTCGACGCCCCCGGCGTTGAGCTCGAAGATTGACACCCTGCGCCCGAGCGCGACGTCGGATCGGACGTGCTCGATCATGCTGTGTCCGAGCGCCGAATCGTTTTGCACGCTCACCGGGAATCGGTTCGGGTTTCCATCAGGAGCCGCCCAGGGCGGCGGCCGATCCGATCTCAGGAAAAACGAGACCGGAGCGTCCAACGATCCACCACAGGCGAAGAAGGATTCCGGATACGGGTACCGCGCGAACGCGCTTGCCACGATATTGCTGAGATCGTGCGGAGGCACGACGGCGAAGGCCTCTCGATCGGCTGCTGCCAGCACCGATTTCTGGACGGCGTACATATCGTGCGACAACGCCGACACGAGCAGATTGGCCGTTTCGTTGGCGCGCCGCTCGACCAGCTGAACCGAGCTCCGCTGCCACTCACGAATTGCGCGATAGCCGGACCATGTCACCAGCGAGACCGAGACGCAGACGCCGGCGGCAAGCCAGCCCGCAAGGCCGAGCGATTTGGGCAGCTGCCACCGCTTCATCGCTGCAGCTCCCGCTCGCGGTAAAAACGAGCCGCGCCGGCGTGGAGGGGAATCGGCGTCGCCGGCGATTGCTCGAGATCCATGAACCTGAGCGCATCCACAGAGGACGACAGCGACGGAAGCGCATCGAAGAAGCCTTTCGTCAGATCGTGGACCAGCGACTCGTCCAAATCGCGGCTGCAGACGAGCAGGCTGTCAACGCCGATGGTACGGACAGCACTGGTGATGCCAGGGTAGGTATTGCGCGGGATCACCGCCGCGCGAAAAAACGGATAGTCGCGACGAAGCCGGTCTATCGAGGGCCCCACGAGCGGCAGGAGCTTAGCGCCCGCTGCGGTCGCGGTCTCGACGGAGTGAGCAGGATAGATCGCGGTATCGAACATGGCATCGAGCGAGCCATCCACGAGCCGGCGAGCCGCTTCGTCAAACGCGAAATTTTCCTCAACGACCTGGGCCCGATCGAGATCAAATGCTTTGAGCACCAACTCCACGGTGAGCGCAGTGCCCGTGCCGGGCAGGCCCACACTCACTCGCCGGCCGCGCAGGTCTGTGATGGACCGGATGCCCGATTCCGCGCGCACGACGAAGTGCAGCGGCGTCAATTGCAACACCGCGATGCCGCGCAGCCGATCGTAGGGGCGAGAGCCCCGGTCGATGCCGCCGCCGAACGCGATGTAGGCCACATCGGAAAACGCAAACCCGATATCGGCGGAACCTTCCTGAATCGCTTCGGCGTTGGCGACCGCGCCTCCGCTCGGCAGGGGCTGGATGGTAAGGTCGGGAAGAGACGATGCATAGGCGCGCGCGAGCCCTTCGCCCAGCGGATAGAATCCCCCTCCCGGCGGCCCGGTGGTAAATCGCACGACGGCGCGAGTGCGGGGAGCCGCTGCCGGCGGCCGCGCGCACGCGTTTCCAAAGGCGGCCGAGATGAGCACCGCCAGACACGTCCCGCCCGTTAGCCGCTTACGACCCGATCTGCCCATTACGTAGTAAGGCACGTATGCTACTCACAATGACGCCGGCACCACAGATGAATCTCCGCCGCCGCCGGGCGTTGTTCGTCGTTTGTTACATGGCATCGGGCACGGCGGCGCTTGTCTATCAGGTTGCATGGACGCGCCTCTTTACGCTCGAGCTTGGCCATACCGTGGCGGCGTCGAGCACGGTCCTGGCCGCGTTCATGGGCGGCTTGGCCATCGGCGCATGGCTCGCGGGACGCGCATCGATTCCGATCGGACAGTGCCTTCGAATTTACGCCGCCCTGGAAATTGCGGTCGCGGCCGTTGCCGTGATGCTTCCCACATTCTTGCACGCCACAACTCCGCTTCTCGCGTGGGCATACGCGGACGGCGGCCATCACACCGCGTTCGCACTCGTGCGCGTTGCGTTGAGCGCCGCATTGCTCGGCATTCCGGCGGCAGCCATGGGCGCCACGTTTCCCATTGCGTCTACATGGATCGCGGCGCGAGCGGGCGCGGCGGCCGACGCCGGGATGCTTTACGGTGCCAACAGCGCCGGTGCAGCAGCGGGCGCGATCGGCGCCGGCTTCTGGTTGATCCCGGCTGTTGGTCTTCGAGCCACAGTTCTCATCGGCGTGGCATTGAACATTGCGGCCGCCGCTGGCGCCCTGTGGCTGGCGCGGCACGACACAAATATTACGAGCGTCGAGCGACCAGCGCCGCCCAAGCGACAGGCGCGTGTGATGCAACCGACCCTCGCACAACCAAGGCCAGCGGGATTCGCGGGATTGGCCGCAGCCGCCGCCGCGTTGTCGGGATTTCTTGCGCTCGTGTACGAGGTCGCATGGACTCGTCTCATCGCGCTCATCATTGGTCCGACGACGTATGCGTTTGCGGCGATGGTGGCGTCGTTCATCAGCGGCATTGCCCTTGGCTCACTCGGCGGCACACGCCTCGCGCGGCGAACATCACAGCCGGGCCTGTGGCTGGCGGCCATGCTCGCGACGGTGTCGACCAGCGCCGGCGTCGCTGCATGGTTCGCCGCCTCTCGCCTTCCGCTTGTTCTTGCGCACGATGTCGGCGCCGGAGCGGGCTTCGTGCCGCTCCTGGCGCGCGAGCTCTTGTACATCGCCGTGCTTCTGCTTCCCACGAGCATCGCCTCTGGCGCGGCATTTCCCCTCGCACTGGCCACAGCTCGCCCCGACGCTGGCAGCTCGAAGCTCGAAGCTGGCAGCTCGAAGCTGACCATCGGACGGGACGTCGCGCGGATCTACGCCGCAAACACGGTGGGAGCGGTCAGCGGCGCGCTCGCAGCCGGCTTCGTGCTCATCCCACTTCTCGGCGTGCAGTCAACGTTTGGATGGATGAGTCGGACAGGGACAGCCGGCGCAGTACTTCTCGCAGTGACGCTGCTTACCGCGCACACCAGCACACGCCGTCTGGGTCGCGTGCGCACTGCAGCGCCCGTGATAGCGGCTGTGCTACTGACAGCGGTGGTTGAAACGCTGCCCGACTGGGATCGCAGTCTGCTCGCCAGCGGTCCGTATAAGTACGCACGCTTCATTGGCGTCGAAGGGCTGGAAGACAGCCTGCGGGCAGGACGGCTCGAATACTACAAAGAAGGCGCGGCCGGCACTGTGAGCGTGCGGCGGCTCGGCGGGTCGCTGGCGCTCGCCATCGACGGAAAAGTTGACGCGTCGAATGCCGGCGACATGTTGACGCAGCGACTGCTCGGGCTGCTGCCCATTCTGCTTCACCCCAACCCGCACGACCTGCTGGTCATCGGCCTCGGCAGTGGTGTGACGGCGGCATCGGCGCTCGCGTCGGGCGAAGTTCTGCGCGCCGACGTGCTTGAAATCTCTCGCGAGGTCGTCGACGCCTCTTCGTGGTTTGCGCACGAGAACGGCGGCGTCCTGCAGAATCCGAGGGTGCGGCTGCTCGTCGGCGACGGCCGCACGCATCTGCTCTTGAGCAGCCGGCAATACGACGTGATCGTGTCCGAGCCGTCCAACCCGTGGATGGCCGGTGTGGCGGCGCTCTTCACGCGCGAGTTCTTCGAGGCCGCACGCGCGCGACTCAAGCCGGGCGGCGTGCTCTGTCAGTGGGCTCACACCTACGAAATCGGCGAAGCGGATCTGAAATCGATCGCCGCCACCTTCGCGTCGGTGTTTCCTCAGGGCACGATGTGGATGGTTGGCGACGGAGATCTGTTGTTAGTCGGCAGCACCGACGCAAATATCGAATCTCGTTTGACGGACGTTCCTCGCCGGCTCGGCATCGGCGCCGTTCCTGCGGCGCTCGAAGATGTGGCGATTGCGCCGGACACGGCAACGTTCGTCATCATGTCGTTGTTCGCGGGGGGTCCATCGGCGCTCGCCGCCTACAGTCGTGGCGCCGTTCTTCAAACCGACGATCGCATGGGACTCGAGTTCACCGCCGCACAATCGATGTACGCGCGAGCGCCGAACGAAAACGCCGCACAGATTCGCAGCCTCCTGTCCGGAACATCGGCCCCACCGATCGTGCAGTCGGCGGTGAATCACGGCGATGCGCGAAGCTGGAGCGCCAGGGGCCGCACGGCACTACAGGCCGATGCATTGGCCATGGCGCGCGAGAGTTTTCGCCGCGCTGTGACGCTCGATACCCGTGCGGTGGACGCGCTTCGCGGCGTGTCGCAGGCCTCGACCGATGAACGTCACGTATCGGAAGAGGTCGCATGGCTTCGGTCGCTCGCCGGCGCCGATGCGACGAACGCGGCGGTCCTCGTGGAGTTGTCGCATGTGCTTGCCTCAACCGGCGAAGTGAAAGAAGCGCTTGCCGCCGCGAGTGAGGCCAGGCGTCTGGAACCTCAGAGTCCTCTTCCTCTCGAACAACTCGCGTCGATCTTCGCCGACGTCGGGGACGCGGGCAGCCTGACGCCGCTCGCCCAGACGTTGCTCGTGCGCTTTCCCGAGCGTGCCGGCAGCCACTACTACCACGCTGCGTCTCTGTTTCTTCAGGGACGGGCACCTGAAGCCGAAGTCGAAGCCCGCCGCGTGCTGGCGATCGATCCACAGCATGCCGGCGCGCAAAATCTGCTTGGCGCGGCATGCGCCACCTCGGGCCATCTCGATTGCGCGCGAGCCGCGCTCGAGAAAGCCGTCGAATTGAGCCCGCGCGACGCGGCTCCGTACACGAACCTCGGATTTTTTTACCTTCAAATAGGGAATCCCCCGACCGCAGCCGCCTACTTCGGCGAAGCCCTCGCACTCGAGCCCGATTCTGAAAATGCACGGAAGGGTCTTCTTCAGGCACGTGGCCTTTAGGCGAACCTCTTATATGATCGGCGTCGGCAAAAATCTCGAATGATCACCATCGACCGCGAACGAACCGCAGCCGACCTGCTGCCTGCCATCGACCACCTGTTCGAGCTCTCGGCAAAGAAGATCCTCGCCATCGAGGACACGTGGCGGGTGGAAGACGGGGCGCCCGTCTTTACCATCGCGGGCCGGTATCGGTCGCGCGGCTGGACCGACTGGACCCAGGGGTTCCAATTTGGATCGGCGCTGCTCCAGTTCGACGCGACCGGCGATACGGCGTTTCTCGAGCTTGGACGCTCGCGCACCGTCGAACGGATGGCGTCGCATTTAACGCATGTCGGCGTGCACGATCACGGCTTCAACAACGTCAGCACCTACGGAAATTTGTGGCGTCTTGCGCGCGAGGGAAAATTTCACGCCAGCGCGTGGGAGCTGCGCTTCTACGAGCTGGCACTGAAGGTGACCGGCGCGGTTCAGGCCCAACGCTGGACGCCGCTCCCCGACGGCGGGTTCATCCATTCGTTTAACGGCGCGCACTCGCTCTTCGTCGATACGATTCGCACGCTGCGCGCGCTGGCGCTCTCGCATCGGCTCGGACATCAACTGTTCGAGGAACAGGACGCCAGGATCGATCTGCTCGAGCGGCTCGTTCAGCATGCCGATGCGACGGCGAAATACAGCGTGTACTTCGGGAGAGGCCGCGACCTCTACGATGTGCGTGGCCGCACCGCGCACGAAAGCCTCTTCAACCCCGCAAACGGAAGCTATCGAGGACCCGGCAGCCAACAGGGCTATTCCCCTTTTTCGACTTGGACGCGCGGGCTGGCGTGGGCGATGCTCGGCTTCGCGGAACAGATTGAATTCCTGACCTCGCAAAACGTCGGGTCCGACACACTCTACGAAGCCGCGCTGGCCACCAGCGATTTCTACATCGAGCACGCAGCCGCCGCCGATGGAATTCCGTATTGGGATACCGGCGCCCCGGGCTTGGCGGCGCTCGGCGACTGGGCTGCGCGTCCCGCCGAACCTTTTAATGATCACGAGCCGGTGGACAGTTCGGCCGCCGCGATCGCCGCGCAAGGGCTGATGCGGTTGGCGTGGATCGTGACGGCGCACGGTGGCGATGGACACCGGTACCTGCAAGCGGGGCTTCGCATCCTCGACACCTTGATAAATGTCGGCGGGCCGTACCTGAGCCTGGAGCCCGCGCACCAGGGTTTGCTGCTGCATTCGGTGTATCACCGGCCGAACGGCTGGGATCACGTGCCCGAAGGCTCTCGTGTCCCCAGAGGCGAATCGAGTATGTGGGGCGACTATCACCTGCGCGAGCTTGCGCTCTATGCGAAGCGGCTCGCCGAAGGTGCGCCGTATCTCACCTTCTTCGGCGGAGAAAAATGAGCCAGCGAGTGGCATTGGTGACCGGCGGCACGCGCGGCATCGGGCTGGGCATCGCCCGCGCGCTCGCTCGAGACGGATGGTCGCTTGCGCTGTCGGGTCTGCGGCGCCGCGACGAGATCGCACACGTCATCGAGGAACTCGCCGGCATCGCCCCCGCCGTTGACTACTGGCCGGCGGACATTCGCAAGGCCAGCGACCGCGCTCAGTTGCTGCAGTCGGCCGTCACCCGTTTCGGCACGCTCGACGCGCTGGTCAACAACGCCGGTCAGGCGCCGCGGGTGCGCGCCGATTTGCTCGACGCGACCGAGGAGAGTTTTACCGACGTGATGAACACGAACCTGCAGGGTCCCTACTTCCTCACGCAGGCCGTCGCACGGCTTCTCGTCGAGCATCAGTCGGCCGCGAGAGCCATCGTGTTTGTGACATCGGTCTCGGCAGAGATGGCGTCGCCCAATCGCGGCGAGTACTGCGTGAGCAAAGCGGGCCTGTCGATGGCTGCAAAGCTATTCGCGCTCAAGCTCGCCGAACATTCCATTCCTGTTTATGAAGTACGTCCCGGGATCGTCGCCACCGACATGACGGCCGGCGTACGCGAATCGTACGACCGCCGCATCGCCGACGGTCTTATTCCCGACGCGCGCTGGGGACAACCCGAAGACGTGGGGCGTGCCGTGGCGGCGCTGCTGCGCGGCGACATCCCATACGCGACTGGAACCATCATCACCGTGGATGGCGGCCTTTCGATCCCAAGACTATGACCACACTTCCGAGAAGTCAGATCACAGCAGCTATCGAAGAGCTCGGTGTCGTCGCGATTATCCGCATGCAGGATCCGGCGGCGGTCCGCGGCGTCGTCGATGCGCTCGCGGAAGGAGGTGTTCGCGCCCTCGAAGTGACGATGACGGTGCCCCGGGCGATCGAACTGATCGGTGAGATTGCGCCCACGCTTCCTGAAGGGTTCCTGTTTGGCGCAGGCACCGTGCTCGATGGCGACACCGTGAAGCGTGCGGTCGCCGCCGGCGCGCGATTTATCGTGAGCCCGGTGTTCCGGCGCGACGTGATCGAAGCCGCACATCAAGAAGGTGTTCCGGTGATGCCGGGCTGTTTCACGGCGACTGAAATTCTGGATGCGTGGGACGCGGGCGCCGACATTGTGAAAGTGTTTCCGGCCACGTCGGTCGGACCGAGCTACCTGAAAGACATCCGGGGGCCACTGCCGCACGTGAAGCTGATGCCGACCGGCGGGGTCTCCATCGACAATGTCGGCGAATGGCTGAACGCCGGCGCCGTTGCTGTTGGCGTGGGCTCGGCGTTGCTCGACGGCAAAGCGATCGCCGCGAAACAGTTCGGGCCGATCACAGAGAACGCGCGCCGCATGGTGGCCAACGTGCGCGCGGCACGAGGAACACGGTAATGCCGAAGGTGGTGACGTTCGGCGAGATCATGCTGCGGCTCAGCCCGCCAGGATTCGAACGCTTTTTGCAAACACCAGTGTTTTCGGCGACGTTCGGCGGCGGCGAGGCGAACGTGGCGGTCGGCCTCGCGCAATTCGGGCTCGACAGCTGGTACGTCACTCGCCTGCCGACGCACGAGATCGGCGAAGCGGCCGTGCGCGCGTTGCGCGCCGAAGGTGTGAAGACCGATTTCATCATCCGCGGCGGCAACCGTGTGGGCGTCTACTTCGTCGAAGCGGGTGCAAGCCAGCGCGCGTCGAACGTGGTGTACGACCGAGCGCACTCGGCCATCAGCGAGCTCGAGCCCGGAACCGTGGACTGGCCGAAGGTCTTCGCTGGCGCCGACTGGTTTCACCTCACCGGCATTACACCAGCGCTCGGAGAGAAGGCGGCGGCATGTACGCGCGAGGCGCTCGACGCCGCCAAGAAGGCGGGCGTTCGTGTGTCGGTCGATTTGAATTTCCGCAAGAAGCTCTGGACCGAAACGCGCGCGCAGGAAGTGATGCGGCCGCTCATGCGCCACGTCGATCTCGTGATCGCCAACGAGGAAGATATTCAATCGGTGCTCGGCCTCGAGGTTCCGAACACCGATGTCACAGCCGGTCATCTGAATCTCGACGGATACAAAAAAGTCTCGCAGCAGCTCTCGAACGAGTTTGGGCCGTCGCTCGTGGCAATCACCTTGCGCGAGAGCATATCGGCGAGCGACAACGGATGGAGCGCCGTGTTGTGGAACAATACCCGCTCGCAATTCCTGCAGAGCCAACGGTACGACGTGCGGCTTGTCGATCGGGTCGGCGGCGGTGACAGCTTTGCCGCGGGCCTCATCTATGGCCTGCTGACCGGTCGAGAGCCGGACGCGGCGCTGCGCTTTGCCGTGGCGGCGAGCGCCTTGAAACAAACGATCCCTGGCGACTTCAACAGAGTATCGGTCGCGGAAGTCGATCGGCTCGCGAAAGGTGATGCGTCGGGCCGGGTTCAACGCTAGAAAAGCATCGCGAACCTCCTGCGATGCGCGTAAGATGCTCGCCGTTTC
>JANMJM010000264.1:0-3411 GCA_031371345.1 Vicinamibacteria bacterium
TCCGCGATGACCCAAGCCGAGCAGTGGCTACTGGTGCCCCGCAATGTCGTCAAGCTGACGGAGGCACCCCGGCGGAAGAAATCTACCTTGACCGTGTTGGCACCCGAGCAGGCTCGACAGTTCATCCAAGCCTCAGGTGAATACCGCCTGGGGCCGCTGTTCTGCACCATGCTCGCGTTGGGGGTCCGTCTCGGTGAGGCCCTCGCGCTTCGATGGGACGAGGTCAGCCTGGACCATGGCACAGCGCAGGTCACTCGGGCGCTGCAGCGCATTGAAGGTCCCGATGGCAAGAGCGAGTTGCAGTTCGTCGAACCGAAAAGCGACCGAAGCTACCGGGTCCTGGCCATTCCCAAGAGCGTCGTCGTCCTGTTGGGAAAACATCGCGCGACACAGAACCGGGAACGACTGGTGGCGGGTTCGCGCTGGCGCTCGGAGCGATTGGTCTTCGCCTCGACGATCGGAACGCCGTTGGATGAGCGCAACGTGCGCAGGGAGTTTGTCGACTTGCTGAAAAGCGCGAAGCTGCCCGTGATGCGCATCCACGACCTCCGACATAGCTACGCGACGATCCTGCTGGCGGCCGGTGAGCATCCGAAGGTCGTGCAAGAAACCCTCGGCCATGCGTCCGTGCAGCTGACGCTTGACACCTACAGTCACTTGTTGCCGGATATGGGATTGAAAGAGCGCGCAGCCGCGAGGCTCGACGCGCTGTTAACCGCGCCGACGCAGCCACTTACAGAGCCTGTCTTGGAAAACCCCGGCCAAAACCCCGGCCAGAATGGTGAAGAAGTGGTGAGCCGCCTCGGAATCGAACCGAGAACCCGCAGATTAAGAGTCTGCTGCTCTGCCAATTGAGCTAGCGGCCCACAGAAGAAAGTTTAAAGTAAAAAGTAGAAACTAGAAAGTAACTGGCAGTAACTTGGCGATCACTGGCCGGCCTGGTCGAGTACTTTCGTTCTTACCTTACAGTTTATCGTTTCTCGCTTCTAGTTAACAGCGTAAGTAGAAAAGTGGTGCGCCCGACAGGATTCGAACCTGTGGCCTACAGCTTCGGAGGCTGCCGCTCTATCCAGCTGAGCTACGGGCGCAATCAGTTTCCAGCTTCCAGTTTAAAGTTTCCAGGCTCAAACTGTGGTGCGCCCGGCAGGACTTGAACCTGCGGCCTACTGGTTCGAAGCCAGTCGCTCTATCCAACTGAGCTACGGGCGCATGAGCCGACGATCATAACATCAACGGCCGCCGGCGCCGTTCGCCGCCGTGCGCTTCGGATCGTCCAACGCGAGCGTCAACGCGGCCGCCGCCCAACCGGTGGCCATCGACGAGATCCACTGGTCGTGCGCATAGGGAAATCCGCCGTCGAAATACGGCTGGAATTTGGGCGATCGGCTGCGCACATACCACGAGCCGTCCCCATGCTGCGTGGACAACAGAAATTTCACGCCTTTCTGATACGCAGCCGCGCTCGGCGCGATCGCGCCGGTCGACGCGAGCGCGAACAGCGTTTGTCCGGTTGCATACGCGTCGCTCGTGAATTCGCTGCGCTGCGCCCACCCGCCATCGGGACGCTGCGTGGCCAGAATCGCCTTGGCGAGCCGCTGCAAGAGCGCGTGGTCGGCGCCGGCACATTCCAATCCGATGAGCTGCATGTTCCGATCTTCGGTGGTCAGCGGCTTCGCGTTGACGAG
Organism: Vicinamibacteria bacterium; assembly: GCA_031371345.1. Classification (GTDB taxonomy): domain Bacteria; phylum Acidobacteriota; class Vicinamibacteria; order Vicinamibacterales; family JAMQPK01; genus JAMQPK01. The sequence continues at coordinate 1,686 of JANMJM010000264.1, forward strand.
CCAGTCGCGCGCGCGCGCCATGCGGTCCGGCATATCGGCACGCGCGGGCGAGCCGTACATTTTCATGGCGACAACTCCGATGGCCGTCCGCGAAAAATCGCCATCCTCGATCGGCGGCCGAGCAATGGCGCCATGCGGCGAATGCCAGCTGCCATCCGGGAGTTGCTGCGAGACGACGTTGGCGATCATCGCGTCGGTGATGCGATCGGGCTGGTACCCGGCAGCCGCCAATCCGCCGAGCGCGTTGATCGGGACGTCGGGCGAGCCGGGGCCGTCGAGCCTTTCCAGCAGGTTCAGCGGCGCGAAGTAGGGCGCCTTCGTCAGCTGCCGGCGATCGGCGGCGGCTTTCTCGTCGACATGCAGACCTTTCGCGCGCGCCAGGTTCGCCACGACGTCGGTGATGTTGTGCGAATGGCACGACGCGCAGCCCCCGTTGGCCGCCGATTTGATCGTGCTCGCCTCCAGCAGCACGATGCTTCGTTGCGCCGATGTTCGTAAATCGGCCGGGACGAATGGCGGCAACGCGACGGCGGGTGCCACAGTTGCGACGGCGCCCGCCTTCGTGAGCGCCTCGATGGCTGCCGGCGCGCCAATCTTCCTGGCCCAATCGAGTGCTGTCTCGCCGGCGAGGCTCTTCACGTTGACGTCGGCGCCCTTGGCGATTAGCGCGCGGACCTTCTCTGCATCCTGGCGATCTGTGGCCACCGCAAGCATGAGGGGCGTCATGCCGCGCACATCGACGGCGTTCACGTTTGCCCCCGCGTCGAGCAGCGTTCTCACCACCTCCAGCGATGCGAACGGCATGGCACTGGCCAAGGCCGTGAAGTTTCCGAGCGCGATCGTGCCCGCTTTCACTTTCTGGAAGGAACCGTCGCTCATCGACGCGTTCACGTTCGCGCCCTTCGCAAGCAGCAGGCGCACGATCTCCAGGTTGCCTGCGCTGCTGGCGTTAATCAGCGGCGTGGACCCTGGAAAGTCGGCGGCATTCACATCGAGGCCTGCGTCCAGCATCAGGCGAATCGTCTCTGTGTCGTTCCCCAGGGTCGCGGCAATCAACGCGGTCGTCTTGAACGCATCAACCGCTTTCACGTCGGCGCCCGCCGCGATCAACGCTTTCACGACGTCGGCGGACCGCGGGCTCAGCGCCGCGAGCAGCAGCGCGGTTCGGCCTCTCGGCGTCGCTTTGTTCACGTCGGCGCCACGCGCCAGCAGCAGCTTCACCTTCGCGAGCTCCGTCACCGACATCATCAACGCTGTCGAGCCGCTACTGTTCGTGAGATTCGGATCGGCCCCGCGATCCAAAAGAAGCGTCATCGCCTCCGTCGATCCAACCCACGCGGCGTACATCAGCGGCGTAATGCCGCGATCGTCCTTCGCGTCTACGCTGGCACGGTCGGTCGTCATTGTCCCAAGCCGCGCGAGGTTGTTTGTGCGGATGGCGACGTAGACCGCGTCGCTCGGGTTGTCCTGCGCCGTGGTCACCGCGGAAACAACGGTGGCTAGAAGGGCGATGAGTACAAGCGGGCTCCGTGTCGACAACATATCGAGTCTCCTTAATTTAAGATGACGGGCGGGACGTAGGCGGGCGTATCTTCGCACCATCGACCGGACGGCGCAATGGTTAGTGGAGATCCAGCACGCTCAGGATGTTCGAAAAATCGTCCGTCCAGAGAGGAATCGACGGAGACGGCATGAGCGCCGACCATCGCGCGTCGTCGTTCAATGC
>JANMJM010000280.1:0-14155 GCA_031371345.1 Vicinamibacteria bacterium
GATGTCTGGGAAGTGATCGACGCCGCCAAGACCAAGCCGTTCGGATTCATGCCGTTCTATCCGGGTCCCGGGCTGGGCGGCCATTGCATTCCTGTCGATCCTTTTTATCTGTCGTGGAAAGCGAGGCAGACCGGCTTTGAATGCCGATTCATCGAGCTGGCCGGCCACGTCAACGCCGCGATGCCGGCCTATGTCGTCGAGCGTGTCGCTGACGCGCTCAACACAGTAAAGAAGGCGCTGAATGGCTCGCGCATCCACCTGTTTGGCGTCGCGTATAAGAAGGATGTGGGTGATATGCGTGAATCGCCTGCGCTGGATGTGCTGGAACTGCTTCTGAAACGCGGCGCCACGGTCACTTACACAGATCCGTGGGTCCCAACGCTCCAGCACGGCACGCACAAGCTCGAGTCGGTGAAGGCAGATGCCGCGTTGACATCGACACCCGACTGCGTCGTGATCTGCACCGATCACTCGTCGTTCGATTACGATTCCATCGTCCGCGGCGCGTCGCTCATCGTCGATTCGCGCAACGCGCTCAAAAACCGGAAGGAGCAGAAGATCTTTCGGCTCTAGGGGTCTGACCCCGTTATTTCACGACGCCCGCCAGCGGGCTGCTCGCGCTCGCGTACATCCTCCGCCCCATCCGGCCCGCCCGATAGGCCAGACGTCCGGCCTGCACCGCTAGCTTCATCGATTCCGCCATGGCGATCGGATCCTGCGCCTCGGCGATAGCCGTGTTCATCAGCACGCCATCGGCGCCAAGCTCCATCGCGATCGCCGCATCCGATGCCGTCCCGACGCCCGCGTCGAGAATGATCGGCACGCGCGCCTGCTCGCGGATAATGCGGATGTTGTTCGGATTCTGAATGCCCAGGCCCGATCCGATCGGTGCACCGAGCGGCATGACGGCCGCCGCGCCCGCGTCCTCGAGCTTCCGGCACACAACCGGATCGTCCGTCGTATACGGCAGGACGACGAACCCTTCCTTCACGAGGATGCGCGTGGCGACGAGCAGCTCCTCGTTGTCGGGAAACAGCGTTTTTTCGTCGCCGATCACTTCGAGCTTTACCCAGTTCGACAGTCCCGCCTCGCGTCCCAGCCTCGCCGTCCGCACGGCATCGTCTGCCGTGTAGCAGCCGGCGGTATTCGGCAGCAGCGCAATTCGACGCGTATCGATGTAATCGAGAAGGGATTCCTTCGACCGATCGCTGATGTTCACGCGGCGGACGGCCACCGTCACCATGTCGGCCCCAGACGCTTCGTGGGCGCGCTGCATGACGGCGAAGGACGAATATTTCCCGGTTCCGACAATCAGCCGCGACTTGAACTCGCGGCCGGCAATCACAAGTGTCTCGTTCATGGTGTAGATCCTCCGCCGACGAAGTTGACGATCTCGATCTGATCGCCGTCCTGAATCTGCGTGCTGTCGTAGCTGGCGCGCTTGACGACGTTGAGATTGTGCTCGACCGCTACGCGCCGGGCATCGACGCCGAGATGCACGAGCAAGGCGCTCAAGGTGAGCGGTCCGGCGACCTCTACGCGATCTCCGTTCAGGATAATCGTCATTCCTGACGTTCGCGAAACCGGTTGGTGATCGGATAGCGCCGCTCCCGCCCGAAGCTCCTGTGGCTCACTTTCACTCCCGGCGGTGCCTGACGACGTTTGTACTCGGCGGTGTAGAGCATCTGCTGCACGCGCGATACGACATCGCGAGGTGCCACCGTCTGCGACAGCGCGTCGGCCGACTGCTCGTCCTCGATGAGCCCGCGCAGGACAGCGTCGAGTTGATCATAGGGCGGCAGTGAGTCCTGATCGGTTTGATTCGGCCGCAGTTCCGCCGTGGGCGGACGCGTGAGCGTGCGCTCCGGAATGACCTCGCCCTGCGTGTTGCGCCAGCGCGACAAGCGGTAGACATCGGTCTTGTAAATGTCCTTCAGCACCGAAAACCCGCCGCACATGTCGCCATACAACGTCGCATAGCCTACCGACATCTCAGATTTATTTCCCGTCGTCAGCAACATCCAACCGAATTTGTTCGAGAGCGCCATCAGCAGTACGCCACGGATTCGCGCTTGAAGATTTTCTTCGGCCACATCTCGCGGCCGCCCTTGAAATTCCGGTGCGAGCGTATTTTCGACAGTCTCGGCGACGGTGCCAATCGGCAGCGTCATCAGCCGGATGCCGAGACGGTCGGCGAGAAACTGTGCTTCCTCCATGCTCACCTCGCCGGTAAACGGCGATGGCAGACGCACGCCGACCACGTTGTCCCGACCAAGCGCGTCGACCGCAACCACAGCGCTCAGCGCCGAATCGATACCGCCCGACAGGCCGAGCACGATGCCGGGGAATCCGTTCTTCCTCACGTAGTCGCGCAGGCCGAGCACGAGCGCCGAGTAGACATCAGCGAGCTCGTCGCCGAGCGGAACGACCGTTCCTGGCTTGCAGCTCCAACCCGTGGCGGTTCGATTCCACGTCGTGACCACGACCTGTTCGGTCCAGCCTTCACACGAGACGGCCAGCTGGCCGCCGCGGTTCATCACGAACGAGCGACCGTCAAACACCAGCTCGTCCTGCCCCCCAACTTGATTCACGTACGCCAGCGGCAGCTGTGTCTCCTGCACGCGCGCGCGCGCAAGTTCCACCCGCGTCGAAAACTTTCCTGTCTCGAACGGCGACCCGTTCGGCACCAGTAACAATTCTGCGCCCGCACTCGCCAGGTGCGCCGCGATCGCCGGCGTCCAGATGTCTTCGCACACCGGCACTCCTATTCTCATGCCGCGAAAGTCGACTGGAAGCGGCATCGGGCCGGGCGTGAAAAAGCGTTTTTCGTCGAAGACGCCGTAATTCGGCAAATCAGACTTGAATCGGACTGTCGTCGTCCCTCGGTCGATCACGAGAGCGGCGTTAAAAACTTTTCCGTTCTCACGCCACGGAGTGGTCGCGATGAGCGCCGGCCCGCTCGTGCTTTCCCGAATCAGCGCGTCGACGGCGTGATGACAGGCATCGACAACCGATGGCCGCAGTACGAGATCCTCGGGCGGATAGCCGATGATGACGAGCTCCGAGAACACGAGCAAGTCGGCGTGTTCAGCGGTCGCGCGGTCCCGCGCCAGCCGAATTTTCGCGAGGTTGCCCGCAATATCGCCGACCGTTGGATTCAGTTGCGCAAGCGCAATCGTGAGTGACAAAACGCGGCTTCCAACTGAAAAGTCTAGCATCTGTGCGTGTTAAACTGCCCGCGCCCGCTCGATGGCCCACGCCAGATCATTTCGCGCCCCGCTCCTGTGGACCAGTTATGTCTTGCTCCCTGCCATCGTGTGGTGGCGATTTCACCGTGTGCCCGTTGATCTCGCCGCCGCGGTGGTGTCGTTCGCCATCTGGTGGACATGGCGCTTCCGAGGCGCGTTGCCAGCACCGTGGCTCCTTATCACCGTCTTACTGATCGTGAAGCTGCTGGTTGGCGCCGCCGTGTCGGTCGAGCACGGACTCGAGGCAGATTATTTCGCCAACGCGCGTTGGGCGCCGCCTGCCTCGCTGACGCGCATTGATCGCCGCCTCGTTTTCCGAGGCACCAACCCAACGGGTCGCGACACGGCGCCGTTCTCAGTGACCTGGCAGGGCTACGTGCCTGCGACGCACGCTGAAGATCGACGCACGTTCTATCTGCGCGGCAAGGCCGTGACCGCAGAACTGTGGGTGGATGGTGGGCAAACGGTTCATCTCGAGGCTGGAACGGAGGAAGCCGCCGATCGGGCGCGCTGGCCTGCGGGACTTCGCCATCTGACGGTGCGATTGAGCACTACGGAAGGCAACAGTCCGCAATTCGAGGCGGGCTTTGTCGGTGCTGATGGAAGCAAACATCCGTTGGGCGCCGCGAATATAGTGACCAGGCCATATCCGCAATGGCGACTGTCTGCCGATCTGATTTTCGGGGTTCTCGGTCGAGCGATCGACGGCTTTTTCCTGGCTGTCTTGTTCGGCATGTTTGGCGTGACTGCTGCCCGCATGATTGCGGCAGCCAGCATGCGCGGCCCCGAGCGTCGCGAGGCCTTCACGGCGCTTTCGTGGATTGCGATCATGGCGGGCGGGTTGATCTTCGCCATGCCGTCAGTCGACCGGCTGGTAGTTCCAGGCGATCCGTCTTACCATCAGCCGCTTTACGATCTCACCCTGTGGATCGTCGCGTGCGTGGCGGCGTGGTTTCTCATCAGGGCCGTGAATGTGCTCGTTCCGCCCGAGCCGGAATAAACTATCCGCATGAAAATCGGAGTGCCCACTGAAAATTTCCCGGGCGAGCGCCGAGTGGCGCTGGTGCCTGCCTCAGTCCCGCTGCTGAAGAAGGCCGGGCTCGACGTCCTTGTGCAACAGGGCGCCGGCGTGCAAGCCGGCTTCACGGACGCGGCCTACCAGGAAAAGGGCGCCGCGATGGTGGCGAGTCGAGCCGATGTCTTCACATCCGCCGACGTTGTCCTTCGAGTACGGCTGGCAGGTGCGGCTGGCGACCAGGGTCGCGCAGACCTGGCGCTGCTGCGGCCGGGCCAGATTGTGATCGGCATGGCCGATCCCTTGGGCGCACCGGAGGCGGTGCGCGAACTGGCGGCCCGCCACGTCACGGCATTTGCGCTCGAGTTGATCCCGCGCATCACCCGCGCGCAGAGCATGGACGTGCTGTCGTCGATGGCGACCATCGGCGGCTACAAAGCTGTGCTGCTGGCCGCCGACACGCTGCCGCGAATGTTTCCGCTCTTGACGACGGCGGCCGGCACGATCACACCAGCGCATGTGTTCATCGTGGGTGTCGGCGTCGCTGGCCTTCAGGCTATCTCCACTGCGCGCCGTCTCGGCGCCGTCGTCGAAGCGTACGACGTGAGGCCCGCCGTGAAAGAACAGGTGCAAAGCGTCGGTGCGAAATTCGTGGAGCTGCCGCTCGAAACCGGGCAGGCCGAAGACAAAGGCGGATACGCGAAGGCGCAGGACGAATCGTTCTACCAGCGCCAGCGCGAGATGATGAAGAAAGTCGTTGCGTCCAATGACGTCGTCATCACGACGGCCGTTGTGCCCGGCAAGAAAGCGCCAGTGCTGGTGACGGCGGAGATGGTGCGCGGCATGGCGCCGGGATCGGTCGTGGTCGATCTGGCGGCCGAGCGCGGCGGCAACTGCGAACTCACGCGCGCCGATCAGGTCGTGGTCGAGCAAGGCGTCACGATTCTCGGTCCGACGAATCTGCCGTCGAGCGTGCCCTATCACGCCAGTCAGATGTACGCAAAAAATGTGACGACGTTTCTGCTGCATCTTGTCAAAGACGGCAACATCAAGATCGATCCGGCGGACGAAATTAGTCGCGACACGTTGATTACCGAGGGTGGGGAAGTGGTGAATCCGAGAATCCGGCAGGCGCTGGGGCTGCCGGAGGTGGTTCATAGTCCATAGTCATCGAGTCGTCACGACGGATTTGCGGGCGGCGAACGTTGCAGCGCCGATCAGGCCGGCGGTCGGATTCAGAATCACGTTGACAGGTATGCGCCGCATCAACGCGTCGAGCGGCGCCTTGGCGGAGAATGCGTCCGCGAACATCGGCCATCGCAACGCCGGCAGAATTCGTGGTGCGATGCCGCCGCCGAGATACATGCCGGCCGTCGCCATCGTGACGAGCGCGAGGTTGCCGGCCGACGCGCCATACACCGACACGAACATCTCGAGCGTGTTCCGGCATAGCGCGCAGCCGCCTTCCATCGCCGAGCGCGAAATCAGCGCCGGAAAATCGGGCGACTCGACCGGCTGGTTCAGCGCGGCGCATTCGTGCGGATACACAAAACGATGGATATTGACCAGGCCGGGACCCGATAGCACCTGCTCGAGCTGCGCGCGGCCATACTCGCGCACGAGCGCGTTTTGAAGCCGCTGCTCGTCCGGGGTGCGGGCGGCAAAGTCGGCGTGACCGCCTTCCGACGGTTGCGGCACGAGCCGCCCATCAACTCTCGGCAACAGCGCAACGCCCAGCCCGGTGCCAGCCGCCATCAGCGCGGCACCTCCGGTATCGTGCGGTGGCTTGTCACCCTCATGCAGCACGGCTAACTCGTCGCGTCGAAGCACCGGCACCGCCCACGCCATCGCTTCGAGATCGTTCAAGAGATATGCACGCGGAATTGCCAGGTCGCGGCAGATGGCGTCGGCATCGACGTCCCACGGCACGTTCGTGAGCTGCGCGCGCCGGCCGGTGACCGGGCCCGCGACACCGAAGCATGCGGATTGAATCGTCCGTGCGTCGGTTCCCGCGTCTTCGAGGAACTGGCGGCAGAGCGCGGTGAGGTTGGGGAAGTCGAGCGTGCGGTAATTGCGGATGTCAACCTCGGCCGGTCGCTCGCTGCCGCGCGCGAAGATGCCGATGAATGTTTTGGTGCCACCGACGTCGCCCGCGAGCAGCATCAAGCGCTGATTCTAATTCGCGGATACGCTTGACATCCACTGCTTCCTCCTTCATTCTCGCGAGCCACGCCGTAGCGCCACGTGCGAAGGGCGGGCCGTATATCCTAAGAAGCGTGACGCAGCCTTCTAAACCTTCTCTCGTCGATCAGGTCGTCGTTTTCACCGGCAAGCTTTCGTCGCTTGGGCGCAAGGAAGCGCAGGCGCTCGTCATCCGACTTGGCGGTTCCGCTGCCGACGAGGTGACGGCCAAGACGACGATGGTCGTCCTGGGCGCCGAAGCCGCGCCGAGTGTGGAGAAGAGCCAGAAGATCCGCAAGGCGGAAGAGCTGAACATTCGCGTCGTCCACGAGAACGACTTCTGCCGCATGGCGGGCATTCAGCCGCCCGAAGAGCTGAAGCAGCAGTACTACTCGCAGCGCGATCTGCTCGGGATGTACCCAGGGCTTCGAGAAGATCATCTGCGTTATCTGCAGAAATGGGGCCTGATCCGGCCGGTGCAGCGGACCAACACCGACACCTATTTTTCGTTCGCCGACTTGCTGATCATTCGGCAAGTGAGCGGTGAGCTGGAGACGGCGCCGTTCCGGGCGATTCTGCGCTCGCTGCAAGCCGAGCGCAGCGGGCAGCTGACGTTCGACTTCCGCATCGACGCCGAACCGGCACGCATCATCAAGCTGAAGAAGCCGAAGCCGAAGGAACCGCTCGAGGGGCGCGGCCTTGCGGCGCTGCCGCTGTCGGCGCCGCAAACACTGGCTGAGGAATATTTTTTAAAAGGATCGACGCTCGACGTTGACGAAGCGCGGCATCATGCGGCGGCCAATTGGTACCGGAAAGCGCTCGAGATCGATCCGTACCTCGTGCCGGCGATCATTAATCTCGCCAACATTCACTACGGACGCGACGAGCTTGCCGAGGCGCAGGCCCTCTACGAACGCGCCATCGGTCTCGACCCCGATTTTTTCGAGGCGCACTTCAATCTCGGCAACATCTATCACGATCTCGGCCGCTTTCAGGAGGCCGCGTCGTGCTATCGCACAGCGCTCGGACTGAACCCACAGTACGCCGACGCGCATTTCTACCTCGCGATCACCCTCGAAAAGACAGGATTCTCCGTCGAAGCGAAGCCGCATTGGCGCGCGTATCAGCAGCTCTCACCGAACGGTGAGTGGGTGGAGTTGGCGAGGGAATTTTCAGAATAGGGGCAAGGGGCTAGGGTAAGGGGTAAAGGTTGAAGCGTGATATTTACCCTTTGCCCCTTACCCCTTGCCCTTCTAGTACCCGTAGTCTTTATATTCTTCGGGGCTGCGCTTCTTCGGGATGCGCCGGACTTTATAGAACTGGCAGTCCGGGCACCAGGCTTCGGGGTCGAAGCCGGTCGTGCCGGCCATGGGCTGAACATCTCGGTGCGCGCAGTGGTCGGCGGGGCTGCCTTCTTCCGGCGGTTTGCGCCAGCGGCAGCTGTGATAACGCTGAACGGCCGCCGACTGCACCGGCGTGTCAACCGAGGCAACTGCGGCGGGCCGGGTTCCTGGAGAACTGGGATCGTCGAACATAGATAGATAAATTTTCTCGTTAACGGGCTCGGAATGTGATGATGCCGCGAACGGGGTCGTAGGGGGACACGCCTACTGTCACTCGATCGCCGGGAACCACCTTGATACGAAAGCGACGCATACGGCCGCTCAACTGGGCGAGCACTTCGTGCCCGGCGTCGCACTGAACGCGATAAAGACCTCCGCTATGCACTGCCACCACCGTCCCTTGCATGTCGATTAAATCGTCTTTGCTCAAACTGAGTCGAAGTCCTTTCTACGGGTCGCGAGCGAAACGCGCTCGCAATGATTGTGCCACAAACGGCGGTCATGTGCCCAGTTTTCGTACAGCACTTTCTACCTGTGCCGCTAAGTTCTCGTAATTATCACCACTTAGATGGAGAGGAGCGCCGAATTTCACGGTGACGTTTCCCGGTTTGGCCATCTTCCACGTGTGGTGAAGGACGCGATCGATACCAACCAAGCGAACAGGAATCACGGGAACGCCGAGGCGCGACGCCAACATGCCGATGCCTGGGCGAAATGGCAGAATTTCTCCGTGTTCGGTTCGTTTCCCCTCGGGAAAAATCAAGATCGAAAACCCATCGCTGATGAGATCGCCCGCGTAGCGCAGCGTCTGGCGCGCGCCCGCCTCCCGCTGCGGTAAGGGGAATGTGTTGAAGAACGCCGCCGAGAGCCAGTAGTTCAGGCTGTTGGTGAACCATTGCTTGCGCGTGTATTGCTCGGGAAAGAAATGCGGCTTGAAAAATTCCTTCGCCATCGCCGGCGCCACGCGCCGCCGCCATTTGCCGGGCAACGCCGCGAGAATGGCGGGACCATCCATGTGGCTCTGGTGGTTCGCTGCGAAAATCACCGGGCCTTCGAGATTCTTGAGATGCTCCAGCCCATCGACGTGGATCCACACGAACACGCGCGCCAGTGGGAGAAGGAACACGGATTGGCTCACCGCGCGCATCCAGCGAATGGGCCATGAGCGATTCCATCGCGGAAAATCGACAGGCTCCGGCGCCTGCTCGGCAGCAGCCGGGGCGGCCGCGAGTTGCTGAAGATCGGCAACCGTGGACACATTGGCGAATGCTGACTCATCGATCGTCGTATTCAGCGCCTCTTCGAGCGCGACCATCATCTCGACCCGCTCGAGCGAGCTCAGCCCGAGCTCTTCGATGGTGACGGCAGGCGCGATCGAGCGGCCCTGCGCATATCGAGCCAGGACCGACTCGACGCTGTGGCCGGCGCTTGTCGCAGCCGCGGGCGGCGTCCCCGTTTCCAACCAACGCCGAATCTCGACGCGCTTCAGCTTTTTCGTTCCGTCGGTGCGGGGAAGCTCGGTCCCGGGCCACACGGCCGCTGCGCGGATGCGCTGGTGATCCTGCAGCGCGGCGTTCGCGATTTTCACGACGGCCGGTGGATCGATTCCCGGCTCGAGAATCAGTGCGACGTGCACGCGCTCCTCGCCGTTGCGCGTGACGCCGATGGCGGCGGAATCTTTCACGCCGGGGACGGCGTTCACCACACGCTCGACATCTTCCGGAAAGACATTCAGGCCTTCCGGCGTGACGATCATTTCTTTCTTGCGGCCGCGAATGAACAAACGCCCCGCATCGTCTTTTTCCCCGATGTCGCCGGTGTGGAACCATCCATCTTCGAAGGCCTCACCAGTCGCTTCCGGCGCGCCGTAATATCCCGTCGTGACGTTGTCGCCTCGCACGAGAATCTCGCCGTCCGCCGCAATTTTCACTTCGACGCCGGCTATCGGTTTGCCGACCGATCCCTTACTCGTCGAGAACGGATGATTCAACGTGACGATCGGCGCGGTTTCGGTGAGACCGTATCCCTGGACGACGACAAATCCCAGTCGTCCCCAGAACGCCTCGAGCTCCGGATCGAGCGGCGCGGCACCGACGACGAACGCCCAGAACTTGAAACCAAAGAGACGATGGATGGCGCGGTATCGCCACCAGCGTGTGGCGACGTGTTCTTTCTTCGTCTGCGGCGCGCGCACCGACGCATCGATGCGCGCAACATGATCGCCGAGGACATCCAGAATCTTCGGCACCGAGACGAGCACCGAGATGCGCCGTTTCTTGATTTGCCGCACGACCTCGTGGGGATTCAGCCCCTTGATGAACACGACCGTGGCGGGCACTATTGGCGGCACGAAGGTCGCCATCGCCTGTCCGAACATGTGGCTGAGCGGTAATAGATTAAGGAATCTGAGCGGCTGGAACGGCCGGGCCCATTGCCGGTATTTTTGGATCTCCTTTTCGACCGGAATGATGTTGGCGAGGACGTTCCGATGGGTCAGGACGACGCCCTTCGGTTCGGCGGTCGCGCCCGATGTGAAGATGATCTCTACGACATCGTCTCGTACGATCGGGACGGGCGTGAACGTCGCATCGGAAAGATGCTTCCACTCGATGCCGCTCAACTTCCAAATTTCGGCGCCAGGCGTCGTGACGTCCTCAACGTCGTCGCCGACGAGCAGCACTTTCGCATCAACGATGCGCGCGACCTTGTGGAGAAAATCGTGCGAGGCTCGATAGTCGATTGGTACGGCAATCGAGCCGTTCAGGAGACAGCCCCAGAGCGCGATGATCCACTCTGGGCGGTTCTCGCTCCAGAAGACAACTTTGTCGCTCTTCCCAATGCCGGCCGCCTGCAGCCTGGCGGCAAAGGCGCGCGCAGCCTTTGCGGTTTCCCCGTAGGTGTACGACCGAGAACGATATCCGTCGTCGTAAACGAGGAATTCTCCGCGCGTTACGGCAAGATCGTGAAAAAAATCAAGAAGAGTCTCGCGGCGCATCGAGTCGATTATGATGTAGGCACCCCCATGCGAATCTTTCTGACCGGCGCGACAGGATACATCGGCTCGGCTGTGCTCGACGCGCTGCTCCGCGCCAATCACCAGGTGACCGCGCTCATCCGCACGCCGCAAGCGGCCGATGCGGTTGCGGCACGCGGCGTGACGCCAGTGCTTGGCGATCTGAAGAGCACGAAGTCGTATCGTGCGGCCGTCGACGGGTTCGACGCCTACATTCATACGGCCGCAGACTCCGGCGTGAAGCGCGAGGAGGTCGATCGCAAGGCCATTGAAATGCTCCTCAGTGTGGCCGCCGCGCATGCGGCCAGGACGGGCCAGAGCGCGTTTGTCTACACGTCCGGCATCTGGGTTCTAGGATCGAATGCGCAACCCATGACCGAGTCGGCTCAAACTAACCCGGGCCAACTCCTCGGCTGGCGGCCCGAGCACGAGCACATGGTGCTTCACGCGGCGGGAAACGGGCTGCGAACCTCGGTAATTCGCCCGGGCATTGTCTACGGCGGCAACCGCGGCATCGTCTCGGAGTTGCTGAAGAATGCGTTGAACGGGCTGATACGGGTCATCGGCACCGGCGATAACCATTGGCCGCTCGTTTACGACCGCGATCTGGCCGACCTGTATGTCCGAGCTGCAACCAGGCCTGAGGCGGGCGGGATTTATCATGCCAACGACGAGGCAGACGAGACGGTGAACATGATCGTGGAAGGCATCGTCCGTCACTTCTCGATCTCGCCTGATGTACGACATGTGCCGATCGCGGAGGGACGCAAAAAGTTCGGCGCCTACGCCGACGCGCTTGCGCTCGATCAGATTGTCCGCGGCCCTCGCGCTCGCGAGCTGGGATGGTCGCCGACGCTTCATTCTGTGAGTGCGAATGTGCCGAGGCTGCTCGAAGAATTCCGCCGCGGTCAGGAACGCGCCGCCTAGGACTTTTTCAGAAGATTCGACGCAGCCGCGATCGCGTCTTCCGTGGACGTAATCTCCCCGTCCAGCTGGCATTCGTAGATCTGCTTGAGCAGCGCGCCCATTTCCGGCCCAGGCCTCATCCCGAGCTCGAGGAGGTGGCGGCCCAGCAGCAGCGGCTTCGGGGGACTCCGATCGACGCCGAGATCGCGCGCCTTCTCGAGAAACCAATCCATCGCCGAGCAGTCGAACTGGCCGGGCGTGCGGCCGAGGCAATCGGATTTCGCGACGCGCGCCAGCAGTTCCAGATCAACCTTCTGCGACAGGCGGCGAAAGGCACCGTCGGTGAGCTCGTGCCGCACTTTGTAAAGCATCCCCGGTTTCAGATGATGAGCCGTCAGTCCCAGCACTTGACGTCGAACGTCTTTGCCGTCCATTGAATGGATGTTCAGCCGGTCGAGAAACGCCGCCGCCGGCTCGACGCCCTCTTCCTCGTGATTCAGCGATCGAATGCGCCCGTCGATGAGCGCCGTTGTTTTCGGCTTGCCGAAGTCGTGGGTCACCGCGGCGAGCATGACGGTAATCGCGTCGGCGCGGTCGAGATCGTCGATGCGGGTGCGGGCCTGGTCGACGACCATCAACGTGTGCACCCACACATCACCCTCCGGATGCCACTCCGGCTCCTGCTCGCAGCCAATCAATGCCTTCAGCTCTGGGAAGAGCTGATCGATGACGCCGAGCTCGCGCATCAGTGCAAAACCGATGGATGGCCTGCGGGCGCGCAGCAATAGTTTTTCGATCTCTGTCCAAATGCGCTCCGGCGGCAAGTCGTCAATGCCGATCGATCGGCAGAGATCCGTTGTCTTCTCGTCCAGCGTCAGCTCGAACCGCGCCGCGAACTGCACGGCCCGGAGCACGCGCAGGCTGTCGTCGGCAAACGTCTGCGGATCAACGGCGCGGAGAATCTTCCGTTCGAGATCGTCGCGGCCGTGAAACGGATCAACGTATTCGCCGGTGAGCGGATCCCACGAGATGGCATTGACGGTGAAGTCCCGCCGCCGGGCCGCATCTTCGAGCGACATCGACGGATCGCCTTCGACGACAAATCCTTTATGGCCGCGACCCGCTTTTGACTCGCGGCGCGGAAGGCCGATGTCGATCGCGCCGATCTTGTAGACCGGAAAGCTCTGTCCGATCGGTTCTACCTCGCCAAAAGGGGCGAGCAGGGCCGGAAGATCGGCCGCAGGGATTCCGAAGACCTCCATGTCGAGGTCTTTCGAGCGCTCCGGCTCGTGATCGAGAAGACGGTCGCGGACCCAGCCGCCAACGACAAGCGCGCGCCCCCCGCGTGCGCGCACAGCCCTCGCGATGTCCTCGGCCGGAGCGGGGCCGTGCCCCTTTTTCTCCATCAGCGAATCATAGCGTGATAGAAAAGAGCGCATGATCTCTCAGCACGCCACCATCGCCACCGTCGCCCTCGCCACCTTTGCCATGGGTTTCAGCGCGCAACCTCGAGCGCCCCAATCCGCCGCGCCTTCGCCAACCGGGGTGGAACGCCATCTGGCGAATATCAGGCAGTTGACGTCCGGAGGCGAAAACGCCGAGGCGTATTTTTCACCCGACGGAAAGCAGCTCACCTTCCAAGCGAACCTCGGAGGCGCGTCGCCAACGGCGTGCGATCAAATGTTCACGATGAACGTGGACGGGTCGAACAAGAAGCAGGTGAGCAACGGCGGACGCACGACGTGCGGATATTTCTATCCCGACGGCAAATCGATTCTCTACGCGTCGACGTACCTGGCCTCGCTCGCGTGTCCGCCGCGCCCGAGCTTCGAGCGGGGATACGTCTGGCCGATCTACGCGTCGTACGACATCTTCCGCGCGGCGCCCGACGGCTCGAATCTTCGACAGCTCACGAAGACCCCGGGTTACGACGCCGAAGCGACGATCGGGCCGGACGGCCGCATCGTCTTCACGAGCGTGCGCGACGGCGATATGGAAATTTATTCGATGAACGGCGACGGCACCGACGTGCGGCGTTTGACGAACCGGCCCGGCCCCGACGGCGGCCCGTGGTTCTCGCCTGATGGAAAACAGATCGTCTTTCGCGGCCGTGCGATTTCCGACGCAAAAGAGCTCGCCGACTTTCAGGGTTTGTTGAAGCAGGAACTCTGGCGTCCGACGACACTGGAGATCTTTGTGATGAATCGCGATGGCAGTAATTTACGGCAGGTCACGAGACTCGGCGGCGCGAACTTCGCGCCCGCGTGGCATCCCGGAGGAACGCGGATCATCTTCGCATCGAACGCGCGCGATCCCAAGGGGCGCAACTTCGACATCTTCTCGATCAATCTCGATGGCAGCGGCCTCGAGCAGATCACGTTCAACGACACGTTTGACGGCTTCCCGATGTTCTCGCCCGACGGAAAGACGCTTGTGTTCGGGTCGAACC
>JANMJM010000026.1:0-12698 GCA_031371345.1 Vicinamibacteria bacterium
CCGTCACCGAGCGAGACGACGCTGCCCACTTCGGCGACGTCGACTTCGACGGCGAAGCTGCCAATCTGGTCGCGAATGATCTTGGAGATTTCGTCAGCTTTAATTTCCATAATGTTTTCTACTCCGACGCAGAGGCGCAGAGACGCAGAGGATCGATCATGTCGTCAAACGCTCCCGGATTTTTTTCAGCTGCGTGGCGATGCTGGCGTCGTACACCGTGCTGCCGACGCGCGCCACCATACCGCCCAGAATCTCTTTGTCAACCTTCGCGCCCATCGTCACCTGCTTGCCGGTAAGCGCGGCGAGGCGCTTCTGGATCGCGTCGACGCGCTCTTTCGGCAGCGGCTCGGCGCTCGTGATCTCCGCGCGGACGACGTTTTGCCGCTCCATCAACATTTCGTGGTACGCGTTGACGAGGTCAGGGAACAACACAAGGCGATCGCCTTGGGCGAGCAGCACGAGCAACTTCCCCACGACTACGGACGGTGCGGCCAGCTTCACGATTTGCTCGACGGCGGCCTTCTTTCGCGGCGCCGGGACGGCCGGGTTCAGCAAGACGCGCTCGAGGGCCGGCTGCTCCTCGAAGAGGATGAGGAACTCGTCGAGCTCCTTCGCGATTGTGTCGAGGTCGACCGACTCCTTGATGGCGACGTCGAGCAGAGCGCGGGCGTAGCGGGCAGCGGCGGTTCGACTAGTCATGATTCCCAGGGAATTCGTTCGATGTCAGACGCGCTTGTTCAGATTTTCACAAGCGCAAAACAGCCATTTATACCATACAAACAGGGCGTTAGCCCATCAAGCGCTCAAACAGCCGCTGCAGCTCGTCCTCGTTGGTGAAGTCGACTTCGATTTTTCCGCCTTTGCCGCGACGGACGATGCGCACGCGGGTGCCGAGGGTGAGGCGAAGGCGCTCTTCGGCAGCTCGGGTGTTCACGTCGTTGGTTGCCGCGGCGGTTCGTGCGGCCGGAGCCGGCTGGCCGAGGCGTTTCACGAGGGTTTCGGTCTCGCGAACCGAGAGGTTCTGCGCGATCACTTCACGCGCGACCTGCCGCTGACCGGCCTCGTCGGGCACGGCCAAGAGGGCGCGCGCGTGCCCCATCGATAGCCGTCCGCCTGCGACTTCAGCACGCACTTCGTGGGGCAGCTTCAGCAAGCGCAGGTGATTGGCGACCGATGATCGGTCCTTCCCCACCGCGGCCGCAATTTCTTCCTGGGTCATCTTGAAGTCGGTGCTCAGCTTTTCGTAGGCCGCCGCTTCGTCGATCGGATTGAGATCTTCGCGCTGAATATTTTCGACGAGCGCCATCTCGAGCAGCTGCGCGTCTTTTCCCCCGGCGACTTCCTTTACATACACCGGGACGCGCAGCAAGCCGGCGCGCTGGGCCGCGCGCCAGCGGCGCTCGCCGGCGATAATGCGGTAGCCACCCTCCACCTTGCGCACGACAATCGGTTGAATGACGCCGTTCGCTTTGATCGACTGCGCGAGCTCGTCGAGCCGCGTGTCGTCCTGCCACACGCGGGGCTGATATTCGTTCGGAGAAATGAGATCGACATCAACTTCAGTCGGTCCCGACTTCACGGGTTCGGGTGCATCGGGAATCAGCGCGCTGAGGCCCTTCCCCAGCGCTGGTCGCTTCTCCATCACGCGTCCTTTCTAGGTCGACGCAGGCGCGTTTTCTCGCTGGAGAAATTCGCGCGCCAGCGACACATACGCTTCAGCGCCGCGGGACTTGGCGTCGTAGGTCGTCACCGGCATGCCGTGGCTGGGCGCTTCTGCCAGACGCACATTGCGTGGAATGACGGTCTGAAAAACTTTCTCTTTGAAAAACTCGCGCACTTCGCCGGCGACCTGATTTCCCAAATTCGTGCGCTCGTCATACATCGTCAGCAACACGCCCTCGACATCGAGCGACGGATTCAATGCGGCACGCACGCGCCGCAGGGTCGTCATTAAATCGGCGATGCCTTCGAGCGCGAAATATTCGCAGTGCAACGGGATCAGCACAGCCTCGGCGGCCACGAGCGCGTTCAGCGTGAGCAATCCGAGTGATGGCGGACAGTCGATGAAAATGTGATCGAACCGATCGCGAATCGGAATCAGAAAGCGCCGCAGCTGCGACTCGCGGCCGGGCAGTGGAACCATTTCGATCTCCGCACCGGTGAGATGACGATCGGCGGGCACGATGCTGAGATTCGGAACGGAAGTAGGAAGGAAGAAGTCGTCGGCGTTTTTCGTGGCGGCGCCATCGCTCGCCGTAAGCACGTTGTAGATGGTGCCGCCTGGGGCTGTCTGTCCTCGCAGCCCGATGCCGCTCGTCATGTTGGCCTGGGGATCGATATCGACGAGGAGGACGTTCCTACCTGCCGCGGCGAGGGAGGCGGCCAAGTTGATGACCGTCGTGGTCTTTCCCACGCCACCTTTTTGGTTGGCGACAGCGACTATCTTTCTCATTACAAGGGGGTTGTTTGATTTACCTATTTATATGTCGTTAGACCTAACTATTCCAAATGTCACGCTTTATGGGCACGATGGAAGAATAGCGCACTCTGGCAACGACATCATAGCGTTAGTTGTTCCACGTGGAACATTGCTAGCCCGAAACCTTGGTGAACACCGCGAGTTCGCTGTGTAATGCCGGCAGAAGTGGATGATTCACCTGCCACACCAGCATCGGATTGGAGAGCTGCGCGTCACCGGCAGAAGCGGCCCGAAACAATAGCAACGAGCCGCCGGGCTTCAAGAACGCCTGGAGGCCCATCAAGGTTTTCTTTTCGACCTTCACGGCCCGTAAAGTCACGACATCGGCAGCCTCGTGAAGCTCAGGCCGCGCCAACAGCTCTTCGAAGCGTGACGACTCTATTGCGGTGCGCTCCAATTGGAGCTGACGAACCACTTCCCGAAGGAAGGCAGCTTTTCGCGTCTTCGACTCCACCATCCTGAGCGAAATAGTAGGATTGGCAATTCTCATCGGAATAGCAGGGGACCCTCCGCCCGACCCGACATCGATGACGGCCGCCCGCTCAGGGATGTACTTCGAAGCGACCAGAGGTTCGATAAGCAGGCGATCGATTGCTTCGTCGCCAAGTTTTTCAATGGGAAGGGACGTAAGAGAAACCTTCGAATTCCACTTCTGCAATAGCTCAAAATACGCTTCCAGGCCCGAAATTACGTTGGTTTGGACCGATATACCGGCCTTTTTAGCCCTGCTGGCAAGCTTTTCTCGGAACGTCACTATCCGCCACTCTACACCGAGCGGGAAACGTAGGTCGATAGCACGGCCAGGGCGGCGGGCGTCACACCCGGAACTCGCATGGCTTGACCGAGGGTTTCCGGTTGAATCTGACTCAGCCGCTGGACGACTTCGGCAGACAGGCCGGGGACGCCTGCGTACTGGAACGATGGCGGGATGCGGCGGTTTTCTTCTCTGGACTGCTTATGGACCAGCGAGTCTTGGCGTCGCAGGTAGCCCGCGTATTTGAGCGTGGTTTCAACGCTCGCAATATCCAACCGTCGGACGGGTTGCTCGAGTGTGAGCTTTCCGGTTCGCGCGAGCTCTGTGAGTCGTGTGTTCGGCTGACGCAGCCAATGCGACGCCGGAACTCCCGCCCCGAACGCATCCTTTACCATCGTCGACTCGAGTTTTGCGAGATTGCCGTCAAACCGCGAGCGCCGACTTGTGAACACTTCCCACCGGTGGTCGTCGATCAAACCAATTGCACGGCCCCGTGGGGTCAGCCGAAGATCCGCATTGTCGACTCTCAGCAACAGGCGGTACTCGGCCCGCGACGTGAACATCCGGTAGGGTTCCAAGCAACCTTTTGTTATTAGGTCATCTACCATAACTCCCATGTACGCTTCGTTCCGGCCGAGCGTCAGAGGCGACTCGCCCGTCACGTATCGCGACGCGTTGGCGCCCGCGACTAGCCCTTGGGCGCCCGCCTCTTCGTATCCCGATGTGCCATTGATTTGGCCCGCCAGAAAAAGTCCGGCAACGCGTTTAGTCTGTAGTCCGCTTGTGAGCTCCGTCGGCTGAACGAAGTCGTACTCGACCGCGTAGGCCGGTCGAAGCATGCGCGCGTGTTCGAGTCCCGGCATGGCGTGCACAATCTCGAGTTGCACGTCGCACGGCAGACTCATCGAGAATCCATTCACATAAATTTCGTCGACGTCGCGCCCCTCCGGCTCCAGATAAATCTGATGCCGCTCGTGCTGCGGAAAGCGCACGATCTTATCTTCGAGCGACGGACAGTACCGCGGACCAATCCCGTGAATCTGTCCGTTGAAAAGCGGCGACTTGTCGATGTTCGCCATCACAATCTCGCGCACACGCTCGTTGGTGTGCACGAGGTAGCACGGTGCCTGCTCGACATCGATCGATTCGGTGAGAAAGGAAAACGGGACCGGCGGGTTGTCGCCGGGCTCGAGCGCGAAGCGCCCGTCGCTGACGCACGCGTCGAAATCGATGCTGTGGCGATCGAGCCGTGGGGGAGTGCCGGTCTTCAGCCGTCCCCAGCTGAATCCAAACGCCTTGAGCGATTCCGCGAGCGCGCGCGACGGCGGCTCGTTCGCTCTGCCGGACGGCCGCTGTTCGGGCCCGACGTGCACGAGGCCGTTCAAAAACGTCCCGGTGGTGATCACCAATGCGGCGCACCTGTAACCCGGGCCGTCCTCGAGGGCGAGACCGACAACGCGGCCATGCTCGACGAGAATCCGGCCGGCCTTGCCGAAAATCCACTCGATGTTTTTCTCGCGCTGCAACGCGTCGAGCACCCAGCGTCCGTAGCGTTTCTTGTCGGCTTGCGCGCGCGGCGACCAGACCGCGGGGCCTCGGCTGCGATTGAGCACTTTGAATTGAATGCCCGTGGCGTCGATCGCGCGGCCCATCAATCCGCCGAGCGCATCGATCTCGGCGACGAGATGGCCCTTCGCGGTACCGCCAATCGCGGGGTTACACGGCATGTGCGCGACGGTGTCTGGCGAGAGCGTGCAGATGGCGACGTGACGGCCCAAGCGCGCCGCGGCATAGGCGGCCTCGCAGCCCGCGTGGCCCGCGCCAATCACGATCACGTCAAACGAATCAGCCATTAGTGTTCATCACAGATATTCTGTGTGTTTCCGCCAAGAGTCACTTCCCGATGCAAAAGCGCGCGAAGATGTGCCTCAGCAAGTCTTCCGACGTGCGCTTGCCCGTCACTTCTTCGAGGGCCGAGCGCGCATCGTGCAGATCGGTCAGCACGAACTCTTCGGGAACGGGACCGCCCGGCGACTCAACCGATTCGCACGCGCGCCGCAAGGCCGCGCGCGCACGATCGACCAGCTCGGCGTGCCGCACGTTGGTGATCACCGCCGTGTCGCGCGGAACGGCGCTCGACCCTTCGAGCGCGCGCCGAATCGCCACACGCAACGCGTCGAGCCCCTCGCCATGCTTCGAAGAGACCACCTCAACCGGCTCGCCGGCATCCAAGCCGCTCCAAGCCGCCGGCAAATCCGATTTATTCGCGATGACGAGCCGGGGAACGTCGAGCGTGTCACCAAGCAGGCCTCGATCGCTGTCGTCGATTGGCTGGGAGCGATCCAGCACCACCAGGACTAAGTCGGCGAGCGCCCACGCCTTCCGTGCGCGCGAGACGCCCTCGATCTCGACTTCGTCTGCCCCGTCGCGAATGCCGGCGGTGTCGATGAGCTCGAGCCGCAGGCCCTCGATGTCGGCCGTCTCCGTGACGAGATCTCGTGTCGTGCCGGGTAGTGGCGCAACGATTGCGCGCCCGGCGCGAAGCAGAGCGTTGAACAGACTTGACTTGCCAACGTTCGGTTTCCCGGCGATCACGATCGTCGCGCCTTCGCGGATCAAACGGCCGCGCTTCGACTCGCAAAGCAACGTCGCGAGCTGCTGTTCAAGCGCCCGGAGAGACGTCGCCGCTTCGCCGGCCGCCACGAAGTGATACCCCTCGTCGGGAAAATCGAGCGAGGCTTCGATGCGCGCAATCAAATCGAACAGCCCGCGGTCGATCTCACCGATGCGCTCGGTGAGCGTGCCTTCGAGCTGGTCGAACGCGGCGCGCGCCTGCAGCGGCGTGACAGCGTCGATCAGATCGGCCACCGCTTCGGCCTGGACAAGATCGATCCGATTGTTGAGAAACGCGCGGAGCGTGAACTCTCCCGGCTCGGCCAGTCGGGCACCGGCCTCCATCGCCTGCTCGACGAGCTGTCGCAGCACCACGGGACTGCCGTGCGCGCTGAGTTCGACGACGTCTTCGCCCGTGTAAGAGTGAGGAGCCGGGAAGTAGGTGGCGACGACCTGGTCGCCGCGAGTCCGCGCGAACGTCGCGTGGCGAGGCTGCAGCGGCGCGTCCAACATGAGCAGAGCGCCCGCAACGTGTACGGAAGAAGATCCGCTCACTCGCACAACACCGATGCCGCCTCGCCCGGAAGGTGTGGCGATGGCAACGATCGTGTCGGAGGTGGAAAACATTAGACTCGAACCCTGCCAGGGAAGAGGAAGAAGGTCCCCTATTTCTTTCCCGCAGAAATCGTCACCGTCTTCACGGCCGCATCGCCGATGCTCTCGGAAGTGACGCCGGAAATCTCCGCAACAGCCAGGTGCACCAAACGGCGCTCGTATGCGTTCAGCGGCCCGATGCTCTGCTCGACGCCGGAGTTCTTCGCCTTCTCGGCCAGGAACTTCGCCATCTGCTTCAGCTCGTTGTCTTTACCACGCCGAAAGTTCATGCAGTCGATGAGCAGCCGCTGGTCGCCGAGCTGCCTGCGGAACGCGCTGTCGACGATGTGCTGAAGCGCCTGCAGGCCTTCGCCGCGGCGCGCGAGCAGCGTTTCACCCCCCTCGCCTTCGAGGTTGATGCGTGTCCCGTCCGCGTTCGTCTCGACCGTCGCGACCAGGTCCAGGCCCATCTGCTTCACGACGAGTGTGATGAAATCGGTGACCTGTTGTTCAGCGCTCATAGTAGCTTCCTGTTACTTTCCAGTTTCCAGTTTTTAGTTTTTAGTTTCTTCAATCCCCGTCTTGCTCTCGCCCACCTTTTTCATCTGCCGCTCGGCCGGCGTCTTCGGCGTCCGAATGACCGGCGGGCCGATCAAATAATTCGTCAGCTGCTGCTGTCCGATGACGAGCACGTTGCTCGCAAACCAGTAGAGCGCCAGGCCGCTTGGCGATGTGATGAACAGGAACGTGAAGAGGACGGGCATGAACAGCATCATCTTCTGCTGCACGGGATCGGCGCCGCTCATCGGCGTCATCTTCTGCTGAACCATCTGCGAGATGCCCATCAAGATGGGCGTCACGTAATACGGATCGGCGACCGACAGGTCCTTCAACCAGAAGATGAACGGCGCGCCGCGCAGCTCGATCGACTCAGATAGAAGATTGTAAAACGCGAGGAGCACCGGCATCGTCAGCAGCATCGGGATGCAGCCGCTCGCCGGGTTCACACCCTTGGCGCGATACAGCTCCATCATCTCGGTGTTCATCTTCTGCCGCGCCGGGTCGGTCACTTTCAGCTTCGCGTAGCGATCTTGAATCGCCTTCACCTGCGGCTGAATTTCCTGCATCTTGCGCATCGACACGAAGCTCTTGTGCCGGAGCGGGAACATCGCAGCGTTGATGAGGACGGTGAGGACGATGATCGACCAGCCGTAGTTGCCGACGAACCCGTGAATCCAGTTCAGCGCCGAGAGAAGCGGCACGGCGAGGAACGCGAACATGCCGAACCAGACCGCGCGGACGAGCTCCGGATCGGTTTTCTGCAGCGTCTGAAAATGCTTCGGGCCGACGAAAAATCTCGTCGTCTTTGGCGTGTGCTGATAGTGAATGTCGTAGCTGACGTACTCGCGAGAGACCGGTGGAGTGGACCCGGCCGCGGGCAACGACAGCGCGTGATATTCGAGCTCGGCGGCGCCCGGCTTGATCGCCATCGAGATGAAATAGTGCGTGTCGACGCCGGCAAATTCGTAGACGCCGGAATAGCGCGGCGTCGCTGCCAGTTTGGTCGCGGCAATCCGCGTCACTTTCCCGCCGATGTCGTAGATCGCTTCCGCCAGGCGAACGTTTCTGCCGCCGGCGAGCGCGAGCACATCGCCAAGACCGGGCCCCCACTGAATCGTCGGATTCACCGGCTCCGTCCCGTCGACGACCGAGGGCGTGAACTCGACGACGTAGGCATTCGGGTCGAGGCGGAATTGTTTGCGCACGTGCAGGCCCGACGCATCCTGATATTCGAATATCACGGCCGCGGGCGACGTCGTGGCGTCGATGCGGTACGGCGTTCCCGCCTGTACGCTGTAGAGCGCACCGTTCACGCGCGCGGTCTTCGTCGCATCATCAAGCTTCAACGAAAACGGCTTCGCCGCGTCTGACGGTACGTCGTGCGGAACGAGATCAACAGGACGGCCCGCGTTGTCGTGATATTGCGTCAGTTCCCAGCTGACGAGCGTGCCGCCGCGATTCGAGAACACCGCGTGCACGACGCCGTTATCAATCGCTATGGTGCGTTCGGCCGTGTCCGCAAGAACGGTGTCAACCGGCGGCAACCTCACCGGGACAGCAACCGTCGAGGCCGCCGGCGCGCCAGTTCCTGCCGCGTTTGTCGCCGCGTTCGGCAACGAGCCGGGCTTGGCCGTCGGCGGCGGCGCCGATGGCACCAGCCATTGATAGCCCGTGAGCACGAGAAACGTGAGGAGGATGGCGATGAGGAGGCGACGTTCCATGCTGGATTTATTTCTCGCAAGCGTGCGGGACGGGGTCGAAGCCCGAGCCGCCGAATGGGTGACAGCGCATGACGCGCTTCACTCCCATCCATCCACCGCGCAGAGCGCCGTGCGTGGCGATCGCTTCTGCGGCGTACGCCGAGCAGGTCGGAAGATACCGGCACTGACCGGATAAAAGCGGGCGGACGAAAATCTGGTACGCGCGCACGGCTGCCAGCGCGACACTCACAGAACGGGGTCTGACCCCGTTATTTCTTGAGGCGCTGGAGAGCGGCACGGTAATCGGCTTCAAGATTTCCCCAAGAGGCGTCGATCATCTCGCGGCGTGGAATAACCACGATGTCTATTCCTGTCAATGGTTTATGGCTTCTAAACAGCTCTCGAACGAGGCGTTTCGCCCTGTTGCGCACCACGGCGTTGCCAAGTTTCTGGCTGGCGGCGATGCCTAAACGAGGCGCCCCGAGCTCGTTGGCCAGGGCGAAACACGTCATGAACCGGCACCGCAAGCGGCTGCCCTTTTCAAACACGCGAGTAAATTCCGCCCGGCGACGAAGCTTGCCTACGACGACGAGACCGATAGCCGTTTGCGGCCCTTGGCGCGGCGGCGCTTGAGGACGGTGCGTCCGTTCTTGGTGGCCATGCGCACGAGGAACCCGTGCGTGCGGCGTCGGCGCCGGGTATTTGGTTGAAAGGTACGTTTCATCGAAAATCCTTAGGGAAATAGAAAATTTGCAACGCCCGAACCTATAATCCTAATGGTGTAATGCTCGGCGTGTCAACGAACGGTGCGCTGTGCTACAGTCTGCGTTTCGCCGTTCGTCGGTCCGTCCCCCACCGAACCGACTCGAGCACCCAGCATGGAATTTGATCTCCTCCCAGAGTTTTCCACACCTGTGCAAAAACCTGTGGAAAATGCGGGGGTTCTGCACGTCGGTGCCTGATTGGGCCCAGATTTACTGCACTTTTCGAAGGCGAAAGTCCTGAGATCACGATTTGAAGCCATTCTCGGCGTTCCTGATGACATGCCGGCCAGCCCAATCAAGCTCGGTTAAGGCGAAAGCTCCCAAATTGTCATGATTGCCGCCAATATCTGGGAAGACATTCTTTCGCGGGTCCAAGCCAAAGTGAACCGACACAGCTTCTATACGTGGTTCAAGCCGACGGCGTTCGTCGGTGATGACGGACGAAATGTCACGGTGCGCGTGCCGAATGCGCTCTTCAAGGATTGGATCACGAAACACTACTCGGGTGTCATCGCGGAGGCGCTCGAGGAAATTCAGCGAACGGATGCGCTCGTGAATTTTGTGGCGAGCGGCACCGCTGCCGCCGAAATTCCGCCGGCGCCGGCGCCTCCGGCGGAACCACCGGCCAACGCCGTCGAACATCACGTGTCGACACCCGCGCCGACGACATCTGCCGCTGGACTGAATCCTCGCTATACCTTCGACAGCTTCATTGTTGGATCGTCGAATCAGTTTGCGCACGCCGCCTGTCGCGCCGTGGCCGAAGCGCCGTCGCGCTCCTACAACCCGCTGTTTATTTACGGCGGTGTGGGTCTCGGCAAGACGCACTTGATGCACGCGATTGGACATTACGTGCTGCAGCACGATCACACCCTGGTGCTCACCTACATTTCATCCGAGCGTTTCATGAACGAGATGATCAACGCCGTGCGCTACGACCGGCTGATCGATTTCCGTGAGCGCTATCGCAGCGTGGACGTCCTGCTGGTCGACGACGTGCAGTTTCTGGCAGGCAAGGAAGGCACGCAAAACGAGTTTTTCCACACATTTAACGCCCTTTACGACTCACAGAAACAGATCGTGCTCAGCAGCGATTGCCCGCCCCACGAAATCGAGCAGTTGGAAGAGCGGCTGCGATCGCGATTCGAATGGGGGTTGATCGCCGATATTCAGTCGCCCGATCTGGAAACGAAAACGGCGATTCTGAAAAAGAAGGCCGAAGCCGAAGCGGTTCCGCTGCCCGACGCCGTCGCGATGTACATCGCCGGACGCATCAAGTCGAACATCCGCGAGCTCGAAGGCTCGTTGATTCGCCTGATCGCGTATGCCTCGTTGACGGGCCGCGAATTATCGACCGAGCTCGCGCAGGAAGTGCTGCGCAATGTGAAAGATCACGAAGAGAAAGCGGTGACGATCGATCACATTCAGAAATTCGTCGCCGACTACTACCAGTTGAAGATGGCGGATTTGAAATCGCGGAACAACTCGAAGTCGATCGCCATGCCGCGGCAGATCGCCATGTATCTCTGCAAACATCTCACACACGCGTCGCTGCCGGAGATCGGTCGCAGCTTCGGCGGCAAGCATCATTCGACGGTCATCCACTCGTTGAAAAAAATCGAAGCGCTGCGTCAGCGCGACGGACAATTCAACACACTTCTCCACAGCTTCCTGGAAAGTTTCAGGTGAGAAAACACGTTTTCCACAGCCGGCCCCGGGGTTCAGAAAAGGGGTCTGTGGAGGGCGGAAATTAGGGCGAAAGCCTCCCCTGTGTCTGGGGCCGGGTATGACCTATTATCCACAGGAAAACACACAGTCTAAATACCTGTAATTTAAGCACTTACAGCCAAGATAAGTCTTTCCAAACACGCCTTCTTCTTGTATAATTCTTTATCTCGTATTTTCCCCTCTTTAAAACAAGAGATCGCGCGGGCCGGAACGCCCGAAATCTGAGGTCAGCCAGCCATGGATCTTGTCGTTAAGAAAAACGACTTACTGAGAGAACTGCAACTTTTCCAGGGCATCGTGGAGCGGAAGAACACGATTCCGATTCTGGCGAATGTGCTGATGGAAGCGAAGGGCAACGATATTCGGATGCTCGCCACCGATCTCGAAGTGGGCTTACGGAGCCGCTGCGACGCCGTTGTCGAGAAGGGCGGCACGCTGACGCTGCCGGCAAAAAAACTATTTGAGATTGTACGCGCGCTGCCGGAAACCGACGTGCGCATTACCGAAGACAAGAACGGCGTAAAGGTCGCCGCCGACAGGTTCGAGTCGCGGATGCAGACGCTGCCGAAGGAGGATTTTCCGGCGGTGCCGGAAGCGAGCGGAAATTTCAGCGCGACGCTGCCCCGCGACGCGGTTCGCGAGATGGTCGGAAAAACGCAGTTCGCCATTACCGGCGAAGACACGCGCTATTTCCTGAACGGCGCGCTGTTTATTCTGGCGCCGACGTCGATGAGCCTCGTGGCGACCGACGGCCACCGTCTGGCGCTCGTCAACGTCGATCGACCGAAAGGATCGGCCAAAGCGTCCAAAGACGGCGAGGACATCCGCGCGATTCTTCCGCGGAAAACCCTTTTTGAGCTGGGGAAATTGCTGACCGAAAGCGAAGGCGACATCCAATACGAGCGCGGCGAAAACCACCTGTTTTTCGAAATAGGCGGCCGCATGCTGATCTCGCGGATGATCGACGGGCAGTTCCCGGCCTTCGAGCGCGTGATTCCAAAGGGTAACACCAAGCGCATCGAGTTCGAGCGCGAGCGGCTCACCAATGCCGTGAAGCGCGTGGCGCTGCTCTCGAACGAACGATCGCGCGCGGTGAAGTTCCAGCTCGATAAAGGCAAGGTCGAAGTGACGTCGAGCAGTCCGGAGTTCGGCGAAGCGAAAGAAACGTTGCCGGTCGATTACAACGACGGCAACATGCAGATTTGTTTCAACGCGCAGTACGTGATGGATTTTCTTGGCGCGGTGAACACAGACAACGTCGTGCTCGAGCTGAAAGACGAAACGAGCCAGGCGGTGATGAAGCCGGTTGGCTCGGAAGGCTACGACTACACGTACGTGATTATGCCCATGCGGGTCTGACGAAGAATGAGCCAAACAGAACAGGAAGCGAGCCTCCAGCTCGAGCGCGAGCTCGGGGAGTCTCGCGATTACGGCGCCGATAAAATCAAGGTCCTCGAGGGCCTGGAGGCCGTTCGGAAGCGGCCGGCTATGTACATCGGCTCGAC
>JANMJM010000261.1:0-2251 GCA_031371345.1 Vicinamibacteria bacterium
GAGACTGTCAAAAAAAATCCGACGGCCATCACGAGAGATATCGATGCGGCTGCGATAACGACTGAACGCCCATCGTTCGCCTGCGGCATGACGTCCCGATGTGATCCAATCGACCACGACGAGACTGCCACGTCCGGAGACATCGTAGCGTTGCTCCTGTGAAAAATCGGCGCCCGCAAAACACACGACAGGATCGGGCAGCACCGCAAGGAGCGCGTCTTCGTGGATCGAGGCAGCGATGCATTGGCTCGAGGGCTTGAGCGAGCGATACACCTTGGTCGATGCCTGTGTCGCGAGAAGCGCGACGCTCTCGCGCCCAACCTCGAGCGTCATGCGCACACTGTCACCGCCGACGAATCCGCCACCCAGCGTGGCCGAATAGACCCAACACGCTCCACCGTAATTGCGCGTCGTAAACAACTTCACCGGGCTCGTTGCGAACGAGCGCTCGAGAACCGTCTGCGATCCGGCACGTGAAAACTTCAGGCGCGCCGTCCCGGACGCTGCCGTCGTCCCTATGGTGTTTACATCGCGCGAAACCCACACAGTGTTCACAAGCGCGCGATCTTAATTGATCTCGCCTGATACATGTCTGACTGACATGTTTGTGTACAAAAAACAGCGAACACTCCGTTTCAGGCCGGTTTTCAGTCGCGGCAAGCCATTTGCAACTTCGTAGCAAACGAGGAGGACCTTAGAAATGCTGAGCAAGAGACTTATGACAACATCGCTCGCGGCTGCAGCAATGTTTACGACATTGTCGGCGGTACCCGCGCGCGCACAGGGCGGTCCTATGGACGCCCGCACGGAGTTCACATTTAGCCGTCCAGTGGAATTGCCGGGAGTCACACTCCCGCCTGGCACCTATATCTTTCGCTTTGCCGACGCCACGACCGGTCGCAAGGTAATGCAGGTGCTGGCAAAGGATGCTAGTAACAAGACGTACGGACTGTTTCTCACGATTACTGCGCAGCGTCCGAGACCCTCGGACGAGGCGGAGCTTCGCTTCCTGGAAACGCCGGCAGGCGCGCCCGCAGCAGTGAAGACTTGGTGGTATCCAGGCAACAGCATCGGCCGCGAATTTATCTATCCGAAGTCCCAGGCACGCCGTCTTGCACAAGCGACGAACACCACCGTGCTGACGACCAAAGCGGAGAATGTCACGGACGATCAGATGAAGACGGCCGATCTGGCCTATGTCTCGCCGACCGGTCAGGAGACCGCGGCCACCGACGATCAGATCGTTGCTGCTGCCGCCAACACCGCACCGGTTGACGCATCGGCGTCGGCCTCCGCTACCTATGACAAAAAACCGGTCGAGGTCGGACAGAGCGCGTCGAATGCGTCGAACACGGCGAGACGTACGCGTCTGCCGCGCACGAGCACGTTCCTTCCGCTCATCGGCCTTCTCGGATTCGGGTCGCTGCTTGGCGGCACGGTCCGCTTTCGGAAGTAGCATTACTCTCAGGCTTTGGGTTTCGGCTTTGGGCTTTCGGCCAGCACGTCTGGCCGAGAGTCTGAAGCATGGGCCCGAGGCAACCCGAAACTGCCGTATGCGTTTGCTGACATCCATGTCCCTGTTGGCAATAGCCATCACCGAGCTGAGCGCGCAGCAGCCGAAAGCGAATTTCTCGTCCGAGTCGCAACTCGTCGTGCTGCACGTCGCCGTGCACGACAGGAAAGGCGGATACGTCGGCGGTCTCGGTCAGGACGCCTTTCACGTCTTTGAAAACAAACAGCCTCAGCCGATCAGTTTTTTTAACAGCCAGGATGCCCCGGTGACCATCGGGTTGCTCGTCGACAGCAGCGGAAGCATGGGACCCAATCGCGCCCTGGTGATTGCGGCGAGCATGGCGTTTGCGCAGACCAGCAATCCGCAGGATGAAATCTTCGTCCTCGGCTTCAACGAAAACATCAACCGCCCACTTCCGGGCGATGCGCCGTTTACGCGCGAGATGCTGACGCTGCAGAGCGCGCTCACGCGCGCGATTACGGCCACAGGCCAGACCGCTGTCTACAACGCCGTAGCCGAGGGTCTTGAGTACGTGAAGAAGGGGCACTTCGATCGGCAGGTGCTCATCGTTGTCAGCGACGGCGGAGACAACGCAAGCGCCACCACCCGCGCGCAGGTCCTGGCGGCTGCCCAAGCCTCGAACCCCGACAACAACACCTAGTCCCTCGTCGATCCGCTCGAAACGGAAGCCGACCCGGGAATTCTCGCTCAGAAGTCCGACTAGAGCGTAGGTAACGC
>JANMJM010000053.1:0-2723 GCA_031371345.1 Vicinamibacteria bacterium
ATTCGAATATCGATCGAGTGCGGTGTAGTGGAGGGCATTGCCGTCTGAATCAACGACGGCAACGCGGTCGCCGTAGCGAGCCGCGCTCGCCTCCAGAAGAGTGGCAAGGCTTCGGGAAACCATCCTCGTGGCCTTCACGACTCGATCTGCTGCTATTTGGCTATCGTGTTTGCGATATCGTTCAGCGTATCGAAGCGATCCACGCTCGTCTCGTAGATGTCGAGCTCGACGGCAAACTGTTGTTCGATGAATGTCACGAGACCGAGAGTAGCGAGCGAGTCGAGGATGCCGCTCGTCAGCAATGGCGTATCGTCTCGCAGCGTGTCGGGCGACTCACCGACCAGGTGCGTGGAGAGAACGAACTGCCGTATCGTCTCCTTGACCATGTCCATTGGTGTAATCCTCTATTTAGTTTTCGGCTGAACCCCTCTTCTTCTGCAGTTTCGTCAAACTGTAAACCCTTACTCGTAGCGGCCAGGAGCGAGAATGCCGTTCGGATCGAGGGCTTGCTTGAGCGAACGAATCACATCCATGTAATGGCCTCCGGCGCGCCCATATTCCATCGCGGAGACGTTGAGACGATACGGAGGATAGCCGCGCGCCAGAAGATGCTCAGTCAGCTCGCGGTAGCACGAGACAGCTTTCGCGTCTTCGCCCTGCACACGACGATCGTAAGTGATGGCGATGGTCGACACGGTCGTCCTCTCGTTGACGAGCGACACCGAAATCAGCGGCTCAAATCCGTGCTTCAGCGCGATGTCTTCGCCGATGTCCACGACTTCGGAGGTATGCGGGCCGGTACTCGGCGCCACGGGGCTGCACCACAGCAGGCCGCATCCATCGCTGTCAGGATCTGGCTTCGCCGGCGGCGGTTGAGGCTTGCGCCAATACGCGCTCGGCAAAAAATCTTCTGTCGGAACGCCTCTCATCAAACCGAGCAGCGGAGGCAGAAGCCGCAACGCTCTACTCAAATCGCTCCGACCGGTGATTAGCCGATACGGCGCTTCGGCCATTCGCAGAAAGTTGAGCTTTCCCTCGTCGATAAATTGGAGCCTGGTGATTTTGCCGTCGAGCGCGCGCCGCAGCAGCGAACGACTCTCGCGAACTTGACCGCGCGTGCCGTAGAGACAGCCCGAGCCATTCCATCGACCAAGTCGCAATTCATGCCGCAGCCGCGCCATGGTTTCGCGCGACAGCGGCGTACGGCCGGCAGTCTCCGACCAGGGATACTGACCACTGCTCGAGAGCACTTTGTAGTCGTTCGCGATATGGGCGACGCTGCGAATCGCGCCAGTCAGGCGGAGCGGACGTAACGCCTCGACGATGTCGGCAAGGCCGCCCTCCGTCTGGAAAAAGTACGCGGTGTGCTTATCGGGCGCCGGCATCAGCCAGACGGTCATCCGAGTAACGATTCCAAAGTTGGATTGCGAAAACAACCCGTCAACAGATGGTCCTGTTCCCCATCGACTCAATGGGCCGACTTTTCCTCCTGGGAAGCGGGAGAATCCAGTGTTGATGCACTCGCCCGACGGGAGTACCACTTCGAAGCCACAGACGTGGTTGCAGTGATCGCCCATTGGCGTATGGCCGAATCCTCGCTCCAGCGTGTTGCCGACGACGCTGCAATCCGGGCTTGCCCCGGTCGCATCCATCCACAGGCGCGAGTGCTGCGATTCAAGAAATTGATAAAGCTGCCGCTGGGTGACGCCAGGCTCCAGCGTCACGTACGCAAGGTTCTCGTCGAAGTCGACGATGCGGTTGAGCCGGCCGAGATCGAGGATGACAGCGTCACGAACAGGCGCACGCGAGCCATATCCCCAGTTCTTGCCTGTGCTTATTGGGTAGAGAGGTACGCCGAACCGATTGGCAATTCTGAGGCAGAGTTGGACGTCTTCCCGGTTAGCAGGGTGGAGAACTGCGCCAACCGTTGCGGTCGTAGGGAAGGTCGCGGTCGCCGCGGCCCTTACGTCTTCGGATGCCGTGGAAACGTGAGCGCCGCCTATTGCTTTGCGCCACTCGTCGAGCGCCGCCGACAGTGCCGGTCCGCTCGAGATCTCCACGCTAACCATTCGCCATGAGGCGGCCGACCTGAAGCGTCAGCTCGCCATGGCCGACAGTGGTTCGTAGACGGCCGCCGACACACGCGATTCGACCGCGCGCGGTGCCACGATGACGGGAACGCTCGCCATGCGTTGACGCAGCAAGTCGATCAACCCGTTGTACTTCGGATTGGGCCGGCGGGAATCGAACCGGAGGATTTCCATGTCGCATTTGTACCTTGGGTCGTAATACGACGGCACCGGGCTCCCGTCAGCCTCGAGCGGCGCGCCACCGAGGCGCCGCAAAATGGCCGATGAACAGTGTCGCACGGTCGCGGTCGTAATCCCGAGAGCGCCGCCATGGATTCGTCCCAGGCTATACCCGGCCAGCGCCAATACGAGTCCTTCCGACGTGCAGCGATTGTGTTTGGAGACCGCCCAGCCGCCGACCTCCGCGTAGCGCAAGTGCTCTCGCCGAGCTCGCGTCAACTCGGATTCAACGCCGTTCCACAGCTGGTGGCGCGACTCTTGGGCTCGAGCCAGAGGGCTATGCCGGACGCGCAGATCCTCGACCTGCACCTCGCCCGAATGTTCGAGATACCACACGCACGCGGTGACGCGGCGTCGGCCATCGACCATCAACAGGTGCCAGCTCTTTTCATCCTCCGCCGTCTCGTGGAGGCC
>JANMJM010000079.1:0-14722 GCA_031371345.1 Vicinamibacteria bacterium
CCTTCTCGATCAGCGCCGGACTCGCGGCTTCGACGGTGACTCCCGGCAGTACTGCTCCGCTCGTGTCCCTAACCACGCCAGCAATTCCGCTCTGGGCAAGCGCCAAGCGTGGGGTGACCGTGAGTGCCGCCAAAACTAACATCGCCGTCCACAAAATTTTCCTGCTGCTCATATAGGTCCGCCTTTAGATTGTCTACTCCGTGCCGCCCAATTTGCGAAGCAGCTCGACGGTGCTGGGATGCGAAACGCGGCTGGTGTATCCGTCGCTAGACGCCTGCGGCCGGCCCTTGCCCATCAAGGCCGCCAATGGTGTTAATCCGCGCTTGTTTTTAATGTTGATGTCGGCGCCCTTGTCGGCAAGGAGTTGCACGACGCTATCGAGCCCGAGGGAAGCGGCGCTGTGCAGCGCCGTGTCGCCGGACTTGTTGGCCGCATTGACGTCGCTGCCGAGACCGATCGCGGCGCTGACGGACTCCAACACCAGGCTTTCAGCCTCGAGTATTCCGCCGTCGTACACATAAATCCCGCGGCGCGTTTGATTCTTGCCGGGATCGGCCGGATTAAAGCTCTCGCCCATTCCGGCGGCGACCATCAGCGGCGTCGTGCCATCCGGCAGCATCACGCGCGGATCGGCACCACCGGCCGCGAGCAGCGCCATGAGTTTCGGTTCGAGAAATTTTGCCGCGAGGAAATAAGGCGTTGCACCGATCAGCGTTGCCGGGAGCACCAGGTCCTGGCTGTCGCGCCTGATCGGGGTGCCCTTCGTGATGAGTGGGTTCGGGTTCGCGCCCCGAGCGAGAAGCGCCTTCACCAGATCCGGGTCACTTCTGAGTACAGCCGCATGCAGCGCGGTATAACCGACCGCGGCGGCATTCGGGTCTGCCCCTTTATCGAGCAGCAGCGCCGCGACTGGCCCGTGACCGCTGTAAGCCGCCTCCACTAACGCCGTCGTCCCATCGGGCAGCGCGTCGTTCGCATCGGCACCCGCTGCCAGCAGGAGCTTGGCGGATTCCTTGTCGCCGACACGCGCCGCGAATAGCAACGGCGAGCTTCCACCGCGTTGCAGCGTGTAGTTCAGCTCTTCACGACCTGCCCTCTGCGTTTGTTCGCCGGTAACCATCTGCGTGTAGATGCGCGACCGGGCCTTCACGTCGGCATTCAGCTCGATCAGCGCCTCGACCACGTCCGGATGCTTCTGCGCAACGGCCCACATGAGCGCCGTCTGCCCGTGCATCGCTTCTTTCGCGTTGACGTCGGCGCCACGGGCCAGCAGCGCCTTCACGCCTCGCAGATTGCCGGCTCGCGCGCACTCCATGAGGACCGTTCCTCCGCGTACGGCTGCCGCGTTTGGATTCGCACCCGCCGCGAGGAGCTTTTCGACCATCGCTCCGTTGCGATTGGTACACGCCAGAAAGACCGGCGTGACGCCGAGATCGTTTACCACATTCGCTCGCGCGCCCGCGCGAAGGAGCAGATCCGTCGTGACGACATCGTCGCGATGAACGGCCCAGTGAAGCGCCGTCGCGCCATCACCCTGCGGCGCATTCACATCGACGCGCTGCTTCAGCAAGGCAAGCACCGCCTGCCTGTTGCCGGCCTTGACGGCCTCGATCAGCCGCATGTCGTTTGCGGCAGACAGCGTCACGACCGAGGCCAGCGGGATCATCCACCAGCCGACGACGCGCTTCAGGTTGATACGCATGCGTGCCGCTTTTGCGTTAACCAACAGACAACACTCGATCGTCGAGCCTGCCCGTGCTGTCGCCGATTCGATCCCAGTGCACGCCCAACTGATCGAGCAGCGTCAAGTGCAGGTTCGCCAGCGGCGTTTCATCAGCTTTCGGATACCGTATATGACGGCCGCCTTTGAGGTGACCGGCGCCGCCGCCTAACAACAGGAGCGGTATGTCATGCGGGTCGTGGGAATTGCCGCGCCCATACGGGTCGGCGTCGGCCATGCCGCTGCCGTACATCATCGTCATGTTGTCGAGCAGCGTGCCCTCGCCATCGGGCGTCGCCCTCATTCTCTCGAGGAGATAGGCGAACAACTCGACGTGATAGCGGTTGATCTTTTCCACGTTTTTGATCTTCGGCACCTCGTGCTGGTGGTGCGTAATCGGGTGATGGGCGTCGGGCACGCCGATCTGCGGATACGTCATGCCGCTCTGCTCGCGCCCCAACATGAACGTGACGACGCGGGTGAGGTCGCACTGGAAGGCGAGCACCTCGAGGTCGAACATCAGCTTGACGTGCTCTTCGTAGTCGACCGGAATTCCTGCAGGCTGATCGAGCGTCGGCAATTCCTGAGCGCTCTGCTCCTCGGCCTTCTGGATACGCCGCTCGACGTCGCGTATCGCGTCGAGATACTCGACCAATTT
This sequence comes from Vicinamibacteria bacterium, assembly GCA_031371345.1. GTDB lineage: Bacteria > Acidobacteriota > Vicinamibacteria > Vicinamibacterales > JAMQPK01 > JAMQPK01. Next base: position 2,379 of record JANMJM010000079.1, read on the forward strand.
GACACGATCGGCCTTTCCGAGCGCGCCCCGGAGGTGCGCAGCTTCCTGTGTCACAGAATCAAGAAGACTCCGATCCTCCTGAATGCGCGCGAGCCTCACCTTCGGATCCGTCGTTCCGCTATCCCCGAACAGCCGCTCGAACACCGCGCGTGGGTTGTTCTGCGTCGGCAACGGCGTGCTGGGTCCGCTCCACGAAATCGTATTGGTGTACGGGCATGCAAATCCCTGATCGCAGGCACCTGCCGTTTCCCCAGATTCGATCGCCAGCTCGAGCGACGCCAACTGGGTGAAGTTGCCCAGTTCCCTGGCGGCGATCTGATCCATGGAAATGCCTGCGTCGAGCAGTGTTTCGCTCGTCGGCGGCGAGACATCCGTCAGAAATCGCGTGCTGGCCTTGGCGTGTGCGCCACCCGGCCGTCCCGGTGTCGGAACGCAATTGAGGCCGCTCAGTAAAAGCATTTGGTTGCGGAATGGCGCCAACGGCACCAGCGTCGGCATGAGTTCGAATCCCGCGCCTTCGGTTGCCGGGGTCCAATTCGGCATGATCATGGCGTTCGGCACATAGGTGACCCCGAGCCGGTTGAACGGCTTCGCCGCCGTTTTCCCCAGCGCGGTCAGCGGTGCCACCATCGCATCGAGCAGCGGCAAAGCCACGGTGACGCCGATGCCGCGTAACACCGTGCGGCGGGATATCGTCTTCTTTGTGATTATCATTGGCCCGATCTCCTCATTCAGATTGCGCTTCCCCGACGATTCCCTGCGTAAACGGCGTGCTCGTGACTATCCCGGCAATCAACGACGACCACCGGTAATTTCGCGTCCCCGCGTCTTTCGTGATCTTCCGAACCGCGGGTAGGTCGTAGTACTCGAGGCCACGACCGACGGCGTAACCCAGCAGCTTTTCGGTAAGCGTGCGGACAAATTCATCTCGATGACTTACGAGCAGCGTCCGCAAGCCATCGACCCCTGTAAATTGCGTCCCGTCCGGAAGCGAGGCAGCGGCGTCGATCGGCACGTCGTCAGCCACGGCGCGAAATTTTCCGATGGCGTCGAAATTCTCGAGTGAAAACCCGAGCGGATCCATTCGCTGATGGCAAGATGCACAGACTGGGTTCTGCCTGTGCACCTCCATTCGCTCTCGGATTGAATGAGGCTGTCCGTCTACGCCAGGTTCTTTGAGCGCGGGAACGTCGGGCGGCGGCGGGGGGGGCGGCGCGCCAAGCATGTTCGCAAGCAGCCACTTGCCTCGCACCACAGGCGAGGTCCGGTTCGGGTATGACGTGACCGTGAGGATGCTCGCCTGGCTCAGCAGCCCGCCACGAACACCTCCATCGATATTTACACGTCGAAAGTGCGCGCCGTAGATATTGGGGATTCCGTAATGCCGCGCGAGCCGCTCGTTCACGAACGTGTATTTTGCGGTCAACAGATCCAGGACGCTGCGATCCTCGCGTAGTTGACTCGCGATGAAGAGGTTGGTCTCCTTCAGCATCGCGTCACGCAGGTTTTCGTCAAACTCCGGATACACGTTGAGGTCGGGAACCGCACCCGCCAGCTTGCCAAGCCTCAGCCACTGAGTGGCAAAATTGTCGACCAGCGCCTGTGCGCGCGGATCGGCGAGCATGCGGCGAACCTGCTGATTCAGTACGACCGAATCACTCAGCTTTCCGCGGACCGCCACATCGAGAAGCTCGTCGTCTGGGATGCTGCTCCAGAGGAAGAACGACAGCCGCGACGCCAGATCAAGATCGCTGAGCCGGTAGACCGATCCCGGCGCGGCGTTCGCCGGCTCGCGCTCGATACGGAACAAGAAGCTCGGCGCGGCGAGGATGCGCCGCAGCCCACGCTGAATGCCGGCGTCGAAGCCTGCTTGCGCTCGACCAGCTTCGTAAAAAGTCAGCAGCGTCTGAACTTCCTCGTTGGTGACCGGGCGGCGGTAGGCTCGGCGTGCGAGCGTCGAGAGAATCTTCGTCGCACACGGTGTCTCGTCGGCGCTGTCCTTCGGCCGGCAGATAAACACTTTTCGACGACTGGCGGAGTCCGCCGTGGTGTCGTGTGGCGCGACGCCGTAGGGGCCGCCAATCAAGATCGCGTCCACTGCCGGATGGCCGTAATACAACTCGTTCGTGGAAACGGCAAAACCTCGTTGCGGCTGCTGGAGCACGCCTTCCGGTTCCCACAATTGGCCGACGAACGAGACAGCGACTTCCCGCATGCCTGCTTGTACCGGGACGCGCACTTCCAAACCGGCGTCCGCGGTATGCATGTAGGTCTCCCATACCGGATCGCCTTGCGTGTTTCCGGCGAAGCCTTCGGGCGCCGCCATGCCTTTGCCTTCGCCGCCCACCGAGAACCGTTTCAGTCGGACGCCATCCACACGCACATCCAGCAGGTGAGGCTCGCCCATGCCGATGATGTAGTAGTACAGCTCGCGCTTCAGGGTCACTTTGATCGTGTACTCGCCATCGACCGGGAAGTAGTGACGAATCGCGGCACCGCCCTGCGACCCGAGCGGGAGATCGTCGCTCGTCCGGACGTCCTGAACCAACGCCCTGGGAACTTTGTAAGTCTCGACGACGGGAACGATCGTGGGATCGCCGACCGCGAGACGACTCACTTTGGAAGCCGCCGCCAGGTAACCTTCAAGGAGCACCGGCGAGACGGTCAGTACGCTGGCGATGTTGTCGAAGCTCTGCTGGTCTGGTTCGTCAGACATCAGCAGCGACCGGCCGTCGACCTCGAGACCGAGCAGGTCGCGAATCGCGTTCGTATATTCGACTCGGCTCAACCGATGTACCGCGACGCGACCCGGATTGGGTTTGGCGGCGGCGGCGCTATCGAGGGCCATCTCGAGCCGGGACGCGACCGCACTGTAGGTGTCGAGATCGGGCCGCGGCCTGCCGGGAGGCGGCATCTCGTGCGTGCGGAATTTGCGCGCCACCTTTTCCCACACTTCTGCGGCGTCGCCGACACGGTTTACATCCATCGTGTTGATGGTCAGTCCGCCGGTTTTCAACCGCTCGTTGTGGCAAGTGACGCAGTACTTAGTGAGGACAGCCTCTATAGGGACGACGCCAGGCGCTGCGGAGCCCGAGACAGGCGCCTGCAATAAGTTCGTGGAAAGGTGTGGCGTCGCGGGGACGTTCCGCGGCTTCGCCGTCTGACCGTGCAGATAGCTCGCCCCGAACGCCATCACTCCAAACCAGCCCACCAATATTGCTCGAGCCATCGTTAACCCCGATATGCAGTGGCCGTCGGTTTTCGGAAAAAGTTGTATATCGATACTTTAGCCGAAAACCCCCCAATTCCCGTAACATTTAGGGTGGCCGTTGCGCCCTAGAACCCCAGCCGGATCCCCAACCGAATGTACCGCTCGGAGTACTCCCGGCCGACGTTCTGCGTGGAATTGATCACACCAAACCCGTTCAAATTCCGCACGGTGCCGTCCGGATTCAGCTGCAGGTTCGAGACGTTGGTATCGTTCGGGTTCGCGAACGTCGGCCTGTTCATCAGGTTGTAAACCTCGAGCCTGAGCTGAACGTTCATCGTCCGGTTCACAGCCAGTGTGCGAACCGCAATCAGGTCGATGTTCCGGACACCTGGTCCACGCAGGCTGTTGAAACGACTCGTCCCAAACCTGGCCTCCGTGACGGGTTTGAAGGCCGTTACATCAAAGTAGGGGGTTGTTGGACCTACTCCGCCGAGGATCTCGACCGTGTCTTTCACCTGATCGGCGAGCTGAGGATTCCCCGGCGCATTGAGCGACGCTGTGCTGGCCGTCACAGTGAAAGGCGCGCCGGAGTACGCCGTAAACATGGTGCTCAGCTGCCATCCACCAACGATGTTGGCGAGGATGCCGCCGTCCTTGAGAAATCTTTTGCCCCCGCCGAATGGCAACTCATAGACAACCGCTAGATCCACTTTGTGTGGACGGCTGCTGCCTACGCGCGTGCCGCCTCCCTGCACCGCTTTGTTCAGATCCCAGAATTCGGGGATCGCAATATTTCCGGCCCACCAGTCGGTGGACTTCGAGAAGGTATAGCCCGATGTAAGTTGGAACCCGTTAATCATCCGCCGTGTCGCGCTGAGTTGCAGTGAGTCGTAATCCACACGGCCCAGGGGCTTGAACACGTTCATGGCGGACGTCGTTCGCAATCCGTTTGCGAGGCCAGGCTGGTTGAAGGGCTGACTCGCCGCCCCCCCGCCGATTCGGCCGTAGTTGAGGTTCTGGGTCTGGCTCATGTTTTTCTGGCGATTGGCGACGTACCCAGCCTGGACGCTCAATGAATGAGCGAGAAGCTTCTGCACGGTCACGTTCCACGATGTAATGGTGCCGCGGAGGTATTCGTCCTGGACCGTCGTGACACCCGTGCCCGGCGCCAAGCTGATCGTTCCGCCCGTGAGATCCAGTTGCGGGACGAGCGGGACACCCTCGGTTAACGTGCCGACTGGCGTGAACGTATTCGGACCGGACTCACTCAAGGCGATGAGCTTCGGAAAGGATTGGGCGATACCACCCGCGCGCGTGACGTCGTTACTGCTCTGCGGGTTGCGCGAGAAGCCGGCACGGATGACGGTGGACTCAGTGGGACGGTACGCCAGCCCGAGTCGCGGCGTGAAGAGATCGGTCTGGACCCTGATGTCGCAGACTTGCGCATTTGCGCCAGGGAGCCCGCAGAGCTGCATCCGATTGGTCGCGAAATCGAATATCTCGAGACCGCGATCGGTCCGTCTTGGGAAGGGATAGTATTCCCAGCGCAGCCCAACCGAGGCCGTCATCTTGCGGCTTACTTGCCACTGGTCGCGCAGATACACCCCGTAGGCCGCGCTGCGAACCGTCGCCGGCAGATCGGCGCTCTTGGCCCCTTTCGTGTTCAAGAGAGGCGTCATCCCCTGGGCGGTGCGCGAAGATGGCAATCCCAGGAGGAAGTCCGCAAACTGGTTGTAGATGTTAGGCGAGGCGCCGCCGCTCAGCGCCGTGGCCCCGCCGTTAAAGTTGAACGTCGGCGCCTGGGTCTCGTAATGGTTCAAATACATCCGGTTGAGATCGAAGCCGAACTTCACGTTGTGCGTGCCCCTGGTCCACCCGGCGTTCCCGGCCCACGAGATCTGATTGTCGCCGTAGTCGCGAAACTGGCTCGGCGTCCTCACCGTCCAGCCCATGTTGAACTCCGGCACGACGCGGTCGCGCGACAGCGGCAGCTGACAGGCGTGAGGAATCCCGAACGCGTCGCCCCAGCACTGCTTCGGGCCCTCAGGCTCCACCCAGCTATGGAAGGGGGTGTACCCGAACACGGTGTCCACCACAAAGGTTGACGAAAGAATCGAGGTAGCCGCTACCGCGCCGCTGGTGATGTTCGCTTGCCAGAGTCTCCCGATGCTGAGCGGGTTGTACTCGGCGCCGTCCACCGACGGAAGAATGCCGTGGCTGTTCTGGCGGCTCCCCAACCAGCTCGTGCGAACGTTCACGTTCAGCTTGTTGCCAGGCGTATAGCTGATCTTCGTATCGATCTTGGCAAGGTTGGCCTCGTAGTTGTCTCTGGCGTAGTAATTGTCCCGAGAGGCGTTAGAAGTGGGCAATATGAGCTTATCCAGCAAGGCCTTTGCGATCGGATGGATACGGCCTGCCGGAATAAAATTGCAGCCGGCAAACCGCGGGTCGCTCGTGGATGTAACGCCTGGACAGTTGGCAAAGGCAAACGGAACGCGTCCTGTTCCGGTTGCAGTGCCGGTGAGCGGATCGTAGAGCACAGTGTTTGCCTGCGAAAAATCGCCCCTGCGTATATCCGCAGTTGGGAGCGAGTTCAGGCCTGTGGTCCCAGTCGACACTTCACCCTCGGCGAGCTGAACTGTGCCTTCACGGACGCGCCGGGTTTCCGATTCAAGGCTCACAAAGTAGAACAGCCTGTTCCGCACGATGGGTCCACCCACAGTGCCCCCGAAGATGTGCTTCTGATCGTAGCCTTTGTCCACTCCGCTAGGCAGGAAGTACGGACGGTTCTTGAGCCGCGTATCGGTCAAGTACTCGAAGGCCGAGCCCCGGAAGGAATTGGTACCCGTCTTGACCTGAACGTTCACCGCGGCGCCGCCGGCCATACCCTGATCGGCGTCGAAGCTGTTGGTGACGACGCTAACGGTTTCGACAGCTTCTAAGGCAGGGCTGTAGGACTGCAGGTCCGGATACCACTGATTGGTCGCGTTAGCTCCGTCGATCCGGAACACCGTGTTATTGGGAGGCTGCCCGTTGACCGACACGCCCATCGAGCGGGCCGGGTTGTTGATGCCCCCCGCCTGCATCGTGTAAGGCTGCGAGACGCCTGGCATCAGTGTCATGAAACTCTGATAGGCCCGGCTGCTGGTGGGCATCGACTCTATCTGCTGGCTCGTGGTGACCATTTGCACAGCGGCGCTTTCGGTCTGGAGAATCGCGGCCGTGCCCGAGACGAGCACCGTCTCCTGAAGAGCACCCACCCCCAGCTTCGCATCGATGCGCACTGCGTTGTTCTGCTGCACGACGATGTCCCGCGCTCTGAAGGTTTGAAACCCGGTTAGCGAGATGTCGATCTGATAGGTGCCCGTGGAAATGTTCGGGAAGTTGTATCCACCAGTCGCGCTCGTCGTCGCGTCTCGCTTCTGGTTGGTCTCGGTGTGTGTGATCGTCACCGTCGCGCCGGGAACGGCGAGGCCAGTGTCATCGGTGACCGTTCCGACGAGCGACCCGTAAAGGGTCTGCGCGAAAGACGGAGTCGCCAATGTCAAAAGGAGAACCGCTAGGAACGCGCGCATGGATCTCATCCTTCCTCCTATTTCTTCAGGTATCGAGTAATCCCCTTCAAGGTGTTCTCGGCGGCGTAGAGATTCCCGTCGGGACCCACCACCACACCCTCGCCCGCTGCGCCATCCGGCCCACCTTCTTCATGGCCGGGCACGAAGGCTTCGACTTTCCCATCCTTCGCGCTGCCAACGCGGATGCCCTTCTTCCAGCCAGGATGATTCTGCGCCGTCGAGTCGGCGTCGATCACGTACAGCTTGTCGTTCTTGTCGATGTATAAACCGCTCGGACGGCCGAACTGTTTCCACTCGTCGATGAACGTGCCGTCGCGATCGAAAATCTGCAGCCGCGCGTTGCCGCGATCGGCGACGAAGATGCGGCCGCGCGAATCGATCGCGAGCGCGTGGGCATTTCTGAATTCACCTGGCCCGGTGCCGAGCTTGCCCCACTCCTTGATGAATTTTCCGTTCTTGTCGTACCGGATAATGCGCGTCGCGTAATTGGCCGGAACGGTCGCGTTCTGGCCGCTATGGCCGTCGGCCACGAAGATGTCGCCGTTTGGCGCCGTCACCACGTCGGACGGTTCGTTGAAATGACCAGGAACGCCCGCGGCCATGCCAGGCATGCCGAGCGTCATCAGCACTCTGCCCTCGGGACTCAGCTTGATGACCTGCTGGCCCTTCTTTCCGTCCTTGCTCGTCTGCGCGTCGGTCACCCACACGTTTCCGTCGCGGTCGACATGCAGGCCGTGCGGGAACACGAACAACCCCGCGCCGATACTCTTCACCGGCTTGCCCGTATGCAGATCCAGCATGTGAATCGGCGGCAGATTCGATCCGTCGCAGCTGTTGGCGCCGCATCGTTCGATGGCCCAGACTTCTCCCTTCGGGCCGATCTCGACGCCGGCGGTCGAGCCCCACGTCCGCCCTTCGGGCAGCGTGCCCCAATTACGCATGGCCGCCTGATACGGATTCGGGAAATCCTGTTGCGCGCTCACGACCGCCGCGCACAGCGCGAGTAATGCAATGGTAGGTTTCATATGATCCTTATTTAATAGTCTCGGCTCGCTCCCGCTCGCCGAGCAACCACCTCGGGCTCGATTGTCTTCAACCCGCCCTCGGCGATGTGACAGCTAACCCTCGCTCCCGCTCGCCGAGCAACCACCTCGGGCTCGACTCTCGTCAACCCGCCCTCGGTGATGTTTTTTACCCCTTACCCCTTACCCCTTACCCCTTCCCCCCTATCGCGATGTACACGCCTCCGCTTCCCACCCGCTAAACGTGTCCGGCAGCTTCTTGAAATTCGAGCTGCGCGCGTACGGCTGCGTGAGGTATTGCGGGTCGTCAACGACTGCCGTGACGACGAGCCAGGTATCGCCGTTCGGCTCGGTGGTTTTGTGAAAATATTCAGTGAGCACCGCGTTCGCGCTGTAAGGCACGCCGTTCTTCTGTAAATACCCGGGACGCAGCCGCGTCGTCAGCACTTTCAGGTCTCCGGTTTGAGGGATCGGGCCACGTCCTCGTCGCCCGCCCGCATACTCCCACGTCGCGACCGAGTAGCCTTGCCACGACGGCTCACCTTGCGGCGTCGCAGCGTCGAAGTGAAACAACCGCGTCTGCGTGCCGGCTTCCGATTCGACCTTCAACGTGCGGTCGTCGGCCCACGTGATGTGAAGACGTCCGGGCTGGCGGATGGCGCCCACTGCTCCATATGATCGGCACTGTTCGCCCGCGGCTTCGTCCTTCGCCGGATCCCACGCATTGGTCGCGGCCACGCCGGCAGGCGTGAGGGGAAAATTGTTCCGCACGCCTTTCGGCGGCGTCATCATGCGAAACCGCCAGTCTTCGGTGATGAGCGACACCCAGTAGCCAGTAAGGTCGGTTGATGCGAGCGCACGCGGGCTCTGAGGGGCCTGCGGCGGCGGCGCTCCGCGCGCAGGCGCCTGCTGCCCGATCGCGCCGACCGGCCACATCAGTGGCACCGCCACGATCGCCCCAATCGCCGCCCACTGGATGACTCGTGTCTTCACTTTCTAGTTTTTACTTTCTAGTTTCTACTTTCTAGTTTCTAGTTTCTACTTTTTACTTGTACTGAGGGTCTTGTACACGGCTTCTACGAACGCTTCCCCCGAGCCATAACGTGGGTCGTAGTCCAGCGTCGGCTTCGCCGCCTTCACCTGCTGCAAGGTCATCTTCCTGCCGAGCATGTCCTGAATGCGATCGCGAACGATCGTGACCATATCGCGGTAGTAGGTGACATCGGCAAAATCACTCAGGCGCCCATGCCCCGGGATGATCATCGTGCCGCCTTCCATTCTCGAGAACGGAAACGCGAGATCGAGAATAGCGTTCAGCGCTTCAACCTCACCATTGATCGTTCCACCTTTTTCCACGTCAATCACCGGATACGCTGTCGTCGTGAAGACGTCGCCGGTCATGAGGAGATCGGCGTGCCGAAACCAGACCAGGCTGTCGCCGTCGGAGTGCGCCGCCGGCATGTGGTTCAGCTGCACGGCCTCGCCTCCGCGAAGATGCGCGCTCAGCTTTTTGTAAGGATTGTGGTACACGTCGGTCGGCCACGCGCGAAAGGGCGCGGGCTTCTGCGGCTCGGGCGGGGCGCTCATGCGCGCCAGCACTTCTTCCCGCGCGATCACCATCGGGCCTTCGCCACCGCCGCTGCTGTCGGCCTGCACGATGTCTCGCGGGATGCGGCGCCCACTGGTCGCGAGCTTCTCGTTGCCGCCGACATGATCGGCATCGGCGGTCGTGTTGATGATGTGCACGACCGGTTTATCAGACAGCTCCTTGATCACCGCAAGCACCTTGTCGGCGCTGGCGCCCGACCCGGTATCGACCACCAGCACACCTTGATCGAAGGTGAGGACGGTAATGTTGCCGCCGGCTCCCGACACCATAAAGACGTTGTCGCGCACCTTCAACACGTGCACTCCGGCAACGGCAGTGTTCACCGCGGTCCCGATGTTGCGGTTCGACTGCGCGCCTAACGGCGCGATCAGCACGAGCGCGGCGAGGAACGCCGCCGTCAGCGCGACCTTCATTTCCCGCCAGCTTTCGCCATCTTTTTTCTAAAATCCGGATACGCCGTTTCCGCTCCGCCCCTGGCGGCCTCGACCGGCATGCCGTGCTTGGCCGCGAACTCTTCGTTGTCGTGGTTGGTGCCGGGCAGATGATGCGGGACCCAACCGCGAGGCGCGTCCGATTCTTCTTCGATTTCGCAGAGCTGCGGGGGGTCGTTCTGCAATCGTGGATCGTAGAGAAAGTCGGTGGAGATGATGTAGGGCTCCGACAAATACATGTCGTAAATGATCTGCACGACCGTCAGCACATCGCCGTGGCGCATCCAACGCTCGTGAATTTCTGTTTTGTCGCTGAGCGGCGGACCGTCGCGTCGAATGATGTAGTCCTTGATGTGGGTCACCCTGACGTTCAGCACGTCGCCTTCCCACTTCCCTGTCGAGAACCCTCCCCACGTGTGAGCGGCTTCCTCTGGAGGATGCGGGCGCCCGTCGAGATAGACCGCCCGGTCGACCAAATTGCGGAAGTTGGCGTGGAACGCGATCGGCTCGCCGGTGACCGGATCCACATCCTTATATATACGGACGGGATGGACGCTGCGGAAGATGAAGTTCGCCGCGTGAGGGCGGCACTGATATTCCTTCTGGCCGTATTGGGCGGCGTCCCATGTCTCGGCCTTGCGCCGGGCCGCCTCTGTGAGGGGGATGCCGGTGAAATCGCCCAGCTCGCCGCCGGGCGCACGATCTTCCTGATCTTCGTATTGGCGCACACCCCAGTGGCCTGAAAAATCAACCTGCGCGAACGCAGGACTACCAAGGCCGATCGCGACCGCGAAGATAAAGCCGGTAACCCGAGTCCGACGGCCGTCGCACATGAGGCGCTCCCGGAAGAAATGCCGAGAATTTGGAAGGCCGCGAGTATAACATCCACCTCCCCAGGCGACGCCACATGCGACAGGTTATGTCTCTCTCCGTGCTGGTGATTCTTGCGGCCGCAGCCTGCTCACGGGCGGCGCCGTACAAACCGGTGATGACGGTGAAGGAATTGATGGGCGCCACTGTTGAGCCGACCGCCGACGTCGTCTTCGAGTCGGCCGTGTGGGTGAATGGCGAGCTGACCGGCGCGCCGGCCAACGAAGACGAGTGGGAGAAGGTCGAACACCACGCGCTCACACTGGCAGAGACCGGCAATCTGCTGATGATGGCGCCGCGCGCGCGTGACCAGGGCGTGTGGATGTCGCAGGCGCGCGACTTCATCGACGCCGCAGAGAACGCGGCGAAAGCCGCGCAAGCCAGAGATGTGAATGCGATGTTCAAGGCCGGCGGCGCGCTCGTCGTTGCCTGCGACGCATGCCACGCGCGGTACCCGGCCTCGCAATAGTCGTTACGGATTGCCGAGTGTGACAGTCGGCGACGAGTGATACGGTCGAAATGTTTTCCCCGACTCAACGCCCACCACTTCCATACTGAGGCGAGGGCCGTCCACTCGAACGATGACGAAGTGATACGGCGTGTCGCCGGCGTTCAGCCCGGGCTTGACGAGATGCTCCAGTTTGGCCTTGTTCGCGGAGCTGAAATCGCGCGTGTCCGGTTCGCTCACGTATGGGTAGGGCGGCGCGCCGCCGCCACCTGTGGTGACCAAATCCATGCGATGGGCGCCGGAAAGATCTTCGTAGCGCTCGATCCAGTGCTCGAACAAGTGATCATGGCCGGAGAACACGGCGTTCACGTGATGGGCGTTGAAGAGCGGCATGTAACGGAATCGAAGCGCGGCGGTCGCGGTCTCGACAATCGGGCCGCCATGCGGCCCCGACGAAAACACCGGGTGGTGAATGAAGACGACGATATTGGCGTAACGCGATCGGTTGAGCCCCTCGAGCTGCGCTTTCACCCATGCGAACTGCGCATCGTCCGAAGCTACGTTCGAGTCGAGTGTCAGGAAAAACGTGTTTCCATAGCCAAAGGCATACGTGGGATAGCCCGCAAGACGCCGAGGAGCGCCGTCGGCGGGGATGAACGCGTTATTGACGGCGAGGAAGTTCGCGAGGCCTACGACTCGCCCGGGGGCGTCGACGGCGGCTGACGTGACATCGTGATTACCGGCCGCCATGAAGTACGAGACGTTACCTTGCCGCACGAGTCGAGAGACGACGTCTAGAAAACTCCGGTTCCACTGCGCGGCCTCGCGTCCGTTGGTCACGCCGTCGCCCGTCGACAATACGAATCGCACCGGGAACGGCGTGTGCTGCTGACGGTCAATGGCGGCGAGCATGCCCTTGACGATCGCCACATGGTCCGGCTGGAGATCGACGCCGTCGACCCGGCTGCGCGTATCGCCATACACAAGGAATGAGAACCCTCCGATGTCGGCCGACTGCGACTCTGACGGCAACGGAGTCGCGGCTTGCGGCAGCGACCGCGCGAGTTCCGTCTGCGCGAGCGGCGACACGGTGAGCGAGCAAAGCAGGAAACTGCCGGCGACGGTGATTCGCATGACTAACGATCGAGCGGACGAATCCAGATGTCGCGGTAGCGAAC